>CAYSQO010000043.1:0-17738 GCA_964433315.1 uncultured Rubrivivax sp.
CCGCCCCCCCCGGCCGGGGCCCCCGCCCCCGACCTGCTCGACCGCCTGCTGGCGGGCGAGGCGGCCGGCCTGCTGCCCCACGCCGACGAACTGCTGGCCCAGGCCGTGATGCTGCTCTTCGCCGGCCACGAGACCACCCGCCACCTGCTGGGCAGCCTGCTCCAGACGGTGCTGTCCACCCCCGGCCTGTGGGCGCGGCTGCGTGCCGAGCCGCAGGCCGTGCCGCGCGTCGTCCGCGAGGTGCTGCGCCTGCACAGCCCCGTGCAGTACACGGTGCGGCGCGTGGCCCAGGGCCATGTGCGCGCGGGCCAGTGGCTGGCGCGGGGGCAGCTGGTGATCCTGCTGATCGGCGCGGCCAACCGCGATCCCGCGCGCCACGCCGAGCCCGAGCGTTTCGACCCGGACCGCCCGGCCCCCGGGGCCCTGGCCTTCGGCAGCGGTCCGCATGTCTGTCTCGGGGCCGCCCTGACCCTGCTGGAGGCCGAGACCCTGCTGCGCGAGCTGCTGCAGCGCTGGCCGGAGCTTTCGCTGGCCGAGCCCGCGGGGCCGGCGCCCTGGTTGCCCAGCCCGCTCTACCGCGGCCTGCAGCACCTGATGCTGCGCGCGGGTGGCGGGCCACCGCAGGCCTTGGAGCCCGCGCCGCCGGCCGGCGAGCCGCCGGGGCCGGCACAAAGCCCCTGAGCGGCCGGCGGCCAGCGCGTGCGGCACAGTCCGGCGCATGCCTGCCCCCTCCCTGCACAGCCTGCCCGAGGGCTACCGCGCGCTGGTCCTGGGGGCCAGCGGCACGATCGGGTCCGCCTGGGTCGACGCCCTGCAGGCCGACCCCCGCTGCGCCGCGGTGCACGGCCTGAGCCGCCGCAGTACGCCAGCCATCGTCCTGGAGGACGAAGCCAGCCTGCAGACCGCCGCGGCCAGCCTGCGGGCCGAGGGGCCGCTGGCGCTCATCGTGGACGCCTGCGGGGCCCTGAGCCTGGACGGCCGCGGGCCGGAGAAGCGGCTGGACGAGCTCGATCCGCAGGCCCTGGCCCGGGCCTTCCAGGTCAACGCCATCGGCCGCGCCCTGGTGCTCAAGCACTTCGTGCCCCTGCTGCCGCGCAGTGGCCGCAGCCTGTTCGCCGTGCTGTCGGCCCGGGTCGGCAGCATCGGCGACAACCGTGCCGGGGGCTGGTACGGCTACCGCGCGGCGAAGGCTGCCGGCAACATGCTGCTGCAGACGGCGGCCCTGGAGACCGGCCGCAGCCGCCCTGAGGCCGTGTTCGCGGCCCTGCAACCGGGCACGGTGCCCTCGGCGCTGTCGGCCCCCTTCCTGGCGGGGCACCCCACCCTGTCCGCCCGCGACGCGGTCGGCGGCCTCATGCGGGCCCTGGACGGGCTCAAGCCCCGCCGGGGGGCCTGGTTCGTGGACCATCGAGGCGAGGAAATCCCCTGGTAAGCGCGGGCCCGGGCCGCCGGGCAGCGTGGTGCAAGCTCATCGCCCCGGCCGGTCCACAGGGCCCACGGCGGTGCGGCCCGGTGCGTGCCTCAGCCCAGGGGCAGCCGTGTCCGGTCCACCACCCGGCGCAGCACGAAGCTGGTGTGCACGCCCGTCACGCCCGGAATCTGCGTGATGCGGTTGAGCAGTAGGTGCTGGTAGGCGTCCATGTCGCGCACCATCACCTTCACCTGGTAGTCGGCCGCCTGCCCGGTGATGAGCAGGCACTCCAGCACCTCGGGGAGGTCGCGGATCACCGCCTCCAGCGCCTGGAAGCGCTCGGGCGTGTGCTTGTCCATGGAGATGCCGATCAGGGCCATGAGCGACAGGCCGAGCTTGCGGGCGTCCAGCAGCGCGCGGTAGCCCGCGATCACGCCCGAGTCCTCCAGCATGCGCACCCGCCTCAGGCAGGGCGAGGGCGACAGGCCGATGCGGTCGGCCAGGTCCTGGTTGCTGATGCGTCCGTCCTCCTGCAGCAGGGCGAGGATCTGCCGGTCATACGAGTCAAGGATATGGGACATGGCGTGATTCCGGCTTTCAATGGCATTACCTGCCAATGATGAATCTTTTTCTGCACGAAGTCAGCAGAACCTGCCAGGCTCTCCGGCTTAAAGTGCCCAGACCGGCTCACGAAGCCCTTCCCCGTCTGGACCGACCCCCGAGGCCCGCCATGCTCGCCACCCCGCACACCAAGTACACCGCCTTCCCGCCCGTGGGCCTGAAGGACCGCAGCTGGCCCGACCAGGTGATCCGCAAGCCCCCCCGGTGGATGAGCACCGACCTGCGCGACGGCAACCAGTCGCTCTTCGAGCCCATGAACGGCGAGAAGAAGCTGCGCATGTTCCAGACCCTGTGCGCCATCGGCTTCAAGGAGATCGAGGTCGCCTTCCCCTCGGCCTCCGACACCGACTTCAACTTCGTGCGCCGGCTCATCGAGGAGCGGCTGATCCCCGAGGACGTGACCATCGAGGTGCTGACCCAGGCCCGCGAGCACCTGATCCGCCGCACCCTGGAATCGGTGCGGGGCGCCAGGAAGGCCATCGTCCACGTCTACAACGCCACGTCCAAGCCCTTCCGCGACATCGTCTTCAACATGAGCCGCGACGAGGTGCGCGAGATGGCCGTGGCCGGCGTGAAGCTGGTGCGCGAGATCGCGGCCACCCTGCCCGAGACCGAGATCCAGCTCGAATACAGCCCCGAGACCTTCACCGGCACCGAGCTCGACTTCGCCCTGGAGGTCTGCGATGCCGTGACTGCCGCCTGGGGCGCCACCCCGGAGCGCAAGGTCATCCTGAACCTGCCCACCACGGTGGAGCTGACCACGCCCAACGTCTATGCCGACCAGATCGAGTGGATGCACCGCCACCTGGCCCGCCGCGACAGCGTGATCCTCAGCCTGCACCCACACAACGACCGCGGCACCGCCGTGGCCGCCGCCGAACTGGGCCTGATGGCCGGCGCCGACCGCGTGGAAGGCTGCCTGTTCGGCAACGGCGAGCGCACCGGCAACGTCGACCTCGTGACCCTGGCCATGAACCTCTACACCCAGGGCGTGCATCCGGGGCTGGACTTCTCCGACATCAATGCCGTCGTGCGCACCGCCGAGCACTGCACCCAACTGCCCGTTCACCCCCGTCACCCCTACGCGGGCGACCTGGTCTTCACCGCCTTCTCGGGCTCCCACCAGGACGCCATCAAGAAGGGCTTCGCCGCTCAGAAGGCCGGCGAGCGGTGGAACGTGCCCTACCTGCCCATCGACCCGGCGGACCTGGGCCGCAGCTACGACTCCGTGATCCGGGTCAACAGCCAGTCGGGCAAGGGCGGCGTGGCCTACCTGCTCGAAACCGATCACGGGGTGGTGATGCCGCGCCGCATGCAGATCGAGTTCTCCTCGGTGGTGCAGGAGGCCGCCGACCGTCAGGGAGGAGAGCTCAGTTCGGACGACATCTGGCAGCTGTTCGCGGCCACCTACGTCCGCCCGGGCCCGGCCCTGAGCTACCAGGGCCACGAGCTGAGGGAGCAGGACGGCGGCCAGGGCCTGGCCTTGAACGTGATCCTGGCGGGGCAGGCCCGCCTGCTGCATGGCCACGGCAACGGCCCCCTCCACGCGGCGGTGCAGGCCCTGGGCTCGGCCGGCCTGGCGGTGGAGCTGCACGGCTACGAGGAACGCGCCCTGGCCAGCGGCCAGGATGACGGCAGTGCGCAGGCCTGCGCCATCGTGGAAGTGAAGGTGGGCCGACGCAGCACCTTCGGTGCCGGGGTGCACGCCAACATCATCACGGCCTGCGTGCAGGCGCTGTGCAATGGCGTGAACCGCGCCCTGCAGGCCGACTGAATCCCCGGGGCCGCAGCCGGGGTCGGGCCGCCGTCGCGCGGCTCGGCGGCCCACTCGTCGCCCCGGGGCCGGCATGGGCCGGAACAACACAGGAAGCACCAAGAAAAAAGCACCGGGCATCGCTGCCAGGTGCTTGATTTCTTGGTGGGCGGTGCAGGGTTCGAACCTGCGACCCCTGCCGTGTGAAGGCAGTGCTCTACCGCTGAGCTAACCGCCCGGATGTCCGGGACCGACGGCAAAAACCTACCGAGAGCTTCTTGCCTGATGAGCTGCGCTGGGCTCTCATCCGTCGAGAAACGGGATTATGCCATGAACGCAGACCACTTGGACAAGCCACCGCAGGCCTTGTCGAGATCGGCCCGCAGGGCGGCGTGGGCGGCCTCGTCCTCGGGGCTGACGGGCACGGCGATCAGCGGGGTCCGGGCCCAATCGGCCGAGCTGCTCAGGGCGCCGGCCGCCAGCGGGTTCTCCGCGCCCTCCAGGCTGTCGATGACCAGCGAGTCCTGCCCGCGCGTCATGCGCAGGTAGACCTCGGCCAGCAGCTCGGCATCGAGCAGCGCGCCGTGCAGCTGGCGGCCACTGTTGTCGACCTCCAGCCGCTTGCACAGCGCATCGAGCGAGGCCGACTTGCCGGGCCAGGTCTCGCGTGCCAGCAGCAGGGTGTCGAGCACGCCATCCACGTGCTGGCGCAGCGGCGGGCGGCCGAGCCGCTCGAGCTCGGCATCGAGAAAGCCCAGGTCGAAGGCCGCGTTGTGGATGATCAGCTCGGCGCCCGCGAGGTAGTCGAGCAGGCGCTCGGCGACCGCGGCGAACTTGGGCTTGTCGGCGAGGAACTCGTCGCTCAGGCCGTGCACCTTCAGGGCCTCCGGATGGCTGGAGCGCTCCGGGTTGAGGTAGAGGTGCAGGTTGCGGCCGGTCAGGCGACGGTTGAGCAACTCGACGCAGCCGATCTCGATCACCCGGTCGCCGTCGACGGCGGACAGGCCGGTGGTCTCGGTATCGAGGATGATCTGGCGGCTCATCGCGTGAGACTCCGGCGGCTCAGTGGTTTTCCTTGGCGTGGTTGATCGAGTACTTCGGAATCTCGACCACCAGGTCCTGCTGGGCGATGAAGGCCTGGCAGCTCAGGCGCGAATCGGGCTCCAGGCCCCAGGCGCGGTCGAGCAGGTCTTCCTCGTTCTCGTCCATGTCGTTGAGGCTGCGGAAGCCCTCGCGCACGATCACGTGGCAGGTGGTGCAGGCGCAGCTCATGTCGCAGGCGTGCTCGATCGCAATGCCATGCTCGAGCAGGGCTTCGCAGATCGAGGTGCCGGGATCGGCCTGCACCTCGGTGCCCTGGGGGCAGTACTCGGGATGCGGCAGGATGCGGATGAGGGGCATGGATGTCCTTGATGGAAACGGGCGCGGCCGGCGGGCTCAGACCTCGTCGATGCGGCGGCCCGACAGGGCCTGGCGGATGCCGCGGTTCATGCGGCGGGCCGCGAAGTCCTCGGTGGCCTCGGCCAGGGCCTTGACGGCGGCATCGATGGCGGCGGCATCCGCCTCGGCATCGGGCTGGCGGGCGCGGGCCTCGGCCGCCTGCATGGCGGCCTCGACCCGGGCGGTTTCGTCCTCGTCGAGCAGGTCGCCGTCGGCGGCCAGCGCAGCGCGGGTGGCCAGCACGAGGCGATCGACCTCGACGCGCGCCTCGCGCAGGGCGCGGTCGCGCATGTCGCCCTCGGCGGTGGCAAAGCCGTCCTGCAGCATCGCGGCGATCTGATCGTCGGACAGGCCGATGCTGGGCTTGACGGTGATCTGCGCCTCGACGCCCGAGACCTGCTCGCGGGCGGCCACGCTCAGCAGGCCGTCGGCGTCGACGGTGAAGGTGACGCGGATGCGCGCGGCGCCGGCCACCATCGGCGGGATGCCGCGCAGCTCGAAGCGCGCGAGCGAGCGGCAGTGCTCGACCTGCTCGCGCTCGCCCTGCACCACGTGCAGGGCCAGGGCGGTCTGGCCGTCCTTGAAGGTGGTGAAGTCCTGGGCCTGGGCGATCGGCAGCGTGCTGTTGCGCGGCACGATGCGCTCGACCAGGCCGCCCATGGTCTCCAGGCCGAGCGAGAGCGGGGTCACGTCCAGCAGCAGCAGGCCGTTGGTGGTGTTGCCGGCAAGCTGGTGGGCCTGGAGGGCCGCGCCCAGGGCGACGACTTCGTCGGGGTTCAGGTTGGTCAGGGGCGCGAAGCCGAAGTGGGCCTCGACCGCCTCGCGCACGACCGGCATGCGCGTGGAGCCGCCGACCAGCACGACGCCATGCACCTCGTCGCGCGTGACGCCGGCGTCGCGCAGCACGCGCTTGACGGCGGCGAGGGTGCGGTCGGTCAGCGGGCGGCTGAGCTGGGCGAAGGTGGCGCGGTCCAGCGGCAGGCGCAGCGGGCCGTCGCCGAGGGGGGCCTCCAGCGTGACGGTCCCGGCGGCGCTGAGCGCTTCCTTGGCCGTGCGGGCGGCGACGAGCAGGGTGCGCTTGTCCTGCGGGGTCGAGACGCTGCGGCCCGTCTGGGCCAGGGCCCAGGCGGCCAGGGCCTGGTCGTAGTCGTCGCCGCCCAGGGCGGCATCGCCACCGGTGGCCACGACCTCGAACACGCCCTCTTGAAGGCGCAGCAGCGAGATGTCGAAGGTGCCGCCGCCCAGGTCGTAGACCGCGTACAGGCCCTCGCTGCCATGCTCCAGGCCGTAGGCGATGGCCGCAGCCGTGGGCTCGTTGATGAGGCGCAGCACGTTCAGGCCGGCCAGCTGGGCGGCGTCCTTGGTGGCCTGGCGCTGGGCGTCGTCGAAGTAGGCCGGCACGGTGATGACGGCGCCGAACAGCTCGTCGGTGTCGAAGCTGTCCTCGGCGCGGAAGCGCAGGGTGGCCAGGATCTCGGCCGAGACCTCGACCGGCGACTTCAGGCCGGCCCGGGTCGCGAGGGCCACCATGCCGGGGCCGTCCTCGAAGCGGTAGGGCAGCGTCGCGGCCTCGCGCAGGTCGGCCAGGCGCCGGCCCATGAAGCGCTTGACGGAGACCAGGGTGTGCTCCGGGTCCTCGGCCTGCGCGGCCAGCGCCTCGTGGCCGATCACGCGGCGACCGCCGTCGAGGTAGCGCACGGCCGAGGGCAGCAGCACGCGGCCCTGGGCATCCGGCAGGCATTCCGGCACGCCGGAACGCACGGCGGCCACCAGGGAGTGCGTGGTGCCGAGATCGATGCCGACGGCGATGCGGCGCTGGTGCGGGTCCGGCGACTGGCCGGGTTCGGAGATCTGGAGGAGGGCCATCGGGAATCGGGAATCAGGGCGTCATTGTCCCAGCGCGTCGAGCCGGTCCTGCACATCGGCTGCAAAGCGCTTGATGAACATGAGGGCACGCACCTCGCGGGCGGCGGCGGCGGCGTCGCGGGGCTGACCGTCGAGCAGGGCTTCGACCGCGGCCAGGCGGCGGCGCTGCTCGGCCTGCAGCTCGGCGTCGAGCGCCTCGATGGCGGGCAGGGCCTCGCCCGCCTCGTCCAGGGCTTCGCGCCAGGCCATCTGCTGCATCAGGAAGTCAGCCGGCATCGCGGTGTTGCGCTCGGCCTCGATCGGCGCGCCGGCCAGCTCGCACAGCAGCGCGGCGCGCTGCAGCGGGTCCTTCAGCCGGCGATGGGCCTCGTTGATGCGCACCGCCCACTGCATGGCCACCCGCTGCGCGGCGGCCCCGGCGGCGGCATGGCGGTCGGGGTGGGCGGCGGCCTGCAGCTCCTTCCAGCGACGGTCGATCTCGGCCCGGTCCTGCGCCTGGCGGGCGGGCAGGCCGAAGAGCTGGAAATCGTCGGCGTCGAGGGCAGGCAGGCTCATCGTGGCAAGGCAGCGGTGCGGTGGCGCAGGGCCCGGGAGGAACGACAACGCGGCCCGGGGGCCGCGTCAAGGGGTGCGAAGCGCGCGCGCACCGGGCCCGCCCGGCGACCGGCGCCTGCGGAGGGTCAGACCCGGAAGGACTCGCCGCAGCCGCAGCGGTCGCGCTCGCGCGGGTTGTGGAACTTGAAGCCCTCGTTGAGGCCCTCGCGGACGAAGTCCAGCTCGGTGCCGTCGAGGTAGGGCAGGCTCTTCGGATCGATCAGCACCTTGACGCCGTGGCCCTCGAAGATCACGTCTTCCGGGGCCACCTCGTCGGCGTACTCGAGCTTGTAGGCCAGGCCCGAGCAGCCGGTGGTCTTCACGCCCAGGCGCACGCCCACGCCCTTGCCGCGGCGGGCGAGGTAGCGGGTCACGTGCCGCGCGGCGGCTTCGGTCAGGGTCACGGCCATGGTCGGATCAAGCCTCGGCCTGGCCAGGATGGCGGGCCTTGTAGTCGTCCACCGCCGCCTTGATCGCGTCTTCGGCCAGGATGGAGCAGTGGATCTTCACGGGCGGCAGGGCCAGTTCCTCGGCGATCTGCGTGTTCTTGATCGTCAGCGCCTCGTCCAGGCTCTTGCCCTTGACCCATTCGGTGACCAGCGAGCTGCTGGCGATGGCCGAACCGCAGCCGTAGGTCTTGAACTTCGCGTCCTCGATGCGGCCGGTCTCGGGGTTGACCTTGATCTGCAGCTTCATCACGTCGCCGCAGGCCGGCGCGCCGACCATGCCGGTGCCGACGTCCTCGTCGCCCTTGGCGAAGGAGCCGACGTTGCGGGGGTTCTCGTAGTGGTCGATGACTTTGTCGCTGTAGGCCATGGTGTTGCTCCTGTCAGTGCGGTGCCGGGTGGGCGCTCAGTGCGCCGCCCACTGGATGGTGCTCAGGTCGATCCCATCCTGATGCATTTCCCAAAGCGGCGAGAGCTCGCGCAGCTTGCCCACGTTCTCGCGGATGGTGGCCACGGCGTAGTCGATCTCCTCCTCGGTGGAGAAGCGGCCCAGGGTCATGCGCAGGCTGCTGTGGGCGAGTTCGTCGCTGCGGCCCAGCGCGCGCAGCACATAGCTGGGCTCCAGGCTGGCCGAGGTGCAGGCCGAGCCGGACGAGACCGCCAGGCCCTTGATGCCCATGATCAGCGACTCGCCTTCGACGAAGTTGAAGCTCATGTTCACGTTGTGCGGCACGCGCTGGGTGGCGTGGCCGTTCAGGAAGGTCTGCTCGACGTCGGCCAGGCCGGTGATCAGGCGCTGCTGCAGCGCGCGGATGCGCGGCAGCTCGGTGGCCATCTCCTCGCGGGCGATGCGGAAGGCCTCGCCCATGCCCACGCACTGGTGGGTGGGCAGGGTGCCGGAGCGCATGCCCCGCTCGTGGCCGCCGCCGTGCATCTGCGCCTCCAGCCGCACCCGCGGCTTGCGGCGCACGTAGAGCGCGCCGATGCCCTTGGGGCCGTAGGTCTTGTGCGAGGCCAGGCTCATCAGGTCGACCGGCAGCGTGGCCAGGTCGATGGGCGTCTTGCCAGTGGCTTGCGCGGCGTCGACGTGGAAGATGATCCCGCGCTCGCGGCACAGGGCGCCGATCGCGGGGATGTCCTGGATCACGCCGATCTCGTTGTTCACGAACATGACCGAGATCAGGATGGTGTCCGGGCGGATCGCGTCCTTCAGGCGGTTCAGGTCGATCAGGCCGTCTTCCTGCACGTCCAGGTAGGTGGCGTCGAAGCCCTGGCGCTCCAGCTCGCGCACCGTGTCGAGCACGGCCTTGTGCTCGGTCTTGACGGTGATCACGTGCTTGCCGCGGCCCTTGTAGAACTGCGCCGCGCCCTTGATGGCAAGGTTGTTCGACTCGGTCGCGCCGGAGGTCCAGACGATCTCCCGCGGGTCCGCGCCCACCAGGGCCGCCACCTCGGCACGGGCCTTCTCGACGGCTTCTTCCGCCTCCCAGCCCCAGGCGTGGCTGCGCGAGGCGGGGTTGCCGAAATGCTCGCGCAACCAGGGGACCATGGCGTCGACGACGCGCGGGTCACAGGGGTTGGTGGCACCGTAGTCGAGGTAGATCGGGAAGTGCGGGGTCATGTCGATGGCGGGCTCGGCGTGAAAGGCACGGCGGGCTGGCGAAACGGGGAAGGGGCGGGGCCCGGCGGCAGCCGAGACGGAGCCGCAGGCTCCGGTCGGCAGGCGCCCGGGCTTACTTGCTGAAGGCGTTGCCGAGCGCGAAGACCGAGTTCGGCGCCGTCACCTTGATCGGCTTGACCACCGGGGCCGAGGAGATCGCGCGCTTGACCGGCGCCTCCTCGATCGAGATGCCCTTGGCCAGCTGGTCCTCGACGAGCTTGCGCAGCGAGATCGAGTCGAGGTACTCGATCATCTTGGTGTTCAGGCTGGTCCACAGGTCGTGCGTCATGCAGCGGCCGGCGTCTTCGCCCATGCAGTTCTCCTTGCCGCCGCAGCCGGTGGCATCGAGGGCCTCGTCCACCGCGACGATGATGTCGGCCACGGTGATGTCCTCGGCCTTGCGGCCCAGCGAGTAGCCGCCGCCCGGGCCGCGGGTGGACTCGACCAGCTCGTGGCGACGAAGCTTGCCGAACAGCTGCTCCAGGTAGGACAGCGAGATTTGCTGGCGCGCACTGATGGCGGCCAGGGCGACCGGCCCGGTGTGCTCGCGCAGCGCCAAGTCGATCATGGCGGTCACGGCAAAACGGCCCTTGGTGGTCAGACGCATGGAATCACTCCTTGGCAGAGGCAAGGCCGGCAAGCCGGCAGGTTTCCTCTCCACACCCCCCGTCGGTTATTTCCGACTGAATGACTCGATTATAGGCCGACTCGGCCGTCACCTGTCTTGGCCGGGCTGAAACACCCCTGATGACGTATCAACGTCTTGGACAAAACATGGTCCGCAGCCCCACCCCTTCGATTCCCAGCGGAAAGTGACTTTTGACGGAACGTCAAGAGCGCGGACCCTCACCCCCTTCGACCACCCGGGCCACGGGGTCGAGGCAGCGCCCGCCCAGCGCGCCTCATCACCGCGGCGCGGCCGGCAGCGGCAGGACGTTGTCGGTGCCGGTCGCGCCGAAGGCCTGCTCCTTGAGCAGCGCGAGCTGGTCGCGCAGCCGGGCCGCCTTCTCGAACTCGAGGTTGCGGGCGTGCTCGAGCATCTGCTTTTCGATCAGCTTGATGCGCTTGCCCAGGTCGCGCTCGTCGATCGAGGCCATGGCCGCGGCGGCCTCGGCCTTCTGGTCGTCCTTGGCCTGCGCGCTGTAGACGCCGTCGATCATCTCGCGCACCTGCTTGCGGATGCCCTGCGGCACGATGCCGTGCAGGGTGTTGTGCGCGATCTGCTTGGCGCGGCGCCGCTCGGTCTCGTCGATGGCCTTGCGCATCGAGTCGGTGATCTTGTCGGCGTAGAGGATGGCGCGGCCGTTCACGTTGCGCGCCGCGCGGCCGATGGTCTGGATCAGGCTGCGCTCGGCGCGCAGGAAGCCCTCCTTGTCGGCATCCAGGATGGCGACCAGCGAGACCTCGGGAATGTCCAGGCCCTCGCGCAGCAGGTTGATGCCGACCAGCACGTCGAAATGGCCCAGGCGCAGGTCGCGCAGGATCTCGACCCGCTCGACGGTGTCGATGTCGCTGTGCAGGTAGCGCACCTTCACGCCGTTGTCACCGAGGTAGTCGGTGAGCTGCTCGGCCATGCGCTTGGTCAGCGTGGTGATGAGCACGCGCTCGTTCTTGTCGACGCGGATGCGGATTTCCTGCAGCACATCGTCGACCTGGTGGATGGCCGGACGCACCTCGACCTGCGGGTCGACGAGGCCGGTCGGCCGGACGACCTGCTCGACCACCTTGCCGGCGTGTTCGTTCTCGTAGGCTGCCGGGGTGGCCGAGACGAAGACCGTCTGGCGCATCTTGCGCTCGAACTCGTCGAACTTCAGCGGCCGGTTGTCCATCGCGCTGGGCAGGCGGAAGCCGTACTCGACCAGGGTCTGCTTGCGCGCGCGGTCGCCGTTGTACATGCCGCCGAACTGGCCGATCAGCACGTGCGACTCGTCCAGGAACATCACCGCGTCGGCGGGCAGGTAGTCGATCAGCGTCGGCGGCGGCTCGCCCGGCGCGGCGCCGCTGAGGTGCCGCGTGTAGTTCTCGATGCCCTTGCAGTGGCCGACCTCCTGCAGCATCTCGAGGTCGAAGCGGGTGCGCTGCTCCAGGCGCTGGGCCTCCACCAGCTTGCCCATCTTGACCAGCTCGTCCAGGCGCAGGCGCAACTCCTCCTTGATGGAGTCCATCGCCGAGAGCACCTTCTCGCGCGGCGTCACGTAGTGGCTGGCGGGGTAGATGACGAAGCGCGGAATCTTCTGCCGCACGCGGCCGGTCAGCGGGTCGAAGAGCGAGAGGGTCTCCAGCTCCTCGTCGAAGAGCTCGATGCGGATCGCCAGCTCGGCATGCTCGGAGGGGAAGACATCCACCGTGTCGCCGCGCACGCGGAAGCTGCCGCGCGAGAAGTCGGTGTCGTTGCGCTTGTACTGCATGCGCACCAGGCGGGCGATCAGATCACGCTGGCCGATGCGGTCGCCCACGCGCACGATCAGCCGCATCTCGGTGTAGTCCTCGGGCTTGCCGATGCCGTAGATGGCGCTGACCGAGGCGACGATCACGCAGTCGCGCCGCTCCAGCACGCTCTTGGTGGCGCTCAGGCGCATCTGCTCGATGTGCTCGTTGATCGCGCTGTCCTTCTCGATGAAGAGATCGCGCTGCGGCACATAGGCCTCGGGCTGGTAGTAGTCGTAGTAGCTGACGAAGTACTCGACCGCGTTCTTCGGAAAGAACTCTCGGAACTCGCTGTAGAGCTGGGCCGCCAGGGTCTTGTTGGGCGCGAAGACGATCGCCGGCCGGCCGCTGCGGGCGATGACATTGGCCATGGTGTAGGTCTTGCCCGAACCCGTCACGCCCAGCAGGGTCTGGTACACCTCGCCGTCCTCGATGCCCTCGACCAGGCCGGCGATGGCCGTGGGCTGGTCGCCGGCCGGCGGATAGGGCTGGAAAAGCTGGAAGGGCGAGCCCGGAAACGTGACGAACTGGCCCTCGGGCGAAGCCGCCGCCGCTTCGACGGACGCAGGGGACGTGTCGGGCGACACGGCGGGGCGGGACGGGGGATTCATCGGCGGCAAGGGTCAGGTCAGTGTGGGCCGGTAAACTCAGGGTGTTCCCCAGGTCGGCACCACCCTCCAGCGTAGCCGATGGTCGGGTCAGCCGCCGCTTGCGGCTCTTCCACCCGGAGGGAACACTTCCCCCCCTGCAGTCCCCTGCCCTCGCTTGCGAGTTCCTCCGATGTCGTCCTCCAGCCTGTTTGCCGCCGTCGAAATGGCGCCCCGTGACCCGATCCTGGGTCTGAACGAACAGTTCAACGCCGATCCCAACCCGGCCAAGGTCAACCTCGGCGTCGGCGTCTACACCGACGAGAACGGCAAGCTGCCGCTGCTGAAGGCCGTGGCCGCCGCGGAGAAGCTGCTGCTCGAAGCCCCCAAGGCCAAGGGTTACCTGCCCATCGACGGCATCGCCGCCTACGACAAGGCCGTGCAGGCGCTGGTCTTCGGCGACGAGGCCGTGGCCAGCGGCCGCATCGCCACCGTGCAGGCCCTGGGCGGCACCGGCGGCCTGAAGATCGGCGCCGACTTCCTCAAGCGCCTGAACCCCGGCGCCACCGTGCTGATCAGCGACCCGAGCTGGGAGAACCACCGCGCGCTGTTCACGAACGCGGGCTTCACCGTCGGCACCTACCCCTACTACGACGCCGAGGCGCGCGGCATCGCCTTCGACAAGATGCTGGCCGCGCTGAACGCCGCCGCTGCCGGCACCGTGGTCGTGCTGCATGCCTGCTGCCACAACCCGACCGGCTACGACCTGACGCCCGCCCAGTGGAGCGAGGTCATCGCCGCCGTCAAGGCGCGCGGCCTGGTCGCTTTCCTGGACTCGGCCTACCAGGGCTTCGGCGACGGCATCGCCGAGGACGGCGCGGTCATCCGTGCCTTCCTGGAAGCCGGCCTGAACTTCTTCGTCTCGACCAGCTTCAGCAAGAGCTTCAGCCTCTACGGCGAACGCGTGGGCGCGCTCAGCGCGGTCAGCGGCAGCAAGGAAGAGGCCGGCCGCGTGCTGAGCCAGCTCAAGATCGTCATCCGCACCAACTACTCCAACCCGCCGACCTTCGGCGCCACGCTGGTCGCCACCGTGCTGACCACGCCGGCGCTGCGCGCGCAGTGGGAGGAGGAACTGGCCGGCATGCGCGTGCGCATCAAGGCCATGCGCGAGGCCCTGGTCGCCCGGCTGCAGGCCGCCGGCGTGCAGCAGGACCTGGGCTTCATCACCCGCCAGAAGGGCATGTTCAGCTACTCCGGCCTGAGCGCCCCCCAGATGCAGCGCCTGCGCGGCGAATTCGGCATCTATGGCGTGGACTCCGGCCGCATCTGCGTGGCCGCCCTCAACGAGAAGAACCTCGACGCCGTCGCCCGCGGCATCGCCGCGGTGCTTTGACGGACCACGGTGGCCACCGGCCGTCGTGAACCGGAACCAGGAGATCTCCGATGCTTTACCAGCTCTACGAAACCCAGCGTGCGCTGCTGAGTCCCTTTTCCGAGTTCGCTTCGGCCACGGCCAAGCTGTACAGCCACCCGCTGTCGCCCTTCACGCATGCCCCGGGCTCGGACCGGCTGTCGGCGGGCTTCGAGCTGATGCACCGGCTGACCAAGGAGTACGAGAAGCCGGCCTTCGACATCAACCGCCTGCAGGTCGACGGCACCGAGGTGGTCGTGCAGGAGCTCGTCACGGAAGAGCGGCCCTTCTGCCGCCTGCTGCGTTTCAAGCGCTACACCGACAACGTCGAGCTCCTGAACAAGATGCGCGGCCAGCCGACGGTGCTGGTCGTCGCGCCGCTGTCGGGCCACCACTCGACCCTGCTGCGCCAGACGGTGCAGACCCTGCTGCAGGACCACAAGGTCTACATCACCGACTGGATCGACGCCCGCATGGTGCCGACCTCGGTCGGCCCCTTCCACCTGGCCGACTACGTGCACTACGTGATGGACTTCCTGCGCCTGCTGGGCCCGGACGTCAGCGTGATCTCGGTCTGCCAGCCGACCGTGCCGGTGCTGGCCGCCGTCTCGCTGCTGGCCAGCCGCGGCGAGGTGGCGCCGCGCGCGATGGTGATGATGGGCGGCCCGATCGACGCCCGGAAGTCGCCGACCGCGGTCAACAACCTGGCGATGAACAAGAGCATCGCCTGGTTCGAGAACAACGTGATCTACCGCGTGCCGCCGAACTACCCCGGCGCGGGCCGTCTGGTCTACCCGGGCTTCCTGCAGCACACCGGCTTCGTCGCGATGAACCCGGACCGGCACCTCAGCTCGCACTACGACTACTTCCTCGACCTGATCCGCGGCGACGACGACTCGGCCGAGGCCCACCGCCAGTTCTACGACGAGTACAACGCCGTGCTCGACATGCCGGCCGAGTACTACCTGGACACCATCCAGACCGTCTTCCAGGACTTCGCCCTGGTCAACGGCACCTGGACCATCGACGGCGAGGCCGTGCGGCCGCAGGACATCCGCGAGACGGCGCTGCTGACGGTCGAGGGCGAGCTCGACGACATCTCCGGCGCCGGCCAGACCCGCGCCGCGCACGAGCTGTGCAGCAGCATCCCCGCCGAGCGCAAGGCGCACTACGACGTGATCGGCGCCGGTCACTACGGCATCTTCTCGGGCCGCCGCTGGCGCGAACTGGCCTATCCGGAGATCCGCAGCTTCATCGGCCGCCACAGCAGCAAGGCCGAGTAAGCAGCATGGCGGGCGCCGCGCAGGGCCTGGCCCCCGGCGCGGCAGACGCCGCGCGGGCGGCCGCCATCGACCGGCTCGATGCGGCCCTGCCCCAGACGCAGTGCACGCGCTGCGGCTACCCCGACTGCCGCAGCTACGCCGAAGCCATCGTCCGCGACGGCGCGGCGATCAACCGCTGCCCGCCCGGCGGCGCCGAGGGCGTGCAGCGCCTGGCCGCCCTCAGCGGCCGGCCGGTGCTGCCGCTGGATCCCGCCTGCGGCGAAGAGGGCCCGCTGCGCCGGGCCCGCATCGACGAGGCCTGGTGCATCGGCTGCACGCTCTGCATCGCCGCCTGCCCGGTGGACTGCATCATCGGCGCGTCCAAGCAGATGCACACCGTGATCGCGGCCGACTGCACCGGCTGCGCGCTCTGCCTGCCGGCCTGCCCGGTGGACTGCATCACGCTCGACCCGCCAGCCGATGCCGCCAGCACCGGCTGGGCCGCCTGGTCGCCCGGCCAGGCCGAGGCTGCCCGCCAGGCCCATGCCGCCACCCGTCAGCGGCGCGCGCAGCGCGAGACCGACCACGCCGAGCGCCAGGCCGCGCGCGCGCAGGAGAAGCTCGCCACGCTGGATGCGGACCCGCGGCTGGCCGCGCCCGGTGCGGCCGATCGCAAGCGCGCCGCGATCGAGGCCGCCCTGGCCCGCGTGCGCGCCCAGGCCGGCGGCTGAACCCGGAGCCCTCCCCGCGATGAAGCGCGACGCCATCGAGACCTTCTTCGCCACCCTGGCCGCAGCCAACCCCCATCCGGCCACCGAGCTGGTCTACAGCAGCGTGTTCGAGCTGCTGGCGGCGGTGCTGCTGTCGGCCCAGGCGACCGACGTCGGCGTGAACAAGGCCACGCGGCGGCTGTTCGCGCTGGCGCCGACGCCGCAGAAGATGCTGGCCCTGGGCGTGGACGGCGTGGCCGAGCACATCAAGACCCTCGGCCTCTACCGCAACAAGGCCAAGCACCTGGTGGAGACCTGCCGCCTCCTGGTCGAGCAGCACGGCGGCGAGGTGCCCGGCACCCGCGAGGCGCTGGAGGCGCTGCCGGGCGTCGGCCGCAAGACGGCCAATGTCGTGCTGAACGTGGCCTTCGGCGAGCCCACCATGGCGGTGGACACCCACATCTTCCGCGTCGGCAACCGCACCGGCCTGGCGCCGGGCAAGACGCCGCTGGCCGTCGAGCTGAAGCTGCTCAAGCGCATCCCGCCGGCCTACCGCGTGCATGCGCACCACTGGCTGATCCTGCACGGCCGCTACGTCTGCCAGGCGCGCACGCCGCGCTGCGGCGCCTGTGCAGTCCGCACGGTCTGCGGCTTCCGCGAGAAGAGCGATCGCCTCTGAAGAAGGCTCGGGCGGACAGGTCGGCCGCCTAGAATCCGCGGCCATCGGAAGCGGGGAGAGCATGTCGAGCATCGAGGACCTGAGCGCGCGCGTGGAGCGGCTGTTGCTGCGCCACGAGGAACTGCAGCGGGCCCACGCGCTCGCGGAGCAGCAGCTGCTGGCCGTGTCGGCCGAACGCGATTCGCTGCGCGGCCGCCTGTCGGCCGCGCGCCAGCGCATCGACGCCCTGCTCGACCGCCTGCAGGCCGAGGCCCCGGCCGCCGCCGCGCCGCCGCCGGGGGACATGCTGTGAAGCAGATCGAAGCCACCATCCTCGGCCAGAGCTACCGCCTGGCCTGCACCGACGAGGGCGAGGCCGCCCTGCACGCCGCCGTGCGCGCGGTCGACCGCGAGATGAGCCTGATCCACGACGCCGGCCGCATCAAGGCGCGCGAGAAGATCGCCGTGCTGGCGGCACTGAACCTGGCGTCGCAGAAGGTCGAGCGCGAGCAGCAGGCCGCCGCCGAGCCGGCCGTGCCCGCCTGGCTCCCGCCCCCGCAGGCGCTGGCGTCCGACCCGGCTGCGGCGGAGACGGTCGAGGCCCGCATCCGCGGCCTGATCGAGCGCATCGACAGCGTGCTGGGCGAGGACGGCCGCCTGCTCTGAGCGCCACGCGGCGCAATCGCCCCCGGAGGGCCGGGGGCGTGGCGTGCAGGCTGCATCGGCCCGCGGCACCCGGCCTACACTGGCCCCGTCCGTTGCGTTCGCGGGGGCTTTTATGTCCTTGAACCGATGCTCTTATGGAGCCTGGGCTTGGAACATGCGAGGCGGGCGTGATCGTCTCGCGTCAGATGAACCCGAAGCCTTGCTGACCTCGCCCACCTGAATCCCC
>CAYSQO010000044.1:0-17585 GCA_964433315.1 uncultured Rubrivivax sp.
AGCGGGCAGGGGGCGGGCGGGGCGTCCGGGGCAGCCGTCGTGCAGGGGCGGGCGCGGCGCCGCTCAGCCCAGGCTGCGGGCCAGCTCGATGGCCTGCTCGACGCGTTCGACGCCGTGCACGCTCAAGCCCTCGATGGGCTGGCGCGGCACATTGGCCTGCGGGACGACGGCGGTGGTGAAGCCGAGCTTGGCGGCCTCGCGCAACCGGTCCTGGCCGCGCGGCGCGGGCCGTACCTCGCCGGCCAGGCCCACCTCGCCGAAGGCGATCAGGCCGCGCGGCAGGGCGCGGCCGCGCAGGCTGCCCTGGATGGCCAGCAGCACGGCCAGGTCGGCCGCCGGCTCGCCGATGCGCACGCCGCCCACGGCATTCACGAAGACATCCTGGTCCATGCAGGCCACGCCGGCATGGCGGTGCAGCACGGCCAGCAGCATGGCCAGGCGGTCGCGGTCCAGGCCCACGCTCAGGCGCCGCGGGCTGGGGCCGCCGCTGTCGACCAGGGCCTGGATCTCGACCAGCAGCGGCCGCGTGCCCTCGAGCGTGACCAGCACGCAGGTGCCGGGCACCGGCTCGCCTTGGGTGGACAGGAAGATGGCGCTGGGGTTGCTGACACCCTTCAGACCCTTGTCGGTCATGGCGAAGACGCCGATCTCGTTGACCGCGCCGAAGCGGTTCTTGATGGCGCGGATCAGGCGGAAGCTGCTGTGCGTGTCGCCCTCGAAATACAGCACCGTGTCGACCATGTGCTCCAGCACGCGCGGGCCGGCCAGCGCGCCTTCCTTGGTCACGTGGCCGACCAGCACCACCGCGCAGCCGCTGGCCTTGGCAGCGCGGGTGAGCTGGGCGGCGCACTCGCGCACCTGGGCGACCGAGCCGGGCGCCGAGCTGAGCGCGTCGGAAAACACGGTCTGGATGGAGTCGATCACGCACAGCCGGGGCCGCAGCTGATCCAGCGTCGCGAGGATCTTCTCCAGCTGGATCTCGGCCAGCACCTGCACCGCGGTGCCGGCCAGGCCGAGGCGGCGGGCGCGCAGCGCGACCTGCGCGCCGGATTCCTCGCCGCTCACGTAGAGCACCGGCCAGGCGGCCGAGAGGGCATCGACGGCCTGCAGCAGCAGGGTGCTCTTGCCGATGCCCGGGTCGCCGCCGATCAGCACCACGCCACCCTCGACGATGCCGCCGCCGAGGACGCGGTCGAGCTCGGCCAGACCGGTGGGGTGGCGGTCGACCTCGCTGGCCTCGATCTCGGCCAGGGCGCGCACCGGCTGGGCGGCGGCCAGGCCCTGGTAGCGGTTGCGGGCCGTGCCGGCGGCCGGTTCGGCCGGGCCCTCGTCCAGGGTGTTCCAGGCCCTGCAGTGCGGGCACTGGCCGAGCCACTTGGGGCTCTGGCCGCCGCATTCGCGGCAGGTGTAGACGGTCTTGTCGCGGGCCATGGGCGGCATTGTCGGCCCGGGGGCCCGGCCCCCGGCGCGGGGGCGCCGGCTCAGCAGCGGCTGAAGTCGGGCCGGCGCTTTTCCAGGAAGGCGGTGAAGGCCTCCTTGGCGGCCGGCTCCTTCAGCATGCGGCCGAAGACGGCGATCTCCTCGGCCAGGCGCTGCTGCACGGCGGGGGCGTCGGCGGCCTTCAGCAGGCGCTTGGTCTCGACCAGCGAGGCCAGGGGCTTGGCCGCCAGCTTGCGCGCCATCACGGCGGCGAAGGCGTTGAGCTCATTGGGCGGGACGATGCGGTTGACCAGGCCGCGCTCGAAGGCCTGCTCGGCGCCGAAGGGCTCGGCCAGCAGCAGGGCCTCGGCCGCGCGCGGGTGGCCCCAGAGCCGCGGCAGCAGCAGGCTGGAGGCCGCCTCGGGGCAGAGCCCGAGGTTGACGAAGGGCAGGCTGAAGACCGCGTTGTCGCCGGCGTAGACCAGGTCGCAGTGCAGCAGCATGGTCGTGCCCACGCCTACCGCCGGGCCGGCCACCGCGCCGAGCAGCGGCTTGGGGAAGGTGGCGAGGGCGTGCAGGAAGCGCAGCACGGGCGTGTCGCCGCCGAGCTCGGGCGACTGCAGGAAGTCCGACAGGTCGTTGCCGGCGCAGAAGACCTGCTCGTGGCCCTGGATCAGCACGACGCGGGTGTCGGCGTCGCCGGCCGCCTCGCCCAGCGCATCGGCCAGGGCGGCGTACATCGCCGCGTTCAGCGCGTTCTTCTTGTCGAGGCGGTTCAGCGTCAGGGTCAGGACGCCGTCTTCGGTGTGGCGCAGCAGCTCGCTCATGGAAGGTCCTTGGGCCCGGGACGGGCGGAAACGGAAAGCCCGCACGGGGCGGGCTTGAGGGGGCGGAGTGTCGCCCGGCCGGGCCGGGCGCCGGGGCTCAGACGCGCTCGAAGACGCCCGCCGCGCCCTGGCCGGTGCCGATGCACATGGTCACCATGCCGTACTTGAGCTGGTGGCGACGCAGGGCGTGGATGACGGTGGCCGCGCGGATGGCGCCGGTGGCGCCCAGGGGGTGGCCCAGGGCGATGGCGCCGCCCATGGGGTTGACCTTGGCCGGGTCGAGCTTGAGGGTGTCCAGCACCGCCAGGGACTGCGCGGCGAAGGCCTCGTTCAGCTCGATCCAGTCCATCTGGTCCTGCGTCAGGCCGGCGCGCGCCAGCACGGCGGGGATGGCCTCGATCGGGCCGATGCCCATGATCTCCGGCGGCACGCCCTTGTTGGCGTAGCCAACGAAGCGCGCCAGCGGGGTCAGGCCGTGGGTCTTGATCGCGGCCTCGCTGGCCAGGATCAGCGCGCCGGCGCCGTCGCTGGTCTGCGAGCTGTTGCCCGCGGTCACGCTGCCCAGGCCGGTGGCGCGGCCGCCCGGGTCCTTGGGCGCGGCGAAGGCCGGCTTGAGCTTGGCGAGCCCGGCGAGCGAGGTGTCGGCGCGCGGGCCTTCGTCCAGGCTGACGGTGCGGCGGCGCTCGACCACCCGGCCGGTGTCCAGGTCCGGCAGGCGCTCGACCACCTCGATGGGCGTGATCTCGTCGCTGAACTCGCCGGCCGCCTGGGCCTTGAGCGCCTTCTCGTGGCTGGCCAGGGCGAAGGCGTCCTGCGCCTCGCGGCCCACCTTCCACTGCTGCGCCACCTTCTCGGCCGTCATGCCCATGCCGTAGGCCAGGCCGATGTGCTCGTCCTTGTCGAACACCGCCGGGTTGAAGGAGGGCTTGTGGCCGCTCATGGGCACCAGGCTCATGCTCTCGGCGCCGCCGGCGATCATCAGGTCGGCCTCGCCGACGCGGATGCGGTCGGCGGCCATCTGGATCGCGGTCAGGCCGCTGGCGCAGAAGCGGTTGACGGTGACACCGCCCACCGAGTTCGGCAGGCCGGCCAGCATCACCGCCAGGCGGGCCATGTTCAGGCCCTGCTCGGCCTCGGGCATGGCGCAGCCGATGACGGCGTCCTCGATGGCCTTGGGGTCCAGGGTGGGCACCTGGCGCAGCGCGCCCTGCAGGGCCGCGACCAGCAGGTCGTCGGGCCGCATGGTGCGGAAGGCGCCGCGGCCGGCCTTGCCGATCGGGGTGCGGGTGGCGGCGACGATGTAGGCGTCTTGAATCGGTTTCATCGTGAGCTCCTCGCCGGGGCTTCAACCCGGCTGTGCATCGCGGAGGGATCGTCCCGCGGCCGCGGCGGATCCGGCTCCGCCGGTCCGCGCGCGGCGCCCCCTGGAGGGGGAGCGCCGCAGGCGCTTCGGGGGTGGGTCAATTCCGAACCGGCTTGCCGGTGCTCAGCATGCCCATGATCCGCTCCTGGGTCTTGGGCTGGTCCAGCAGGGCGCAGAAGCGCTGGCGCTCCAGGCTCATCAGGTAGGCCTCGGTGACGAGGCTGCCCGGGTCCACGTCGCCGCCGCACAGCACCTCGGCGATCAGGGTGGCGATGTGCTGGTCGTGGGCGCTGATCATCCCGCCGTCGCGCAGGTTGGCGAGCTGGCCGCGGATGGTGGCCAGGGCGCTGCGGCCGGCCGCCGGGAAGGGCTGGGCCACCGGCGGGCGGTAGCCGGCCGAGGCCAGGGCGCGCACCTGCTGGCTGGCGACGAAGAGCAGCTCGTCCTTGTGCGGCACGATGATGTCGCTGTCCAGCAGGTAGCCCAGCTCGCGGCTCTCCAGCGCGCTGGTGCCGACCTTGGCCATGGCCGCGGCCTCGAAGCCGGTCTTCAGGAAGGGCAGCAGGTCGGTGCCGGGGCCGACGCTGCCGTGCAGGGCCAGGGCCCGCTCGGCCGCGCGGCGGGCGATGTAGGTCAGGCCGCCGGCGCCGGGCAGCAGGCCGACGCCCACCTCGACCAGGCCGATGTAGCTCTCCATCGCGGCCACGCGCTTGGCGCAGTGCACCAGCAGCTCGCAGCCGCCGCCCAGGGCGATGCCGCGGATGGCGGCCACCACCGGCACCTGGGCGTAGCGCAGGCGCAGCATCAGGTCCTGCAGCTTCTTCTCTTCCGGATCGATGCCCTGGCTGCCGTGCTTCATGAAGACGGGCATCAGGGCTTCGAGGTTGGCGCCGGCCGAGAACATCTCGTCAGGCGACCAGATCACCAGGCCCTGGTACTGGCGCTCGGCGATCTCGACCGCCTGCATCAGGCCGCTGACGACGGTCGGGCTGATCAGGTGCAGCTTGGCGGTGATGCTGGCGATCAGCACCTCGCCGTCGAGGGTCCAGACGCGCAGTTCCTCGTTCCTGAAGACCTCGGTGCCGCTCTTCAGCGCCGGGGCGGCGCCGCTGCCGGCCACCGTCTCGGGGAAGGCCTGGCGGGCGTAGACGGGCAGGTCGCGTGGCGGCACGAAGGCGGCTGCCGCGGGGCTCCAGGAGCCCTCGGGCTGGTGCACGCCGCCGCGCTCAGCCACCGGGCCGGCCGTTACCCAGGCCGGCAGCGGGGCGCGCGACAGGGCCTTGCCGGCCTCGATGTCGTCCTGCACCCAGGCCGCGACCTGCGCCCAGCCCGCCTGCTGCCAGAGCTCGAAGGGGCCCTGCTGGTGGCCGAAGCCCCAGCGCAGCGCGAAGTCCACGTCGCGCGCGGTCTCGGCGATGTCGCCCAGGTGCACGGCGGCGTAGTGGAAGCCGTCGCGCAACAGCGCCCACAGGAACTGGGCCTGCGGGTTCTGGCTCTCGCGCAGCAGCTTCAGGCGCTCGGGCGGGGCCTTTTTCAGGATGCGGGCGACCAGCTCGTCGGCCTTGCCGCCGGCCGGCACATAGCTGGCCGTGGCCGGGTCCAGGCGCAGGATGGCCTTGCCTTCCTTCTTGTAGAAGCCGGCGCCGCTCTTCTGGCCCAGGGCCCCCTGGGCGATCAGGCCGGCCACCACGGGCGGCGTGGCGTAGCTGGGGAAGAAGGGATCGTCCGCCAGGTTGTCCTGCAGGGTCTTGATGACATGGGCCATGGTGTCCAGGCCCACCACGTCGGCGGTGCGGAAGGTGCCGCTGCTGGCGCGGCCCAGCTTCTTGCCGGTCAGGTCGTCGACCACGTCATAGGGCAGGCCGAAGGTCTCGGCCTCCTTGATCGTGGCCAGCATGCCGGCCACGCCCACGCGATTGGCGATGAAGTTGGGCGTGTCCTTGGCCCGCAGCACGCTCTTGCCGAGGAAGGTGGTGGCGAAGCTCTCCAGCGTGTCCAGCACCTCGGACTGCGTGCCCGCGGTGGGGATCAGCTCCAGCAGCGCCATGTAGCGCGGCGGGTTGAAGAAGTGCACGCCGCAGAAGCGCGGGCGCAGGGCCTCGGGCAGGGCCTGGGCCAGGGCGTCGATGGACAGGCCGGAGGTGTTGCTGGCCAGGATGGCGTGCGGGGCCACGTGCTCGGCGATGCGGGCATAGAGCTCGCGCTTCCAGTCCATGCGCTCGGCAATCGCCTCGATCACCAAGTCGCACTGGCCGAGCAGGGCCAGGTCGTCCGCGTAGTTGGCCGCGCGGATGCGGCCGGCCTCGGCGGCCAGGGCCAGGGGCGCGGGCTTGAGCTTCTTGAGCTTCTCGACGGCGCCCAGGGCGATGCCCGAGGCCGGGCCCGTCTGGGCCGGCAGGTCGAACAGGACGACCGGCACGCGGACGTTGACCAGATGGGCGGCGATCTGCGCGCCCATCACGCCGGCGCCGAGCACGGCGACCTGGCGGATGGGGAATCGGGACATGGTGGGCTCCAGCTTCGGGATGGGGGTGGCGCTCACTCGACGCGCAGCCAGGTCTGGGTGCGGCCGAGCAGGGAGAAGCCGATGAAGCCGCGCACCTCCAGCTTGCTGCCGCCCTCGACCGGGGTCAGCTTGACCTTGTAGGTCTTGCCTTCCTCGGGGTCGAGGATCTGGCCGCCTTCCCAGACCTTGCCGTCGCCGCCGGCCTGCACGCCGCGGATGATCTCCAGGCCATCCATGGGCTTGTCCTTGCGGTCGTCGCTGCACTTGCCGCAGGTGGCGTCGGGCCTGGCCGCCGGGTCCAGGCGCTTCTCGATGCGGCCGACCAGCACGCCGCCGCTCTCGGCGATGCGCACCAGCGAACGTTCCTTGCCGGTCTTGTCGTCGACCGACTTCCACAGGCCGACGGGGGTGGACTGGGCGGCGGCGAAGCCGCTGCACGCGAGCAGCGCGAGGCTGGCCATCAGGGGGCGGATCATGGGATGTCTCCTCTCGGGGGGCCGTCGTGCGGCGGGGCTCAGAACAGGGCTTCGTCCAGGGCCATCAGCGTGGCGCTGCCGGCCCGGGCGCTGCGGATCAGGCTGGCCGTCTCGGGCAGCAGCTTGGCGAAGTAGAAGCGGGCGGTGGCCAGCTTGGCGGTGTAGAAGGGGTCGCCGGCGGTGGCGGGGTCGGCCTGCTTTTCCAGCGCGACCTTGGCCATCCGCGCGAAGAAGTAGGCGAAGACGAGGTGACCGCAGACGCGCAGGTAGTCGACCGCCGCGGCGCCGACCTCGTCGGCATTGCCCATGCCCTTGAAGCCCAGCTCGGTGCTGAGCTTGGTGACCTTGTCGCCCAGGTCGGCCAGCGGGTTGACGAACTCCTGCATGGCTTCGTTGACGCCCTCGTCCTCGACGAATTCGGCCACCTTGCGGCCGAAGGCCTTGAGCTTCTTGCCGCCGTCGCCCAGCACCTTGCGGCCCAGCAGGTCCAGGCTCTGGATGGTGTTGGTGCCCTCGTAGATCATGTTGATGCGGGCATCGCGGACGAACTGCTCCATGCCCCATTCGCGGATGTAGCCGTGGCCGCCGTAGACCTGCAGGCAGTGGCTGGTGGCCAGCCAGGCGTTGTCGGTCAGGAAGGCCTTGACGATGGGGGTCAGCAGGGCCACCTCGTCGGCGGCGGCGCGGCGCACGTCCTCGTCCGGATGGCTGAGCTCGTGGTCCAGCTGCAGGGCGGTGTAGACGGCCAGGGCGCGGCCGCCCTCGGCGTAGGCGCGCGCGGTCAGCAGCATCTTGCGCACGTCGGGGTGGACGATGATGGGATCGGCCGGCTTGTCGGCCGCCTTGGCGCCCGTGAGGCTGCGCATCTGCAGGCGGTCCTTCGCATAGGCCACGGCGTTCTGGTAGGCCACCTCGGTGAGGCCGAGCGACTGCATGCCCACGCCCAGGCGGGCCGCGTTCATCATCACGAACATCGCGGCCAGGCCCTTGTTCGGCTCGCCCACCAGGGTGCCGAGCGCGCCGTCCAGCGCCATCTGGCAGGTGGCGTTGCCGTGGATGCCCATCTTGTGCTCGAGGCCGGTGCAGACGATGGCGTTGCGCGCGCCGAGCGAGCCGTCCGCGTTCACCAGGAACTTGGGCACCACGAAGAGGCTGATGCCCTTGCTGCCGGCCGGCGCGTCGGGCAGGCGGGCCAGCACGAGGTGGATGATGTTCTCGGCCAGCTCGTGGTCGCCGGCGCTGATGAAGATCTTCTGGCCGGTGATGCGATAGCTGCCGTCGGCCAGCGGCTCGGCCTTGCTGCGCAGCAGGCCCAGGTCGGTGCCGCAGTGCGGCTCGGTCAGGCACATGGTGCCGGTCCAGTGGCCGCTGGTGAGCTTGGGCAGGTACATGGCCTGCTGCGCGGGCGTGCCGTGCGCATGCAGGCATTCGTAGGCGCCGTGGGTCAGGCCGGGGTACATGGTCCAGGCCTGGTTGGCGCTGTTGAGCATCTCGTAGAGGCACTGGTTCAGCGTGACCGGCAGGCCCTGGCCGCCGTAGGCCGGATCGCAGCTCAGCGCCGGCCAGCCGCCGGCCACGTACTGGGCGTAGGCGTCCTTGAAGCCCTGCGGCGCGTGCACGGTGTGGGTGCTCCTGTCGAGCGTGCAGCCCTCGGCGTCGCCCGAGGCATTGAGCGGCTGGATCACGCCGGCGGCGAACTTGCCGCCCTCCTCCAACACCGCATTGACGGTGTCGGCGTCGATCTCGGCATGGGCCGGCAGGGCCTGCAGGGCCTCGGTGACGTTCAGCACCTCGTGCAGGACGAACTGCATGTCGCGCAGCGGGGGGGTGTAGGTCGGCATGGCGAGCCTCCGGATCGGCGGGTTGGAACGGACGGGGGAAGGGGCAGCCGGCGGCTCAGGCCGCGGCGTGCGAGGTGATCAGGCGGTCGAAGCCGCGCCGGGCGCGGTCCACCGAACCCGGGCTGCGCAGCAGCCGGGCGTCGTGGTGCAGGGCGAGGATCAGGCCGTGGAGCTCGAAGATGAGCTGCTCCGGCTCGGTGCCGGCACGCAGGTGGCCGGCCTCGACGGCCAGCCGCGCCGCCCGGGCCAGGGCCTCGTGCCAGGTGCGGACCATGCCGACGAGGGCCTCGCGGACCGGGCCGGGCCGGTCGTCGAACTCGACGGCGGCGCTGATGTAGAGGCAGCCCGAATCGACCTCGACCGCGACACGCTGCACCCAGCGCTCGAACAGGGCCCGCAGGCGTGGCAGGCCACGCGGCTCGAGCAGCGCGGGCTGGAAGACTTCCTCGGCAAAGCGGCGGTGGTACTCGCGGATCACCGAGATCTGCAGCTCCTCGCGCGAACCGAAATGCGCGAAGACGCCCGACTTGCTCATCTGCGTGACCTCGGCCAGCGCGCCGATCGACAAGCCTTCCAGTCCGATCTGGGAAGCCAGGCCCAGGGCGGCCTCCAGGATGATCAGACGGGTCTGCTGGCCCTTGGGGGGGCCGTAGGCGCGGCTGGCGGCAGAGATCGGGCTGCTGGCGGACATGGCGGGGGGACGTGATGCAATAAAACGAACGATCGTTCTATTTTTACCCGAGTCTGGTCGATCTGTCGCTGGAAATTCGCGCCGCCCCTGATTCGCGGGGCCGGGCCCACCCGGATCCCCGGGGCTTGCCCGCCCATGCTTGAGGCCGTCACCGTCCTTCGTCTATCCTCAAAGGGATTGGAGTGCGCCCGATGGATGTGCTACAGCTCGATGTGTCCGGTCGGCCCCAGGCCTGGATCAATGTCCGGGAGGCCGCCACGCTCTACGCCAGCGACGCGATCGCCTGGACGCTGGGCCCGACGGTGCTGGCGCTGCGGGGCGGCATCCAGCGCAGCAGCGGGCGGCAGTCGCGGATCGAGGTGCATGCCATCGTCGCCGTGCGCGGCGCGGTGCCAAGCCGGGCCTGGCGCAGCACGCCCACCCTGTCCAATCCCAAGCTATTCCTGCGCGACCGCCGGGTCTGCGCCTACTGCGGCGGCCAGTTCGAGCTGGACGACCTGACCCGCGAGCACATCGTGCCCACCTCGCGCGGCGGGGCCGACAGCTGGATGAACTGCATCACCGCCTGCAAGGCCTGCAACGGCCGCAAGGGCAACCGGATGCCGGAGGAGGCGCGCATGAGCCTGCTCTACCTGCCCTATGTGCCCAGCCTGCACGAGGACATGATCCTGCGCGGCCGCCGCATCCTGAGCGACCAGATGGATTTCCTGCTCGCCAGCGTGCCGCGCAGCAGCCGTCTGCACGGCTGAGCGGCTGAGCGGCTGAGCGGCTGAGCGGCTGAGCGGCTGAGCGCCCGACCCCGGCCAGCGCGGCGCGGTGCGTTTCACACTTCTTTGCGCGGGCACCTGCCGGGGGACCGGCCGGGAGACGGAAACTTCGGCCCTCCGGGCGGGATCCCACCTTGCCCCCGGGGCGAGGCGTCAGCCGCCGCACCCCCCGCCGCGTTGAGCCGCCTTCCAAGAACCCACGATCGGACCCAGCCATGCGTCACCCCCTCCTGCTCGCCTCCGTGCTCGCCCTCAGCCTGGCCGCCTGCTCGACCACCAGCCCCGACGTGGTCCAGCGTGGCGACGCGCAGCGCCTGTCCTCGGTGCAGGACGCCACCGTGATCAGCAGCCGGCCGGTGACGGTGGACGGCAGCCAGTCGGGCGTCGGCGCAGCCACCGGCGCGGTGATCGGCGGCGTGGCCGGCAGTTCGGTCGGCGGTCGGCGCGAATCGGTGGCCGTGGGCGTGCTGGGTGCCGTCGTCGGCGCCGTGGCCGGCAACGCGGCCGAACGCTTCGGCACCCGCGAGAACGCCGTCGAGCTGATCGTGCAGCTCAAGAACGGCGAGCGCCGGGCCATCGTCCAGGCCCAGGGCGAAGAGAACTTCAAGCCCGGCGACCGCGTGGTGCTGGTCAGCAGCGGCGGCACGACCCGCGTGTCGCGCTCGCCGAACTGAGGCCGCGGCGGCCGGCCTCTCCGGCCGCCGCCCTCAAGCCCCGGCCCGGGCGGCCGATAGCCAGGAACCCCCTGAGCCCGTGTCGCCGCCCATGCCGCCCCGCCCCGCCCCTCCATCCCGCAGCCCGCGCCGTCCCGGTGCGGCCGGCTTGGCCCTGCTGGGGGCCAGCCTGCTGCTGGGCGGCTGCCAGTGGCTGGGCCTGGAATCGCCCGAGCAGCAGCATCAGGCCAAGACGGCCGACGGCCAGGCCATCGGCAGCGCCTGCCGGCATGCCGGGCGGGCGCTGGAGGATTGCTTCGTGCTGAACCCCAAGGCCCAGCGGGCCGCCGTCTTCGCCGGCTGGCGGGAGATGGACGAGTACATGCGCGAGAACAAGATCGAGGCGGTCGCGCCCACCCTGCCGCGCCCCGGCAGCCGGCAGGCCGAGACGGCCCGGGCCGAGCCCGGCACCCCGGGCGAGGGCCCGGACGCACCGCAGGAGCGCCCGGACACGCCCGGCGCCAAGTCCGGCCGCCACGCGTCCTGATCGACCCGTCGCGGCCGCGCCGCGACCGCACCTGCCCGGGCGCGCCGGAAGGCGCCCGGGCCCGATGGGACAATCGCGGGATGCCGCCGCACGCCGCTCCCCCTGCCGCGACCGGGTCGCTGCCCTGGGCCGGGGGCTGGCGTCACCCGGCCTTCCGCGCCGGGGTGCGGGACATGGTGGCCCCGCAGCTCGGCATCGCCGCCTGGGCCCTGGTGACCGGCGTGGCCATGGTCAAGGGCGGCCTGGGCGTGCCGCTGGCCCTGCTGATGAGCCTGACCGTCTTCGCCGGCAGCGCACAGCTCGCGGCCCTGCCGCTGCTGGCCGCCGGGGCGCCGCTGGGCGTGCTGTGGGCCACCGCGCTGTGCGTGAACCTGCGCTTCGTGATCTTCAGCGCCGGCTGGCGGCCGGTCTTCCTCGGCCTGCCCCTGCGCGGGCGGCTGCTGGCCGCCTACCTGGCCGGCGACGTGAACTACGTGCTGTGCATGCAGCAGCTGCAACAGCGGCCGATCCGGCCGGAGGACCCGGGAGCGCTGGACGCGGCCCGTGCCTACTTCGCCGGCACCGCCCTGACCAACTACCTCTTCTGGCAGGCGGCATCGATCGCCGGCATCCTGCTGGCCGACACCATCCCGACGCACTGGGGCCTGGGCTTCGCGGGCACGCTGGCCCTGTTCGGCCTGCTGATGGGCCTGGTGCGCGACTGGACCACCGGCCTGGCGGCCGGGGCGGCGGGCCTGGCGGCGGTGGCGGCCTACGCCCTGCCCTTCCGGCTGAACATCGTCGCGGCCATCTTCGCGGCCGTGGCCCTGGGCCTGCTGGCCGAGCGCCTGGTCCCGCGCGCGGCCGGGCCGGCGACGCGCTGACACCGCCATGGCCAGCGGCACGCACCTGCTGAGCCTGGGCGAGGCCCTGCTGGCCTTCGGCGGCCTGACGGTGATCACGGTGATCACGCGCGGCTTCTTCTTTCTCTCCGAACGCGAGCTGCGCCTGCCCGAGCGCGTGCAGCGCGGCCTGCGCTACGCGCCGGTGGCCGCCCTGGCCGCGGTGGTGCTGCCCGAGGTGCTGATGCGCCAGGGCCAGTGGACCGCCGAGCCCTGGCGCGAGCCGCAGCTCTGGGCCGCGCTGGCCGCGGGCCTGTGGTTCCTGCTGCGCGGCGGCCTGCTGGGCACCATCGTGGTCGGCATGGCCGTGATGCTGGGGCTGCGGCTGGGCCTTGGCCTGGGCGGCTAGCGCAGGGTTTCCGTCTTCCCTTTCTTCTCCACTCCGATCGAAAGAGGTTTTTCCGATGAATGTGCTTCGCTTCACCGACCTGGTCGCCGAGGGCCGCGTCGCCGGCCGCCGGGTCTTCATCCGCGCCGACCTGAACGTGCCCCAGGACGAGGCCGGCCGCATCACCGAGGACACCCGCATCCGCGCCAGCGTGCCCTGCATCCAGCAGGCCCTGGACGCGGGCGCCGCGGTGATGGTGACCAGCCACCTCGGCCGCCCGACCGAGGGCGAGTTCAAGCCCGAGGACTCGCTGGCCCCGGTGGCCGAGCGCCTGGCCGAGCTGCTGGGCCGCCCGGTGCCGCTGGTGGCCAAGTGGGTCGACGGCGTGGAGGTCAAGCCCGGCGAGGTCGTGCTGCTGGAGAACTGCCGCCTGAACAAGGGCGAGAAGAAGAACAACGAGGAGCTGGCCCGCAAGATGGCCGCGCTCTGCGACATCTTCGTGCACGACGCCTTCGGCACCGCGCACCGCGCCGAGGGCAGCACCTACGGCATCGCCCAGTACGCGCCGGTGGCCTGCGCGGGCCCGCTGCTGGCCGCCGAGATCGACGCGATCAACAAGGCCCTGGCCGAACCGGCCCGGCCGCTGGTGGCCATCGTCGCGGGCAGCAAGGTCTCGACCAAGCTGTCGATCCTGAAGTCCCTGGCCGGCAAGGTCGACCAGCTGATCGTCGGCGGCGGCATCGCCAACACCTTCCTGCTGGCCGCCGGCCACCCGATCGGCAAGAGCCTGGCCGAGCCCGACCTGGTCGAGGACGCCAAGGCCATCATCACGATGATGCGCGAGCGCGGCGCCGCGGTGCCGATCCCGGTGGACGTGGTGGTGGCCGACGAGTTCTCGGCCCTGGCCCGCGCCAACAAGGTGGCCGCCGACGCCGTGCAGCCCAGCGACCTGATCCTCGACATCGGCCCGAAGACCGCCGCCGAGCTGGCCGGCATCATCGCCCGCGCCGGCACGGTGGTCTGGAACGGCCCGGTCGGCGTCTTCGAGTACGACCAGTTCAGCGGCGGCACGCGCACCCTGGCCGCGGCCATCGCGCACTCCTCGGCCTTCAGCATCGCCGGCGGCGGCGACACCCTGGCGGCCATCGCCAAGTACGGCATCGAGCGCGACATCGGCTACATCTCGACCGGCGGCGGCGCCTTCCTCGAAGTGCTGGAAGGCAAGACCCTGCCGGCCTTCGAGATCCTGGAGAAGCGCGCAGCCGGCTGAGGCCGCGCCCACGCCCTCCGGCTGGCCCGCGGGCCGGCCGGAGGGCCGATCCACCCAGGCCCGCGGACAGAACATCAAAGAACCGGAGACAAGCCCCCATGACCCGCGCCACCAAGATCGTCGCCACCCTAGGCCCCGCCTCCTCCTCACCCGAGGTGCTGGAGAACATGCTGCGCGGGGGGGTGGACGTCGTGCGGCTGAACTTCTCGCACGGCACCGCGCAGGACCACATCGACCGCGCCCGCCTGGTGCGCGAGGCCGCGCAGCGCGTCGGCAAGGAGGTGGCCATCATGGCCGACCTGCAGGGCCCGAAGATCCGCGTCGGCAAGTTCGCCGAGGGCAAGGTCCTTCTGGAGCGGGGCGCCGCCTTCGTGCTGGACGCCGGCCGCAAGGTGCCGGGCGACGTGCAGGCCGTGGGCCTGGACTACAAGAACCTGCCGCGCGACGTGAAGGCCGGCGACACGCTGCTGCTCAACGACGGCCTGATCGTGCTGACCGTCGACCGGGTGGTCGGCGACGCGGTGCACACCGTGGTCAAGGTGGGCGGCGAGCTGTCGAACAACAAGGGCATCAACAAGCTCGGCGGCGGCCTGACCGCGCCGGCCCTGACCGCCAAGGACATGGAAGACCTCAAGACCGCCGTCGCGATCCGCTGCGACTACCTGGCGGTCAGCTTCCCGAAGAGCGCGTCCGACATGATCCTGGCCCGCCAGCTCGCCGACGTGGCGGGCGAGCCCATCGACCACCGCGCCGCGCTGATCGCCAAGATCGAGCGCAGCGAGGCGATCCCCCTGCTCGACGAGATCCTCAAGGCCAGCGACGGGATCATGGTCGCCCGCGGCGACCTGGCCGTCGAGGTCGGCAACGCCGCGGTGCCGGCGCTGCAGAAGAAGATGATCAAGCGCGCCCGCGCGCTCGACAAGCTGGTCATCACCGCGACGCAGATGATGGAGTCGATGATCGTCAACCCGGTGCCGACGCGGGCCGAGGTCAGCGACGTCGCCAACGCCGTGCTCGACGGCACCGACGCGGTCATGCTCAGCGCCGAGACGGCGGCGGGCAAGTTCCCGCTGGAGACCATCGAGCAGATGGCCGCCATCGCGGCCGAGGCCGAGCGCGCCGAGGAGCTGCAGCTCGACACCGACTTCAGCCAGCGCCACTACACCCGCATCGACCAGAGCATCGCGATGGGCGCGCTGTTCACCGCCGAACACCTGGACTGCAAGGCCATCGTGGCCCTGACCGAGTCGGGCTCGACGGCGCTGTGGATGAGCCGGCACAAGATCAAGGTGCCGATCGTCGCGCTGACCTCGCAGCTCGCCAGCCAGCGCCGCATGGCGCTGTTCCGCAACGTGCAGCCCATCCTGATGGACGCCTGCACCGACCGCGACCAGGCCCTGGCCGAGGCGGAGCGCATCCTCGTCGGGCGCGGCCTGCTCAAGTCCGGCGACACCTACGCCATCACCATCGGCGAGCCCATGGGACGCCCGGGCGGCACCAACATGCTCAAGGTGATGCGGGTCGGCTGAAGCCGGCCCGGCCGCCCCGCGCGCGCCTGCGGCGGGCGGGGGCACGCAGGCCGCGGGCTCAGCGGCCCGCGGGGGTGGGCGGCCAGACCGGCCCTTCGCCGCGGCAGGCCGGCGGAGCCTGGCGCAGGGCCAGGCCGGGGCCCGGCACGCAGAACCAGCGCAGGCCCTGGGTGGTGCGCAGGCGCGGCTCCAGCAGCAGGACGCCATCGGGCGTGCGCACCGTGAGCACCAGGCTGGCCGCATCCAGCGCGATGTGGCCCCGCGCGCCCGGCAGCTCGGCCGGCAGGCCCAGGGTGGCGAGTCCGGCCGGCCCCTGACCGTGCAGGCGGTGGTAGGCGCTGACCGCGGCCGCCACCGGCTGCGCGGCCTCGTGGGCTGCCGCCAGGCGTTGACGGACCGCGCGGTCCTCAAGCACCGGCTGGGCGGCGGCCAGCAGGAAGAGCGCGGCCCCCGCGACGGCCAGCGTCGCCCAGGCCGGCGCGCGGCCCGGATGCGGCGTGCAGGCGGCCATCACCCAGGCCAGGGGCTGCACGGCAGCCGGCTCGGGCGGCTCGCCCTGCAGAGCCGCGAGGCGGGCGGCCAGCGGCCGGCCGGGCGCACGCAGGGCCTGGTAGGCCCCCAGCAGATCGCGTGGGGGCTGGGGGGCGCCGGCCGAAGCCGCGGCAAGCTGCGCGGCCGCCGGGCCGAGCAGCGGCTGCAGCAGCGCCCGGGCCGCCCGCGCCGGCTGCCCGCCGACGGCGCGCAGGCCGGCCTGGTCCTCGGCGGCCTCGCGGGCGCGGTCCAGGGCCGGACCGAAGAGCGGCAGGGCGCGGGCCGGCAGACGCAGCAGCTCGGCCCAGGCCGGGGCGTGGCGCAGGCGGGCCAGCGCCCGGGCAAGGTGGAAATCGAGCGCGGCCGGGTCATCGGCCAGGGCGTCGACGAGAACCTGCGGCAGCAGCACGGCGCCGCCGTCCGGGCCGCGCAGGATGCGCGGGCCGCGCTCGGCGGTGCCTGGCTCGGGCTCGACGGCCGGCAGCAGCCACAGCGCCGGCCGGGGCCGGCGCAGGCGGTCCGGCCCGGCCAGGGCCTGCCAGCGCGCGGCCAGGGCCGGCAGGGTGGCGGGCTCGACGCGCAGGCCGGCGCGCGCCACGCGGTCGCGCAGCGCGCTGCGGCGCAAGGCGGCGATGGCGAGGCCCAGGGCCAGGGGCAACAGCACGCCGCCGACGGTGCCGATCAGCAGCAGGGCCCAGAGGCCGGCGCCGAGGCGCAGCGCCCAGCGGTCCAGGCGCTGCAGCGGGGCCGGCGGCCCGTCGGCGCCGTCGGCGCGGGGCAGGGGGGCGAAGGGGCCGGGCGCACGCCAGGCCTCGAGGGGGTCGGGCAGCGCCGAGGCGGACACATCGTTCACAGCGGGGCTCCTGGAAGGGGACATGGAGAGGGGAGCGTGCCGGGCCGGCGCGGGTTCCCGAGGGCGACCTTTTGGGGGAGGCCGTCAGGCCCTCCTCAGCGCCGGGGGGTGGAATGCTGGGGTGTAGCCCCCTCCCCCGGGACGGGTGGCGTCCGCCGGACCCGGTCGGACCAGGCCCGGCGACGGGGAAGCGGCCGCCTAAAATCTGCGGGATCCCCGTTTCCGTCCAATTCCCTTTCGTTTCCTTTCGACTTCCGGAGTCCTCATGCCCCTCGTCTCGATGCGCCAGCTGCTGGACCATGCCGCCGAAAACGGCTATGGCATCCCGGCCTTCAACGTGAACAACCTGGAACAGGTCCAGGCCGTGATGGCCGCCGCCGCCGAAGTCGGCGCGCCGGTGATCCTGCAGGCCAGTGCCGGCGCCCGGAAGTACGCGGGTGAGCCCTTCATCAAGCACCTGATCCAGGCGGCCGTCGAGGCCTACCCGGAGATTCCGCTGGTGATGCACCAGGACCACGGCACCTCGCCGAAGGTCTGCGCCGGCGCGATCGACCTGGGCTTCGGCTCGGTGATGATGGACGGCTCGCTGCAGGAGGACGGCAAGACCCCGGCCTCCTTCGACTACAACGTCGAGGTGACCCGCAAGGTCGTCGAGATGGCGCACAAGGTCGGCGTCACCGTCGAGGGCGAGCTGGGCTGCCTGGGCAACCTGGAGACCGGCGAGGCGGGCGAGGAGGACGGCATCGGCGCCGAGGGCAAGCTGGACCACAGCCAGATGCTGACCGACCCGGAAGAGGCCGCCCAGTTCGTGAAGGCCACCCAGCTCGATGCGCTGGCCATCGCCATCGGCACCAGCCACGGCGCCTACAAGTTCAGCCGCCCGCCGACCGGCGACATCCTGGCGATCAGCCGCGTCAAGGAAATCCACGCCCGCATCCCCAACACCCACCTGGTGATGCACGGCAGCTCGAGCGTGCCGCAGGAGCTGCTGGCCATCATCAACCAGTACGGCGGCAAGATGAAGCAGACCTACGGCGTGCCGGTGGCCGAGATCCAGGAAGCCATCAAGCACGGCGTGCGCAAGATCAACATCGACACCGACA
>CAYSQO010000045.1:0-17096 GCA_964433315.1 uncultured Rubrivivax sp.
TGGCGCTACCGGCTCAGCCGCGGCGGCCTGGTCGGCGAGGGCAGCCTGCGCTGGGCCCCCGGCCCCCAGGGCTACACCCTGGAGCTGCGCGGCGAGCTGCCGCTGATCGGCACCGTGCTGACCCAGGTCAGCCGCGGCGGCTTCGACGCGGCCGGCCTGGCGCCGCAGCGCTTCACCGACCGCCGCCTGCGCCGTCCCGAGCAGGCCGCCAACTTCCGGCGCGAGCCCGGCCAGCCGCTGCAGGTCAGCTACTCCGGCCCCTCGACGGTGCACACCCTGCCGCCCGGCAGCCAGGACCGGCTGAGCGTGATGGTGCAGATCGCCGCCCTGGCCGCGGCCTGGACCCGGCCGCCCGAGGCGCCGATCGTGCTGCACGTGGTCGGCGCGCGCGGTGACCTGGCCGAGTGGCACCTGCGCGTGATCGGCGAGGAGAGCCTGCGCCTGGTCGGCGGCGAGCCGGTGCGCGCGCTCAAGCTCCTGCGCGAGCCCGAGGGCGAGCACGACACCCGGGCCGAGCTCTGGCTGGATCCGGCGCACGGCCACCTCCCGGTCCGCATCCGCCTCAGCGACGGCCATGGCGAGCCCCTGGACCTGCTGCGCAAGACTGGCGAGGACGCCGCCGCGCCCTGAGCGCGGCCCGCGGCTCGGCCGACGGGCTTGAATCCTGCAAGGGCGCACGCATCTGGTCCAGGTGTCCACAAGGCGCCCCGCGGTGCCGCAGGAGGTCTCCCATGCAGGTGCTCTATCAGTCCGACCGCTACGTGGTGCTCTCGCTCGACGCCCCGGCCGGCACGCCGCTGCGCGACGCCGCCGGCCGCCCGCTGCCGGCCAGCCTGCAGCGCGGCAGCTTCGAGATCCTGGACAAGACCGCCGGCCGCGACCTCTTCCTGGAGGGCGCGCTGGCCGAGAGCTTCCGCGAAGGCGCGCTGGCCCTGGCCGCCTCCGGGCCCGACGAGGAGGCCATCGAGGCCTACCTCGACGGCTACACCCACCTGCCCAGCCAGCCCCTGGTGCAGCACTGAGCGCCTGGCCCGGGGCCAGGGGTCAGGGTTGTCCCGGGCGGGCTTCCTACAATCGCCGCATGGACATGCCCACCACCCTTCCCATCGAACGCCGCCCCTACACCCGCGGGGCCGCGCTGGCCGAGCAGATGGCCAAGCGCATCGTCATCCTGGATGGTGCGATGGGCACCATGATCCAGCGCTACAAGCTGGGCGAGGCCGACTACCGCGGCGAGCGCTTCAAGGACCATCCCAAGGACCTGAAGGGCAACAACGAGCTGCTGCAGTTCACCCGCCCGGACGTGATCTCGGCCATCCACGAGGGCTACCTCGCGGCCGGCGCCGACCTGATCGAGACCAACACCTTCGGCGCGACCACCGTCGCCCAGGAGGACTACGACCTGGCCTCGGTCGCCCGCGAGATGAACGTGGCCGGCGCCCGCCTGGCCCGCGCCGCCTGCGACAAGTTCAGCACGCCGGACAAGCCGCGCTTCGTGGCCGGGGCCTTCGGCCCCACGCCCAAGACGGCCAGCATCAGCCCGGACGTCAACGACCCGGGCGCGCGCAACGTCGACTTCGAGACCCTGCGCGCGGCCTACTACGAGCAGGGCGAGGCCCTGCTGGAAGGCGGCGCCGACGTCTTCCTGGTCGAGACCATCTTCGACACGCTCAACGCCAAGGCCGCGATCTTCGCGATCGACGAGCTCTTCGAGAACACCGGCGAGCGCCTGCCCCTGATCATCAGCGGCACGGTGACCGACGCCTCGGGCCGCATCCTCAGCGGCCAGACCGTGACGGCCTTCTGGCACTCGGTGCGCCACGCGCATCCGATCGCCATCGGCCTGAACTGCGCGCTGGGTGCCGCGCTGATGCGGCCCTACATCGAGGAGCTGCACAAGGCGGCGCCCGATGTCTACCTGTCCTGCTACCCGAACGCCGGCCTGCCCAACCCGATGAGCGACACCGGCTTCGACGAGACGCCGGAGGTCACCGGCCGTATGGTCGAGGGCTTCGCGCAGGCCGGCTTCCTCAACATCGCCGGCGGCTGCTGCGGCACCACGCCCGAGCACATCGCCGAGATCGCCAAGCGCGTGAGCGCCTACCAGCCGCGCGCGCGCCGCAGCGGCTGGCTCAGCGGCCTGGGCGACTGAGCCTGGCGGGCCGGCTCAGCGCCGGTCGCGCAGCAGCAGCTCGACGAACTCGCCCTCGGCCGGCCTGGCCGCCCGCACCCGGCTGGCGTCCAGCCCGCGCCGCAGCAGCTGCTCGCGGATCTGCTCGACTCGCTCGGCCGACTGGGTGGCTGCGGCCGCCCCGCGCAGGCCGGCATCGGCCGGGGCCCGCACCGCCACCTCGCTGACGGCGGCGTGCGGCTTGAAGCCGATCGCCAGCTGTTCGAGCACCGCCTGCAGCGGCGGCTTCACCGCCGTCTGCCCCGCGGCGTGGGCATGGCGCAGCGGCACCCGCACGCGCAGCACCGGCCCGACCGCCTGCACCTGCACGGGGGTGCCGGCCAGGGCATCGGCCAGGCGCCGCTGCTGTGCGGCCAGCGCCGACGACAGGCCGGGGGCCGGGCCCCCGGGCGTGCCGGGCCCGGCGGCGCAGCCGGCCAGCAGCAGGCCCAGCGCAGCGGCCTGCAGGGCCTGGCGCCGCAGGGGGCGGACGGGACGGGTGCAGGGGGTGGGCCGGGCCATGACCCCATTCCACCCCGGGCGGCGGCGCCCCGCAAGCCTGCGGGCAACTTGCCTGCGCCGGGCCGGGCCGCCCAGGAATCCAGATTTTCTGGACCCTTTCCCGGCCCGGAGGCTGCCAGCATGCAGGCCTTGTCCTCGACCCCTGACCCACCACGCCGCCCCGAGCGCCTGCCGCCCATGCCTGCCTTCCTCGCACCCCGACGGGTCGCCCTGCTGCTGGGCCTGCTGGCCAGCCTGGCCCAGGCCGCACCGTCCCCCGACGGCCTGGACGATCTGCGCCCGATCCGCCCCGCGCAGTGGGATGCCGCCGCGGCCGCCCACCTGCTGCAGCGGGCCGGCTTCGGCGGCCGGCCGGAGGAGATCGAGGCCACCGTCCGCCTCGGCCCCCAGGAGGCGGTGCGCCGCCTGGTGCGCTGGCAGACGGTGCCCGAAGCCTTCGAGCCCTTCGACGCCTCCGAGCTGCCCGAGCCGGACCTGGACCGCTTCCCGCCCTCGCGCCCGGCCGCCACCGAGACCGCCAAGCGCGAGGGCCAGGCCCTGGGCGTGGCCGTCAAGCCGGCCGGCCCGCGCCGCCTGCAGCCGGTCACCGACACCTTCTTCTACTGGCTGCGTGCGAGCCGCCTGGAGACCCACCGCCTGGCCTACTGGTGGGCCGGCCGCATGCTGGTCACGCCGCGGCCGCTGCAGGAGAAGATGGCCCTGTTCTGGCACGGCCACTTCGCCACCAGCGAGGAGAAGGTGCGCGACGTGCGCAAGATGGCGCGCCAGAACCAGCTGCTGCGCGAGCAGGGCAACGGCCGCTTCCGCGAGCTGATGCTCGGCATCGCCCAGGACCCGGCCATGCTGGCCTACCTGGATGCCGGGGTGAACGTGAAGGGCGCGCCCAACGAGAACTTCGCCCGCGAGATCATGGAGATGTTCACCCTCGGCGTCGGCCACTACGGCGAGGCCGACATCCGCGAGGCCGCGCGCGCCTTCACCGGCTGGAACGCGCAGGGCCTGCGCTTCGCGATCGACCCGGCCCGCCACGACGACGGCGTCAAGCGCATCCTGGGCCGCGAGGGCCGCTTCGGCGGCGAGGACGTGATCGACATCCTGCTGGCCCAGCCGGCCTGCGCCGAGTACCTGGCCGGCAAGCTGCACGCCTACTTCGTGCGCGACACGATGTCGCCGGCGCTGCGCCGGGCCCTGGGCCAGCGCCTGCGCGACAGCGGCTACGACCTGGCCGACTTCCTGGAGACGCTCTTCCTCTCGCGCGACTTCTACAGCGCCCCCTCGCGGGCCAGCCGCATCCGCCCGCCGGTGGAGCTGGTGGTCAGCACCTACCGCCTGGCCGGCCTGACGCAGATGCCCGGCGTGCCCGACTTCAACCAGGTCACCGAGGCCCTGGGCCAGAAGCTCTTCTACCCGCCCACGGTGGCCGGCTGGGCGCCCGGCCGCGCCTGGATCACGCCGGGCCTGCTGATGGCGCGGGCCAACTTCGCCTACGAGCTGCTGAACCCGGACATCACCTTCCTGCCGCCGGACCGCTACCCGACGAACGAGTACAAGATCCAGGAGGTCGGCGAGAAGCTGGCCCTGGGCCAGAACGTGAGCGAGGCCACCCGTCTCGACGGGCAGGAGCTGGGCTCGCAGTCCATGCAGCTGGCCGACCGCGACGAGGACTTCAACACCCGCCTGGCCAGCTACCGCGGCTGGCAGATGGCGATCGAGCGGGTCAAGCCCATCCCGCGCACCACCGCCCGCCTGGACCTGGCCGGCCTGGTGCAGGCGGCCGGGGCCCGCACGGCGGCCGAGGCGGTCGATGTGCTGCTGCGCCGCTTCGTCGTCGCCCCGGTGACGCCGGCCTCGCGCGCGGGCCTCATCGCGTTCCTGCGCGGCCAGCTCGGCACCGAGCATCTGGCCCCCGCCCGCAGCTACCTGGAGCAGCCGCTGCGCCAGACCCTGCACCTCATCCTGGCCCTGCCGGAATACCAGCTCGGCTGAAGCGCCGCCCCCGCCATGACGCCCTTCCACACCCCCGACGGCCACGCCGCCCCCTCCGCCCACGCCGGGGTCTCCCGCCGCGCCCTGCTGCAGGCCGGCCTGGCCCTGGGCCTGCCCGGCGCGCTGCAGCAGGCGGCCGCCGCCCCGGCCACGCCCGGCGGCCGGCCGCGCATCCTCGTCGTGCTGGAGCTCTCCGGCGGCAACGACGGCCTCAACACCCTGGTGCCCTACGGCGACGACGCCTACTACCGCCACCGGCCGCGGTTGGGCATCCGGCGCGAGAAGCTGCGGGTGATCGACGGGCACTTCGGCTTCAACCCCGGCCTGGCCGGCTTCGAGCGGCTCTACAAGGACGGCAAGATGGCCATCGTGCATGGCTGCGGCTATGCGCAGCCGTCCTTCTCGCACTTCACCTCGATGGCCTACTGGCACACCGGCGCCCCGAACGCCGGCGAGGACAGCGGCTGGATCGGCCGCCTGGCCGACGCCATGGACCCGGCCGCCACGCCGGGCTTCCTGGTCAATGTCGACGAGGTGCAGTCCCTGGCCGTGCGCGCGCGCCGCCACCTGGCCCTGGGCTTCGACGACCCGCGGCGCTTCGTCCGCAAGGGCCTGCACGAGGCCCGGCCGCTGCTGGACGCCGCCGTGCCGCCGGCGCCCGAGGACCCGCCCGCCCTGCGCTTCATGCGCGAGGTGGCGGTCTCGGCCCGCGACAGCTCGCAGCGCGTGCGCGAAGCCTGGGCCCGCTACAAGTCGCCGGTGGACTACGGCATCGTGCCGCTGGACCTGCCGAAGATCGTCGCGATGATCGACGCCGGCCTGCCGACCCGGCTGTACTACACCGCCTACCGCCACAACGCCTTCGACACCCATGTGCAGCAGGCCGAGCTGCACCAGCGCCTGCTGACCTACACGGCCGACGCGATCGCCGGCTTCCAGCGCGACCTGGAGCGCATCGGCCGCGCCGACGAGGTGATGCTGCTGGTCTTCTCCGAGTTCGGCCGCCGCGTGCCGGAGAACACCAGCCTGGGCACCGACCACGGCACGGCCAACCAGATGTACCTGATCGGCCGCGGGGTGCGCGGCGGCCACCACGGCCAGCCGCCCAGCCTCACGGCCCTGGATGCGGGCGACAACCTGATCCACACCACCGACTTCCGCCGCGTCTACGCCAGCGTGATCGAAGGCTGGCTCGGCGCTGACGCGGGGGCGGTGTTGCGCGGGCGCTTCGAGACCCTGCCGCTCTTCGCCTGAGCGGGGCCGGCCGGCAGGTGGCCGGCCGCTAAACTTGAAGGGCTCGAGGAGCGTTGCGACGGCCCCGTCCGGAGGGTCGCCAGGCTCGGGCAGGCGGGGGTCTTGCGGCCCCGGCCCCGGCAACGGCGCTCGCTTGTGAACGACCAAGCCGCGCCATGACTGCCCCCCACGCCTCCACCCCGTCCGTCCCCCCGATGCGCCTGTCCGGCCTGGAGCCGGTGGCCATCGACCGCGGTTCGCTCTTCGTCAACATCGGCGAGCGCACCAACGTGACCGGCTCCAAGGCCTTCGCCCGGATGATCCTGGAAGGCCGCTACGAGGACGCCCTGGCCGTGGCCCGCCAGCAGGTGGAGAACGGCGCCCAGGTCATCGACATCAACATGGACGAGGCCATGCTGGACAGCCAGGCCGCCATGGTGCGATTCCTGAACCTGATCGCCGGCGAGCCCGAGATCGCCAAGGTGCCGATCATGATCGACAGCTCCAAGTGGAGCGTCATCGAGGCCGGCCTGCGCTGCATCCAGGGCAAGGGCATCGTCAACTCGATCAGCCTCAAGGAGGGCGAGGCCGAGTTCAGGCGCCAGGCCACCCTGATCAAGCGCTACGGCGCGGCCACCGTGGTCATGGCCTTCGACGAGCAGGGCCAGGCCGACACCTACGCCCGCAAGACCGAGATCTGCGCGCGCGCCTACCGGATCCTGGTCGAGGAGCTGGGCTTCCCGCCCGAGGACATCGTCTTCGACCCCAACATCTTCGCCATCGCCACCGGCATCGAGGAGCACGACAACTACGCCGTCGACTTCATCGAGGCCACCCGCTGGATCAAGCAGAACCTGCCCGGGGCCAAGGTGAGCGGCGGCGTGTCGAACGTGAGCTTCAGCTTCCGCGGCAACGACCCGGTGCGCGAGGCCATCCACACCGTCTTCCTGTACCACGCGATCCAGGCCGGCATGGACATGGGCATCGTCAACGCCGGCATGGTCGGCGTGTACGACGACCTCGACGCCGAGTTGCGCGAGCGGGTGGAGGACGTGGTGCTCAACCGCCGCAAGGACGCGGGCGAGCGCCTGATCGAGATCGCCGACCGCGCCAAGAGCGCCGGCAAGGACGACAGCGCGCGCAACGCCTGGCGCGCCCTGCCGATCGAGGAGCGCCTCGCCCACGCCCTGGTGCACGGCATCAACGAGTTCATCGTCGAGGACACCGAGCTCGTGTGGCAGCAGATCGCCGCCCGCGGCGGCCGGCCGCTGCACGTGATCGAGGGCCCGCTGATGGCCGGCATGAACGTGGTCGGCGACCTCTTCGGCCAGGGCAAGATGTTCTTGCCCCAGGTGGTCAAAAGTGCCCGCGTCATGAAGCAGGCGGTGGCCCACCTGCTGCCCTACATCGAGGCCGAGAAGAAGGCCCTGATCGATGCCGGCGGCGAGGCCAAGCCCAAGGGCAAGATCGTCATCGCCACCGTCAAGGGCGATGTGCACGACATCGGCAAGAACATCGTCACGGTGGTCCTGCAGTGCAACAACTTCGAGGTCGTGAACATGGGGGTGATGGTCCCCTGCCAGGACATCCTCAAGAAAGCCAAGGAGGAGGGCGCGGACATCATCGGCCTGTCCGGCCTGATCACGCCCAGCCTGGAGGAGATGCAGCATGTGGCCGCCGAGATGGAGCGTGACGAGTGGTTCCGCGCGCGCGGCACGCCGCTGCTGATCGGCGGCGCGACCTGCAGCCGCGTGCACACCGCGGTGAAGATCGCGCCCAAGTACACCGGCCCGGTCGTCTACGTGCCCGATGCCTCGCGCAGCGTCGGCGTGTGCGCCGACCTGCTCAGTGACGAGCGCGCCGCCGCCTACATCGCCGAGCTGAACCGCGACTACGACAAGGTCCGCGAGCAGCACGCCAACAAGAAGGCCACGCCCATGGTGACGCTGGCGCAGGCCCGCGCCAACAAGACGCCGATCGACTGGTCGGCCTGGCAGCCGACGGTGCCCAGCTTCCTGGGCCGCCGCGTCTTCCGCAACGTCGACCTCAACGAGCTGGCCGCCTGCATCGACTGGGGCCCCTTCTTCCAGACCTGGGACCTGGCCGGCCCCTTCCCGGCCATCCTGAAGGACGAGGTCGTCGGGGCCGAGGCGCAGCGCGTGCTCAGCGACGGCAAGCGCATGCTCAAGCGCGCCATCGACGGCCGCTGGCTGCAGGCCCACGGCGTGGTGGGCCTGTACGCGGCCCAGCAGGTCGAGGACGACGACATCGCCTTCTACGCCGACGAGTCGCGTCGCGAGCCGGTGCTGGTGTGGCACGGCCTGCGCATGCAGAGCGAGCGGCCGGTGGTCGACGGCGTGGCGCGGCCCAACCGCTGCCTGTCGGACTTCGTCGCGCCGGCCGGCGCGGCGCGGGACTACGCGGGGATGTTCGCCGTCGGCATCTTCGGCGCCGACGCCAAGGCCCGCGCCTTCGAGGCTGACCACGACGACTACAGCGCCATCATGATCAAGGCCATCGCCGATCGCCTGGCCGAAGCCTTCGCCGAGCGCCTGCACCAGCGTGTGCGCACCGAGTTCTGGGGCTACGCCGCCGGCGAGCAGCTCAGCAACGAGGCGCTGATCGCCGAGCAGTACCAGGGCATCCGCCCGGCACCCGGCTACCCGGCCTGCCCGGACCACACGGTCAAGCGCGCGATGTTCGACCTGCTGGCCGCCGAGGACATCGGCATGGGCCTGACCGAGCACCTCGCCATGACCCCGGCCTCGGCCGTCAGCGGCTTCTACCTCGCCCATCCCGAGGCGGCCTACTTCAATGTCGGCAAGGTCGGCGAGGACCAGCTCGCCGACTGGGCGCGCCGCAACGCGCTGGACGAGGACGCGGCCCGCCGCGCGCTGTCGCCGGTGCTCTGAAGCGCCCTGGCGGTCCACCGCGGGGCGCCCGGCTGCGTTGCCTGGCCAGCGGGTTGAACCGGCCGGCCGTTTCGGGGTCCGACCCGAAACGTTGTCGGCCCGAGCCGCCGCCCGACCGGGCCGGCCTCGTCACCCGGATGAGGAGTGTCCATGTCGTCCCCCCTTGCTGATTCCGCGGCGCCTTCGGGCGCCGTGTCCACCCGCCTGCACCGCAGCAGCTTCCTGACCGGCCTGGCCGGTGGCGGCCTGCTGGTGGCCGCCGTCCTCGGCCTGCGCGCCGTGACCGCCGCCGACGCGGTGCCGGCGCCCGCCGTGCCGGTGGCGGACGCGGCGAGCGCCACCGCGGCGGGCCCCATCGAGCGGTCGACCCAGGAGGTCGTCGAGCCTCCGGTGCCGGCCGCCCCGGCCACGCCGCCGAAGCCGGCCGGGAAGACCGCTGAGCGGGCGGCCGCCCCGCGGGCTGCCCATCCGCCGGCCAAGACCCCGCCGGCCGAGCCCGCCCGCACGGTGGCGGCGGCGCCGGCCGCCGAGGCAGCGGTCGCAGCCGAGCCGGCCCCGTCCGCGGCCCCGGCCCTGTGCGCCGACTGCGCGCGGGTGATCGAGGTGCGCAGCGAGCAGCGCAAGGGCGAGCCCAGCGCGCTGGGGGCGATCGGCGGCGCGGTGGTCGGCGGCCTGCTTGGCAACCAGGTCGGCGGCGGCAGCGGCCGCTCGGTCGCCACCGTCGGCGGCGCGGTGGCCGGCGGCTTTGCCGGCCGCGAGCTGGAGAAGCACCTCAAGAAGAAGATCGTCTGGGTCACCGAAGTGCGTCTGCCCGAAGGCGGCCGCCGCAGCTTCGAGCAGGCCGGCGAGCCCGACTGGACGGTCGGCGACGTGCTCGAGATCCGCGACGGCCGGCTGGTCCGGCACTGAGCCGGCTGCCGCCGGGGCGCCTCAGGCCCCCGGCCCCAGCGCGCGACGCAGCTGGATGGCCTCGGCCACGTCGCCGGGCGCCAGGGTGTCCCGGCCGGCCAGGTCCGCGATCGTCAGGGCCACCCGCAGCACGCGGTGGTGGCTGCGGGCCGACCAGCCCAGGCGGCTGCCAGCCTGGTGCAGCAGGGCGTCGACGCCGGCCGGCCGCTGCGCGCAGGCCGATTCCAGCGCCCCCGCCGCCAGCCGGCTGTTGAGCCCACCCTGCCGCGCGCGCTGCCGGGCCTGGGCGGCGGCCACCCGGGCAGCCACCTGGGCGCTGGGCTCGCCGGCGGGCGCGGCCAGCAGGGTCTCGGGCGGCAGGGCGGGCACCTCGACCTGCAGATCCAGCCGATCCAGCAGCGGTCCGCTGAGCCGGCCCTGGTAGCGCGCCACTGTCTCGGGCGTGCAGCGGCACAGGCTGCGGCGGTCACCGGCCAGGCCGCAGGGGCAGGGGTTCATGGCCGCGATCAGCTGGAACCGGGCGGGAAACTGCACGCGCTGCAGCGCCCGGGCGATGGCGATCTGGCCGGTCTCCAGCGGCTCGCGCAGCGCCTCCAGCGCGGGGCGCGGGAACTCCGGCAGTTCGTCAAGAAACAGCAGGCCTTCGTGGGCCAGCGAGATTTCGCCTGGCCGCGGCGGCGCCCCGCCGCCCACCAGGGCCGCCGCACTGGCGCCGTGGTGCGGCGCGCGCAGCACGCGCTCGCCGAAGCGCTCGGGCTCGAACAGGCCGGCCAGGCTCAGCACGGCGGCCGATTCGAGCGCGGCCGCCTCGTCCAGCGGGGGCAGCAGGCCCGGCAGGCGCTGGGCCAGCATGGACTTGCCGCTGCCGGGCGGGCCGACCAGCAGCAGGCTGTGGCCGCCGGCCGCGGCGATCTCCAGGGCGCGCTTGGCGGCGGTCTGGCCCTTCACGTCCCGCAGGTCCGGGCCGGGGGCGGGGGCCATCCGCTCCGGCGCGGTGGCGCGGGGCAGGGCCTGGGCGGCTTCGCCGGGCAGGCAGGCGCGGACCACGTCGAGCAGGTGATCGGCCCCGCAGACCCGCAGGCCGGGCACGCGGGCCGCTTCCTCGGCACTGCGGCGCGGCAGGATCAGGCCCTGCGCACTCCCTTCCCGGCGCAGCGCCAGGGCCAGGGCCAGGGCGCCGCGCACCGGCCGCAGTTCGCCCGCCAGCGACAGCTCGCCCGCGCAGGCCCAGCCCTGCAGCGCGGCCGGGTCGATCTGGCCGCTGGCGGCCAGCACGCCCAGCGCGATCGGCAGGTCGAAGCGCCCGCCCTCCTTCGGCAGGTCGGCCGGTGCCAGGTTGACCGTGACACGCTGGTTGGCCGGAAAGCTCAGGCCGCTGGTCTGGAGCGCGGCGCGGACCCGCTCGCGGGCCTCCTTGACCTCGGTGTCGGCCAGGCCGACCAGGGTGAAGGCCGGCAGGCCGTTGGCCAGATGCACCTCGACCGTGACGTCCGGGGCCTGCAGCCCGTTCAAGGCGCGGCTGTGGATGGTGGCGAGGCGCATGTCCGACATGGTGCGCAGCGGCCGGGGGCACGGCGATCCCGCCGGCGGGTGAGCGGCCGCACGGAATTGGTGCGACAGCTTGGCGTCAACGCGTTTCGGCCCGTCCTTGGGGCGTCCCGGCGGGGCCGATCGACCGATCGCCCCCGGGCTGCGCGGCAAAGGGGCGTTGGCACGGCTCGTGCAGACGGTCCCAAGGCAGTTCGCTGCTGAACCAACGACCAATTCAACGGAGCCCACTCGCATGAAACTGAACGCCATCGCCCTTGCCGCCGTCCTGGCCGCTGCGTCCTTCGGCACCTTCGCGGCCGAGGAAGCCAAGTCCGACTGGACGATCACTGGCAACGCGGGCCTGTTCTCGGACTACCGGTTCCGCGGCATCTCGCAAACCGACAAGAAGCCGGCCTTCCAGGGCGGCTTCGACATCGCCCACAGCTCGGGCTTCTACGTCGGCAACTGGAACTCGAACATCGACAGCGAGTTCTTCGGCGGCGCCAACCTCGAGATGGACTTCTACGGCGGCTACAAGGGCGCCCTGGGCGACGTGGCCTACGACATCGGCCTGCTGCACTACGCCTACCCCAACAGCGACCGCAACCTGCCGAGCAAGATCAAGAACACCGAGATCTACGTCGGCGCCAGCTACAGCATCGTCAGCGCGAAGATCTACTACCCGCTGAGCGACTTCTTCAGCGCCGAGAAGAACGTCGGCGGCGGCAATGCGGCCGGCTCCTACTACCTCGACGTGTCGACCGCCTACGACCTGGGCGGCGGCTGGGGCCTGGCGGGCCACGTCGGCTACCAGAAGCTCAAGGGCGCGGCCAAGCTGACCGAGATCGACGGCACCGTGACCTCCAGCTACGTGGACTGGAAGCTGGGCGTGACCTACAGCTTCACCAATGGCTTCGTCGCCGGCCTGTCGTACATCGACACCAACCGCGACTACGCTGGCGTGGGCGGCACCAAGATCAGCGGCAGCACCGCGGTCCTGTCGCTGTCCAAGACGTTCTGAGTCTTTCCCCGTTGAGGAGACCGACATGAAGATGGTGACCGCCGTCGTCAAGCCCTTCAAGCTCGACGAAGTGCGTGAAGCCCTCAGCGCCATTGGCGTGCAGGGCATCACGGTGACCGAAGTCAAGGGCTTCGGCCGTCAGAAGGGCCACACCGAGCTGTACCGCGGTGCGGAGTACGTCGTGGACTTTCTGCCGAAGGTCAAGATCGAAGCGGCCGTGGACGACGCCATCGTCGACCGCGTGATCGAGGCGATCGAGACCTCGGCCCGCACGGGCAAGATCGGCGACGGGAAGATCTTCGTGTCGTCCCTCGAACAGGTCGTTCGCATCCGCACCGGCGAGACCGGCAAGGACGCGCTCTGAGCGCCCGTGACCCAGAACCCAGGAAGATGACAACCATGCGCAAACTGATTGCTCTGTGTGCCTTGGGCATGGCGCTCCTCGGCTTTGCCGGGGTGGGCTATGCCCAGGACACGGCCTCCGCCCCGGCGGTGGCCGAAGCGGCCTCGGCCGTCGTCCAGGCCGTGGCGGAAGCCGCCTCGGCCGAAGCCCCTGCCGCCCCGACCCCGGTGCCGGACAAGGGCGACACCGCCTTCATGACGATGGCCACGGTCCTCGTCATCCTGATGACCCTGCCGGGCCTGGCCCTGTTCTACGGCGGCCTGGTCCGCAGCAAGAACATGCTGTCGGTGCTGATGCAGGTCCTGGTGATCTTCGCGCTGATCTCGGTGCTGTGGGTCGTCTACGGCTACTCGGTCGCCTTCACCGCGGGCACGCCGTACTTCGGCAGCCTGTCGAAGGTGCTGCTGGCCGGCGTGACGCCCGAGTCCCTGGGTGCGACCTTCAGCAAGGGCGTCTACATCCCCGAGCTGACCTTCGTGGCCTTCCAGGGCACCTTCGCCGCGATCACCACCGCGCTGATCATTGGTGCCTTCGCCGAGCGCATCAAGTTCTCCGCCGTGCTGCTGTTCTCGGTGCTGTGGTTCACCTTCAGCTACCTGCCGATGGCCCACATGGTCTGGTACTGGGACGGCCCGGACGCGATCACCAGCCCCGAGACGCTGGAGGCCGTGACCGCTGCCGCCGGTGCGCTGTGGCAGAAGGGCGCGCTGGACTTCGCGGGCGGCACCGTCGTGCACATCAACGCGGCCGTTGCCGGTCTGGTGGGTGCCTACGTCGTCGGCAAGCGCATCGGCTACGGCAAGGAATCCATGGCTCCGCACAGCCTGACCCTGACCATGGTCGGCGCCTCGCTGCTGTGGGTGGGCTGGTTCGGCTTCAACGCGGGCTCCAACCTCGAAGCCAATGGCATCGCCTCGCTGGCCTTCGTCAACACCGTGGTCGCCACGGCGGCTGCGACGCTGAGCTGGATCGCCGGTGAAGCGCTGATGAAGGGCAAGGCCTCGATGCTGGGCGGCGCCTCGGGTGCGGTGGCCGGTCTGGTCGCCATCACCCCGGCCTGCGGCTTCGTGGGGGTCGGCGGCGCGCTGATCCTCGGCCTGATCGCCGGCGTGGTCTGCCTGTGGGGCGTGAACGGTCTCAAGAAGCTGCTGGGCGCGGACGATTCGCTGGACGTCTTCGGCGTCCACGGCGTCGGCGGCATCCTGGGTGCCATCCTGACCGGCGTGTTTGCCTCGCCCGACCTCGGCGGCACCGGCATCTGCGACTACGTGGCCAACACCTGCGGCGGCTACCCGGGCATCGGCGCCCAGGTGCTGATCCAGGCCGAGGGCGTGCTTTACACCATCGTGCTGTCGGGCGTCGTCTCCTTCATCGCCTTCAAGCTGGTCGACCTGATCGTCGGCCTGCGTGTCAGCGAAGAGGAAGAGCGCGAAGGCCTGGACATCAGCTCGCACGGCGAGACGGCTTACCACAAGTGATCCGCCAGGCGCGGTGCCGGGCCCCGGCCCGGACCGCGCCGGATCCTTCCTCCAAGCAAGGGGCTGCCTTCGGGCAGCCCCTTGTCGTTGGCGGCGACCGCCGCGCGGCCCGGCCTTGTGTGGCGCAGGGCTGTTGCCCGCGCTGCCTAGAATTTCGGCTTCCCCTGACGCCCGCCCGGGCCCGCCCACCATGGTTCCGCACCTCATCACCGCGCTCAACGGCCCCATCAACGAGCTGGAGCAGCGCATCCTGGAATCCATGCCGGCGATCGAGCGCTGGTTCCGCCTGGAGTGGATGGAACACACGCCGCCCTTCTACACCTCGGTCGACGTGCGCAATGCCGGCTTCAAGCTGGCCCCGGTCGACACCAACCTCTTCCCCGGCGGCTGGAACAACCTGACGCCGCAGATGCTGCCGCTGGCCGTGCAGGCGGCGATGGCGGCGATCGAGAAGATCTGCCCCGAGGCCAAGAACCTCCTGCTGATTCCCGAGAACCACACCCGCAACAGCTTCTACCTGACCAACGTCCAGCGCCTCGTGCAGGTCTTCACCCAGGCCGGGCTGAACGTGCGGCTGGGCTCGCTGGATCCGACCGTCACCGCGCCGACCACGCTGCCGCTGCCCGATGGCAGCGAGCTGACCGTCGAGCCGCTGATCCGCGGCAAGCGCCGCCTGGGGCTGAAGGACTTCGACCCCTGCACCATCCTGCTGAACAACGACCTGTCGGCCGGCATCCCCGCCGTGCTGGAGAACCTGCACGAGCAGTACCTGCTGCCGCCGCTGCATGCCGGCTGGGCCGTGCGCCGCAAGAGCCAGCACTTCGACGCCTACGAGGAAGTCGCCAAGAAGTTCGCCAAGCTGCTCGGCATGGATCCGTGGCTGATCAACCCCATGTTCGGCCGCTGCGGAAAGGTGGACTTCCAGTCCGGCGAGGGCCAGGACTGCCTGCAGACCCATGTCGACACCCTCATCGGCAAGGTGCGCCGCAAGTACAAGGAATACGGCATCCAGGAGAAGCCCTTCGTCGTCGTCAAGGCCGACAACGGCACCTACGGCATGGGCATCATGACCGTGCGCGACGCCAAGGAGCTGGCCGAGCTGAACCGCCGCACCAAGAACAAGATGAGCGTCATCAAGGACGGCCAGGAGGTCAGCGAGGTCATCATCCAGGAAGGCGTGCCCACCTACGAGCGCATGAACGATGCGGTGGCCGAACCGGTCGTCTACATGATGGACCGCTACGTGGTCGGCGGCTTCTACCGCGTCCATGCCGATCGCGGCATTGACGAGAACCTCAACGCCCCCGGGGCCCAGTTCGTGCCGCTGGCCTTTGCCGAGAGCCACCACCTGCCGCGTCCCGGCGAGAAGCCCGGCGCCAGCGCGCCCAACCGCTTCTACATGTACGGCGTGATTGGCCGCCTGGCCATGCTGGCCGCCAGCTACGAGCTGGAGGCCCACGACCCGCAGGCCGAGACCGATTACTGACCTTCCGTGTCGCGCGCCTGACGTTTTGCGTCAGGCCGCGGCCGGGCCGGCGCGGCCGCCCGGCCGCCACCTGCGGCGGGACCGTGCGGTTCTGCCCGTTTGCCGGCCGGCGGACTGACATTTCCTGTCAGGCACGGCGCCTGCGGAAGACCCGGCACCCGGTGGACGGATCGCCCCCCGGATCCTGTCCACCCTGCCCACCGGAGTTCCGCCATGACCGCTCGCCGCCGCATCGCCCGCCGTGCCCAGAAGGGCTTCACCCTCATCGAACTGATGATCGTCGTCGCGATCATCGGCATCCTGGCCGCCGTGGCCCTGCCCGCGTACCAGAACTACATCAAGCGCGCCGCCTACAGCGAAGTCATCGCCGCGATGGAGCCCTACAAGCTCGGCGTGACCGAATGCTTCCAGACCGAAGGCGCGCTGGCCAGCTGCGACGTGCTCGGCGAAGCCGGCATTCCCTCGGGCTTCACCTCGACGACCGGCATCGTCAACAGCGTGGCCATCACCGCCACCACCGCCGCGCTGGTCGCCACGCCCAATGCCGCCAAGGGCATCCTGGCGACCGAGACCTGCACCCTGACCCCCACCGTCGCCGGCGAGCGCCTGACCTGGGCCTACAGCGGCGCCTGCCTGACCCAGGGCTATGTGAAGAACTGAGCCTGAGCCCGGTCCCCCGGCAGCTCGTCCTGCCGTGATCCGCGCGCATCGCGCCCCCGAGGGACCGCCCAGGCGGTCCCTTTTTCATGGGCGCCACCTTGTCTTGCCCCCCCGGTGGCCGGCCCGGCTGGCCCTGGCTCTGGCGGTGGCCGGGCCCCTGCTGCTGAACCATGGCCCGCTTCCGCAGACCGGCCTGGCCAAGGATCTGCTGGGCCTGCTGGCCTGGGGGCTGGTCCTGGCCCTTGGCCCGGCCTCCGGACCGGGCGGCGCCTGGCCGGCCGGCCTGCGCAGCCTGATCGCCGTGCCCCCGCTGTTGGCCGGTATGGCCTGGGCTGCGGTGCCGGCCACGGCCGGCCTGCCGGGTCTGGCCCTGGCCGACAGCGTGGCGCTGTTCGCCGCGGGGGCCGTGCTGCTCGGCCTGCGGGCCGCGCGGGCGGTCGATCCGGGCGGGACGGCGCGCACCTTCCTGGCGGCCTGGGCCGCCGCGGCCCTGCTCAACGCCGGCCTGGCGCTGCTTGAGCTGGCGGCCCCGCAGGCGCTGGGCCTGGCCGGCCTGCCGGCGGGGGGCCGCGCCGTCGGCTGGGTCCGGCAGTCCAATGTGCTGGGCCTGCTGATGGTTCAGGGCGTGATCGCGCTGGCCGCCCTGCGTGCCATGGGCCGCCTGCCGCGCGGGCTGCTGGCACCCGCCGGCCTGCTGCTGATGGCCGGTCTGGCGGCCAGCGGCTCGCGCACCGGCCTGCTGGCCAGCGGCCTGCTGCTGGCCTGGGGCCTGCGCGATGCCCGGCT
>CAYSQO010000046.1:0-16685 GCA_964433315.1 uncultured Rubrivivax sp.
GAGTGGACGGGACTCGAACCCGCGACCCCCGGCGTGACAGGCCGGTATTCTAACCGACTGAACTACCACTCCTTGTCGGTAACGATATTCCGCATTACTGCGCAAGCATCGTCAAACTTGGCGTCCCCTAGGGGATTCGAACCCCTGTTACAACCGTGAAAGGGTCGTGTCCTAGGCCTCTAGACGAAGGGGACTAAACCTTCTTCCTGAACTGCGCGCCACCGAAAACTTGGTGGAGGTAAGCGGGATCGAACCGCTGACCTCTTGCATGCCATGCAAGCGCTCTCCCAGCTGAGCTATACCCCCTTTGGTCACGATGCCAAGCTGCCATGTGCAGTCTGGTTTCGCGGCAAGTCGCGGCGTTTTGCGCTGCGTCTTGCTTGTTGGCTGCGCCGTTCAAGCGAGAACGAGAGTATGGCCCACTTTCAGGCCTCGCGCAAGCGTCTGACCACAATTTCTTGATCAAAGAGCGACAGCACGGCATCGACCGAGGGCGTCTGGGCCCGGCCGCAGACGGCAACCCGTACCGGCATGGCCAGCTGCGGCATCTTCAGGCCCTCGGCAGCCAGCACGGCCTTGAAGGCTGCGCCGATCGCAGCGGCCGTCCACTCCGGCAAGGCCGCCAGCGCATCGGCCAGCGCGGCCAGCGCCGGGCGGATGGCGGGGCTCAGGTGCTGAGCCCGCTCCGCGTCGGAGGGCGTGACCGGTGCGTGATACATGGCCAGCCAGTCGGCCAGCTCGACCGTCGTGCTGCAGCGGTCCTTGAACAGCGCGATCCGCGCCACGCTGCGCGGATCCTCCGCCGCGCCATGCAGGCCGCGCTGCGCCAGCTGCTCGGCCACCAGCGGCACCAGGGTCGGGTCCGCGCTCATCTTGAGGTGCTGGGCATTGACCCAGCGCAGCTTGGCCTCGTCGAACTGGCCGGCACTCTTGCCGAGATGGTCCAGATCGAACCAGCCGATGAGCTGTTCGCGGCTGAAGATCTCGTCGTCGCCGTGGCTCCAGCCCAGGCGGGCCAGGTAGTTCACGACGGCATCGGCGAGGTAGCCCTCGTCGCGGTAGGCCGTCACGGGCTTGGCGCCGTGGCGCTTGCTCATCTTCTCGCCCTGCTCGTTGAGCACGGTGGGCAGGTGGGCGAAGACCGGCGGCTCGGCGCCCAGCGCGCGGAAGATGTGGATCTGGCGCGGCGTGTTGTTCACGTGGTCGTCGCCGCGGATCACGTGGGTGATGCGCATGTCGAGGTCGTCGACCACCACGCAGAAGTTGTAGGTCGGCACGCCGATCGTCTCGCCCGGGCCGGCGGGGCGGGCGATGACGAGGTCGTCGAGCTCCTCATTGCTGAACTCGATCAGGCCCTTGACCTTGTCGACCCAGGCCACGCTGCCGCCCTGGGGTGTCTTGAAGCGGATGACCGGAGCGATGCCTTCCGGCACCGGCGGCAGGGTCTTGCCCGGCTCGGGCCGCCAGCGGCCGTCGTAGCGCGGCTTGAGCTTGGCGGCGAGCTGCTGCTCGCGCAGGGCGTCCAGCTCGGCCGGCGTGGTGTAGCAGCGATAGGCCAGGCCGGCGTCGAGCAGCTGCTGCACGACCTCGCGGTAGCGGTCCATGCGCTGCATCTGGAAGAAGGGGCCCTCGTCATGCGCGAGCCCCAGCCACTGCATGCTCTCGAGGATCACATCGACGGCTTCCTGCGAGGAGCGCTCGGTGTCGGTGTCCTCGATGCGCAGGATGAACTGGCCGCCCTTGGCGCGGGCGAAGAGCCAGGGGTAGAGACCGGAGCGGATGTTGCCGAGGTGGATGAAGCCGGTCGGGCTCGGTGCGAAGCGCGTGCGGACCGGACGGGAGATGTCGCTCATGGCTGCAAAGTCGGAGAGCCGCCTCGCCGGACGGCGGAGACGCAAGGGAGAGAGATCGTCCGCCCGGGCGCGGGCGGACGGCCAGCGCGAGGGCTCAGGCCAGGCGGTCGAGCCCGCGGGCCAGGTCGGCCTGCAGGTCTTCGACATGCTCCAGGCCGGCCGCCACGCGGATCAGGCCCTGGGTGATGCCGGCCGCCAGGCGCTGCGCTTCGGTCAGCCGGCCGTGCGAGGTGCTGGCCGGATGGGTAATGGTGGTCTTGGTGTCGCCGAGGTTGGCCGTGATGGAGCAGATCCGCGTCGCGTCGATGACGCTGAAGGCCCGCTCGCGGGCCTCCTCCGCGTCGCGGGACTTGACGATGAAGCTCAGCACCGCGCCGCCCACCCCGCCCTGCTGGGCCATGGCCAGCGCATGCTGGGGGTGGGAGGCCAGGCCAGGGTGGTAGACCCGCTCGACCGCCGGATGCTGCTCCAGCCACTGCGCCAGGGCCAGGCCGTTGGCGCTCTGGGCGGCCATGCGGATGCCAAGCGTCTCCAGGCCCTTGAGCACGACCCAGGCGTTGAAGGGCGACAGGCTCATGCCGGCACTGCGCATCACTGGCACCAGGAGGCCTTCGACGATGGCCTGGGGACCGCAGACCATGCCGGCCAGCACGCGGCCCTGGCCGTCCAGGTACTTGGTGCCGGAATGGATGATGAGGTCGGCCCCCAGCTTCGCCGGCTGCTGCAGGGCCGGCGAGCAGAAGCAGTTGTCGACCACCAGCAGCGCACCGCCCTCGTGGGCGATGTCGGCCAGGGCCCGGATGTCGCAGACCTCGGTGAGCGGGTTGCTCGGCGTCTCGGCGAACAGCAGCCTGGTGTTGGGCCGCATCGCGGCACGCCACTCGGCCGGCTCACTCTGTGAGACGTAGCTCGTCTCGACCCCGAACTTGCCGAACTCGCCGCTGAGCAGCTTGATGGTCGAGCCGAACACGCTGCGCGAGCACACCACATGGTCGCCGGCCTTGAGCAGGCCCATGCACAGCAGCAGGATGGCGCTCATGCCGCTGGCCGTGGCCAGGCAGGCCTCGGTGCCTTCGAGTGCCGCGAGTCGGCGCTCGAGCATCATCACCGTGGGGTTGGTGAAGCGGCTGTAGACGAAGGCCTCCTCCTCGCCGGCGAAGCGGCGGGCGGCGGTGGCCGCATCCGGGTGCACGAAGCTGCTGGTGAGGAACAGGGCTTCGGAGTTCTCGCCCCAGGGCGTGGCCGGCAGGCCCTCGCGCACGGCCAGGGTCTCCAGACGCACGCCCGGGGGCAGGTCCACCCGGGGCAGGCCCGGCTTGCGCACGGTGTCGTCGTGGTCGGCCATGCTCAGACCTCCACGCCGCCCTGCAGCGCCAGGCGCTGGCGGTTGCCTTCCTCTTCCTCGAAGCCCAGGCTGCGCTGCTTGGAGATGGCGTCGAAGTCCTCGCTGCTGACGTCGCCGGTGATGTAGACGCCGTCAAAGCACGAGGCCTCGAAGCCCGCCAGCGCCGGCTGCAGCAGACCCACCGCCTTCTTCATGGCGGCCAGGTCCTGGTAGATCAGGGCATCGCAGCCGATGTAGTCGCGCACCTCGTCGCTGCTGCGGCCGTGGGCGATCAGCTCGGTCTTGGTCGGCATGTCGATGCCGTAGACATTGGGGTGGCGCACGGGCGGTGCGGCCGAGGCCAGGTAGACCTTGGCGGCGCCGGCCTCGCGGGCCATCTGGACGATCTCGCGGCTGGTGGTGCCGCGCACGATGGAGTCGTCCACCAGCAGCACCTTGCGGCCCTTGAACTCGGCGCCGATGGCGTTGAGCTTCTGGCGCACGCTCTTCTTGCGCTGGCCCTGGCCCGGCATGATGAAGGTGCGGCCGACATAGCGGTTCTTCACGAAGCCCTCGCGGTAGGGCTTGCCCAGCTTCTGCGCCAGCTGCATCGCGCTCGGGCGGCTGGACTCGGGGATGGGGATGACCACGTCGATCTCGCTCGGCGGCAGGGTCGAGATCACGCGCTGAGCCAGGGTCTCGCCCATGTTCAGCCGGGCCTGGTAGACCGAGATGCCGTCAATCACCGAGTCCGGGCGCGCCAGGTAGACGAACTCGAAGATGCAGGGGTTGAGGGTCGGCTTGGCCGCACAGGGGCGGGCATGCAGCGTGCCTTCGTAGTCGATGAAGATGGCCTCGCCAGGCTGCACGTCGCGCACGAACTGGTGGCCGGTGCCCTCCAGGGCGACCGACTCGCTGGCCACCATCAGCTCGCGGCTGCCGTCCTCCAGCGTCGCCTCGCCCAGGCAGAGCGGACGGATGCCGTAGGGGTCGCGGAAGGCCAGCAGGCCATGGCCGGCGATCAGGCAGATCACCGCATAGCTGCCCTTGATGCGCTTGTGCACGGCGGCCACGGCATCAAAGATCACGGCAGGCGTCAGCGGCTGGTCGCGGGCAGCGCTTTCCAGCTCGTGCGCGAGCACGTTGATCAGCACCTCGGTGTCGCTCTCGGTGTTCAGGTGCCGGCGGTCGATGGCGAAGAGCTCGCCCTTGAGCGCATGGGCGTTGGTCAGGTTGCCGTTGTGCACCAGCACCAGGCCGAAGGGCGCGTTCACGTAGAAGGGCTGGGCCTCCTCCTCGCTGTAGGCATTGCCGGCCGTGGGGTAGCGCACCTGGCCCAGGCCGATCTGGCCCGGCAGCGCCCGCATGTTGCGGGTGCGGAAGACGTCGCGGACCATGCCGCGCGCCTTGTGCATGAAGAACTTCGTGCCGCGGTGGTCCGGGCCGGCGGTGACGATGCCGGCCGCGTCCTGGCCGCGGTGCTGCAGCAGCAGCAGCGCGTCGTAGATGAGCTGGTTGACGGGGGCCTTGGAGATGACGCCGACGATGCCGCACATGGGTTTCAGCCTTTCCGTGCCGAGGACAGGTGGCCCGGGGCGGCGGCGCGCAGATGGCGCGTCACCGAGTCGGGCAACCAAGGTTGGATCTTTTCAAGGACGAGCCCGAGCCCCTGCACGGCCCGCGAGGCCTGCCAGTCGGTCGAACCCGCGAGGGGGGTGAGACGCAGGCCGCTGACCAGCACCAGGCCGATCACCAGCGCGCGCAGCAGGCCGAAGACGCCGCCGAGCACGCGGTCGACCGGCCGCAGCGGCGAAGCCGAGATGGCCTTCTGCAGTAGCCACGACAGCAGCGCCCAGACGAAGAGCGCGATCACGAAAAGCAGCACCAGGCTCGCGATCAGGTTCAGCGCGCTGCCCGGGGCGCCGATCGGCAGCCAGCCAGCCATCGCCGGGCTGTAGCGCTGGGCCAGCAGGTAGGCCACGATCCAGCCGGCGATCGACATCAGCTCGAAGACGAGCCCGCGCCACAGCCCGATCACGAAGGACACGGCCAGACCGAGCAGCGCCAGGCCGTCGACCCAGCCCAGGGATTCGAGGTTCATGCGGCGGTCCTCCTCACAGCGTCAGCAGACCGGGCTGGAAACCGGCCTTCTCGAGCCGGTCCTGCACGCGGGCCGCCTCCTCGCGGTCGCTGAAGGGCCCGACCCGGACCCGGATGCGCTTGCCGCCGGGCACGTCGATCTCGTGGACATAGGTCTTCAGGCCCAGCCGCTCGACCTTGAGCCGCGCCGCCCGGGCGGTGGCCGGGTCGGCGTAGGCCCCGATCTGGACGATGTAGCGGGCCCCGGGCGTCGTCTCGGGCGCGGGCTTGGCGGCAGCCGGGGCCGGCGTCTCGGCCCCGCCCTTGCCCGCCGCGACCGGCTCCGGCCGCTTGGGCGGGACGGCGGACGAGGCCGCGGGGGCCCGCGGCGCCGCAGGCGCCGAGGCGGCACGGCGTGCAGCCGGTGCCGCCGTGACGGCCGGCTCGACCGTCTCGCGCTCCCGTGCGGCCGGGGCCTCCGGCGCCCGGGGCGGGACCGGGGTCGACCGCTCCACCGGGGGCGGGCGGACAGGCTCGGCCGCCGGCGTCGGAACCGGGTCGGACGGGCCCGGCGCCGTCTCGGGCGCCGCGCGCTCGCTGGGCAGGCCGAGGGCCGCGGCGGCCTCGCGGCGCGGGATGTCGATGGGCAGGTCGCTGGGCAGCGGCCGCGGCGGGCTGTCGAAGACCCAGGGCAGCAGCAGCACCGCCAGCAGCACCAGCAGGGCCGCACCGATCAGACGCTGGCGGGCCCGGGTGCGCAGCCGCTCCTCCTCGGCCGGGCCGGCAGGGGCGGCCGGCGGGGTCAAGCGGGACAGGAAGGAGGCGAGACCCATGCAGGGAGGTGGCGCTGTGCTCGGACGGAAGACGGGCCGGAGCCCCGGGACGACCCGCGGGCCTCAGGCCCGGCCCAGATGCGGCGCCTCGCGTCGCGGCAGGCCGTTCTGGAGGACGCCCCCGACGGTGAAGAAGGAACCGAAGACCACGATTCTATCGGCCGGGTCGGTCTGGGCCAGGGCGGCACGCAGGGCATCTTGCGGTGCAGCATGGCGTTCGACACGCGGCTGCTGCGGGCCGGGCACGCGGCCCTGGGCCCGGGCGCCGCGGGCGGTGTCGAGTGCGGCCTGCAGGGTGTCGAGATCGGCCGCGCGCGGCGTCGGCAGCGCACAGAGGTGCCAGACATCGACCAGCGGCAGCAGCGGCGCGAGCACGGCGGCCAGATCCTTGTCCCGCATCGCGCCGAAGACGGCATGCGTGCTGGGGTGATAGGCCATCTGGTCGAGGTTCTGGGCGAGCGTGGCCGCGGCGTGCGGGTTGTGCGCCACGTCCAGCACGAGGGTCGGCTCGCCGGGCACGACCTGGAAACGACCCGGCAGTTCGACCAGGGCCAGGCCGGTGCGCAGCGCCTGGGCCGACACCGGCAGGCGGGCGCGCAGGGCTTCGAGCGCGGCCAGCACGCCGGCGGCATTGATCAGCTGGTTGGCGCCGCGCAGCGCGGGGTAGGCCAGGCCGTGGTGACGCTGGGCGCGGCCGCTCCAGGACCACTGCTGCCAGCGGCCGCCCTCGCCCTGCTGGCCGGCGTAGCGGAAGTCGCGGCCGTGCAGCCACAGGTCGGCACCGATGGAGGCGGCATGCGTCAGCACGCTGGCCGGCGGCACGGGGTCGCCGACGATCAGCGGCTTGCCCGGCCGGGCGATCGGGGCCTTCTCGGCCCCGATGGCCTCGCGGTCGGGGCCGAGGAACTCGGCATGGTCGATGTCGATGCTGGTCAGGATGGCGCAGTCGGTGTCGACGACGTTCACCGCGTCCAGGCGGCCGCCCAGGCCGACTTCGAGGATCAGCGCATCCAGCCCCGCGCGGGCCAGCAGGCGCAGGATGACCAGGGTGGTGAACTCGAAGTAGGTCAGCGCATCGCCCTCGCGCGCGGCCTCGACCGCCACGAAGTGCGGCAGCAGCGCGGCGGCCTCGACCGGCCGGCCGTCGATGCGGCAGCGCTCCTCGAAATGCACCAGGTGCGGCGAGCTGTAGACCCCGGTGCGGTAGCCGGCCTGGCCGAGGATGGCCTCCAGCATCGCGCAGGTCGAGCCCTTGCCGTTGGTACCGCCCACGGTGAAGACGGGGGCCTCGATGGCCAGGCCCATGCGTGCATAGACGCGCCGCACGCGCTCCAGGGTCAGGTCGATGCCGCGCGGATGCAGGCCCTCGGCGTGGGCCAGCCAGCGGGCCAGCTCGGCGCGGGCCGCCTCGGGCGAGGTCGCAGGCGGGGTCGGGCAAACGTCGGTCACGGCAACGGCTTCTTCGCGGGACGGATCAAGCAAAAAGGGCGGCCGGAGCCGCCCGTCGGAGGGTTGGGGCCGCGGCCTCAGGCCACCGCGTCGGCACTCTGGCGCTGGAGCATGGCCAGCATGCGGGCGATGGTGGCGCGCAGCTCGCGGCGGTCGATGATCATGTCGACGGCGCCCTTGTCCCGCAGGAACTCGGCACGCTGGAAGCCCTCGGGCAGCTTCTCGCGCACGGTGTTCTCGATCACGCGCGGGCCGGCAAAGCCGATCAGGGCCTTGGGCTCGGCCACCACCACGTCGCCCATGAAGGCAAAGCTGGCGGACACGCCGCCCATGGTCGGGTCGGTCAGCACGCTGATGTAGGGCAGGCCAGCCTTGGCCAGCCAGGTCAGCGAGGCATTGGTCTTGGCCATCTGCATCAGGCTCAGCAGGCCCTCCTGCATGCGCGCCCCGCCGCTGGCGGCGAAGCTGATGAAAGGCACCTTCTGCTCGATGGCGGTCTCGACGCCGCGCACAAAGCGCTCGCCGACCACCGAGCCCATGGAGCCGCCCATGAACTCGAACTCGAAGGCCGCGGCCACCACCGGCAGCGTCATCACCGCGCCGCCCATCACGACCAGGGCATCGGTCTCGCCGGTCGTGTCCAGGGCCTGCTTGAGGCGCTCGGGGTACTTCTTGCTGTCCTTGAACTTCAGGGGGTCGACCGGCAGCACCTCCTGGCCGATGTCGTAGCGGCCCTCGGCGTCGAGGAAGGCGTCCAGCCGGGCCCGCGCGCCGATGCGGTGGTGGTGGCTGCACTTCGGGCAGACGCCGAGGTTGTGCTCCAGATCGGTCTTGTAGAGCACCGTCTCGCAGGCCGGGCACTTGGTCCACAGGCCCTCCGGCACCGAGCGGCGCTCGGCCGGGTCGGTGGGCTGGATCTTGGGCGGCAGGAGTTTTTCAAGCCAGCTCATGGGAGGGTCCTTTCATCGAACATCAAAAACAGGAGAGGCGGGACGGCGCCGGGCGCGGCCCCGCCGGCATCGATCAGCGCCGCGCGGCCGAGGCCGCATCCAGCGGGCCGCGGATCGAGGCCATGAAGTCACGCGCCACGCCAGCCCAGGCGCCGGCGGGGGCGGCCTCCAGCAGCTGCACCAGCTTCGAGCCGATCACGACCGCGTCGGAGACCGCCGCCACCGCCACGGCGCTCTCGGCATCGCGGATGCCGAAGCCGACGCCCACGGGCACCTGCACATGCTGGCGGATGCGGGGGATCATGCGGCCGACCTCGGCGGTGTCGAGGTGGCCGGCGCCGGTCACGCCCTTGAGCGAGACGTAGTAGACGTAGCCCCCGGCAATGCGCCCCACCGTGGCCATGCGGGCCTCGGTGGAGGTGGGCGCCAGCAGGAAGATCAGGTCCAGGCCGGCCGCCTTCAGCTGCGCGGCAAAGGCTTCGCACTCCTCGGGCGGGTAGTCGACGATCAGCACGCCGTCCACGCCGGCCGCGGCCGCGTCGCGCACGAAGGCCTCGACGCCGTAGCACTCCACCGGGTTGGCATAGCCCATCAGCACGACCGGGGTGCGGGCGTCGTCGCGGCGGAAGTCGCGCACCATGGCCAGCACATCGTGCAGGCCCACGCCCTGGGCCAGGGCCCGCTCGGAGGCCTTCTGGATCACCGGGCCGTCGGCCATCGGGTCGGAGAAGGGCACGCCCAGCTCCAGGATGTCGGCGCCGCCGGCCACCAGGCCATGCAGGATGCCGACGGTGGCGCCGGGGGCCGGATCGCCCGCGGTGACGTAGGGGATCAGGGCCTGGCGGCCCTGGGCCTGGAGGGTCTCGAAGACCGCTGCGATGCGTGCGCTCATGCCTTCACCTCCACGACCGACACGCCACCCTTGACCGACTGCCCGCGGCAGGACGGCCGGCAGTAGAAGTCGGCGCCGGACAGGTCGGCCACGGTGCCGATGTCCTTGTCGCCACGGCCGGACAGGTTGACCAGCAGGTGCTGGTCGGGCCGCATGGTCGGCGCCAGCTTCAGGGCGTGGGCCACGGCATGGCTGGATTCGAGCGCGGGGATGATGCCCTCGGTGCGGCACAGGCGGTGGAAGGCGACCAGGGCCTCGGCATCGGTGATGCCGACGTACTCGGCGCGGCCGATGTCCTTGAGGTAGGCGTGCTCGGGGCCGACGCCGGGGTAGTCCAGGCCGGCCGAGATGCTGTGCGTCTCGGTGATCTGGCCGTTGCGGTCCTGCAGCAGGTAGGTGCGGTTGCCGTGCAGCACGCCGGGCGTGCCGCGCGTGAGCGAGGCCGAGTGCTTGCCGCTGTCCAGGCCCTCACCCGCGGCCTCCACGCCGATCAGGCGCGTGCCTTCGTGCTTGATGTAGGGGTAGAAGATGCCCATGGCATTGCTGCCCCCGCCGACGCAGGCGATGACGGCGTCGGGCTGGCGGCCGATCTGCGCGGGCATCTGGGTCAGGCACTCCTCGCCGATCACGCTCTGGAAGTCGCGCACCATCGCCGGATAGGGCGCCGGGCCGGCCACCGTGCCGATGATGTAGAAGGTGTTCTCGACGTTCGTAACCCAGTCGCGCAGGGCCTCGTTGAGCGCGTCCTTCAGGGTCTTGCTGCCGCTGTCGACCGGGACCACGGTCGCGCCCAGCAGCTTCATGCGGTAGACGTTGGGCGACTGGCGCTTCACGTCCTCGCTGCCCATGTAGACCACGCACTCCAGGCCGTAGCGGGCGCAGATGGTGGCGGTGGCCACGCCATGCTGGCCGGCGCCGGTCTCCGCGATGATCCGCGGCTTGCCCATGCGCTTGGCCAGCAGGGCCTGGCCAATGGTGTTGTTGACCTTGTGCGCGCCGGTGTGGTTGAGGTCCTCGCGCTTGAGGTGGATCTGCGCGCCGCCCAGCTCGCGGCTCAGGCGCGCGGCGTGGTAGACCGGGCTGGGCCGGCCGACGAAGTGGGCCAGCTCGTGGCGGAACTCGCGCTGGAACTCGGCGTCGTGCTGGTAGCGGGCGTAGGTCGCCTTCAGCTCGTCCAGCGCGTGGATCAGGGTCTCGGCGACGAAGGTGCCGCCGTAAGGCCCGAAGTGCCCGCGGGCATCGGGTTGCTGGTAGTCCAACATGGGGTGCTTTCGATCTCGGGTTCAGCCGGCGGCGCCTGCACGGTGCAGGCGCTCATCGGCACGTCGGACGGCGTCGCAGAAGCGGTGCATCGCATCGGCATCCTTGATGCCCTTGCCCACCTCGACGCCGGAGCTCACGTCAACGGCCCAGGGCCGCACGCGCTCCACCCCATCGATCACATTGGCAGGATTCAACCCACCAGACAAAACGAGCGGACAGGGCGCGCTTGCTGGAATGAGTGACCAATCGAAGACCTTTCCGCCGCCGCCGTAGCCGTCGACATGGGCATCGAGCAGCAGGGCCTGGGCACTGGAAAATTGCGCCGCGAAGTCTAACAAAGCGAAACCCGGCCCCATCCGGGCCGCCCGCAGGTAGGGCCGCCCGGGGGCTTCGCAGGCCGCGCGGTCCTCGTCGCCGTGGAACTGCAGCAGCAGGGTGGGGATCGCGGCGCAGGCCGCGGCGATCTCCGCCGGCCCGGCGTTCACGAAAAGGCCGACCGGCGTCACGAAGGGCGGCAGGCGCCGCGCCAGTTCGGCCGCCCGCGCCACGCTGACGGCGCGCGGGCTCTTGGCGTAGAAGACGAAGCCCAGCGCGTCGGCCCCGGCGGCGACAGCGGCGTCGACATCGGCCTCGCGGGTCAGGCCGCAGATCTTGATGCGGGTGGGGTGGGGCATGGGCATGGGGAGCGGGCGGACCGGCCGCTCAGGGCAGCCAGTCGATCGAGGCATTGTGTTCGGGCAGACCCAGCGCGGCATCGTAGACGGGGCCGAGGAAGTACAGGCCGTCCGGGGCGAAGGTGGGGGCGGCGCGCTCGCGCGAGCGGCTGGCCAGCACCTCGGCCATCCAGTCCGGCGGGCGACTGCCCTGCCCCACTGCGAGCAGGCAGCCCATCAGGTTGCGCACCATGTGGTGCAGGAAGGCGCTGGCCTCGACCTCGAAGCGCCACAGCGCGCCGCGCCGCGTGATGGCGATGCGCCGCATCTCCTTGACCGGCGACCGGGCCTGGCAGCCCGCGGCGCGGAAGGCGCTGAAGTCATGCGTGCCGATCAGGTGGGCGGCGGCGGCCTCCATCGCCGCCCGGTCCAGCGGGCGGAAGACCCAGCCGACCAGGCCCGCCTCCAGCGCCGGCCGGGCCACCGACTCGCGCAGCAGGTAGACGTAGCGCCGCCCGCGGGCCAGGCGGCGGGCGTCGAAATCCGCCGGCACGGCATGGCACCACTGCACGGCGATGTCCGGCGGCAGGTAGCGGTTGGTCCCGCGCACCCAGGAGAAGGGCTCGCGCGCGACCGGCGCATCGAAATGCACGACCTGGTTCAGGGCATGCACCCCGGCGTCGGTGCGGCCGGCGCAGGCCGTGCGGATGGGCTGGGCGGCGAAGGCGGCCAGGGCCGCTTCGAGCTTGTCCTGCACCGTCTGACCGCCGGGCTGGCTCTGCCAGCCGAGGTAGGCGCTGCCGCGGTAGCTGAGGCCCAGGGCCAGGCGTCCGGCGGCCGGCGACGTGACCGGCACCGCGCTCAGCGGTCCGCCCCGAGGCGGTCCAGCAGCTCGCGGGCGCGGGCCTGCTGGCCCGGATCGCCCTCGCGCAGCACCTCCTCGGCCAGCTCGGCCGCGCCCTCGCGATCGCCGATCGCGAGGAACTCGCCCGCCAGCTCCAGCTTGCGGTCCAGGCTTTCGGCCTGCGGCGCGGCCAGGGCCGGCGCGGCCTCGTCGCCCAGGTCCAGGTCCAGGCCCGCCGCCTGGGCCGGCTCGGTCCAGGCCAGACCGGGCCGGGCGGAGGGATCGGCCGCAGGCCGGGCGCCGGGCTGGTAGAGCGGGTGATCGGGCTCCAGCTCGGCCCCGAGGCGCTGGGTGCGCCACCAAGCCTCGTGGTCCTCGCCGGTGGTCTCGAAGATGTCGCGCGCCAGGGCCTCGAAGGCCGGCAGGTCGCGCCGCAGGGCGTGGATCTCGAGCAGCTTCAGGCGCAGCGGCAGGCTGTCGGGGTCCTGGCGCAGGGCCTCCTTGAGGATGTCCTCGGCCTGCAGGTCCCGGCCGTAGCCGAGATAGACCTCCGCCTCGGCCACCGGGTCGACATCGTCCTGCGCGTCCAGGTCCTGCAACGAGAACTGCATCGGTAGCTCGGAGAGCTCGTCGCGCACGGGCCGGCGGCCGGCAGCTACCAGCTCGAAGGGCGAGACCGCCTCGAAAGGCGCGGGGGCAGGCGCCAGGGGCTGGGGGTCGTCTACCAGGGGCTGGGGCTCCGGCGCTGTGGGCGCAGGGGCTTCCGCCAGCGGCTCGGACGGGACCGGCGGCTCGGGCTCGGGCTCGGGCTCGGGCTCGGGCTCGGGCTCGGGCTCGGGCTCGGGCGGAGGCAGGATGACGGGGGGCTCCTCCTCGGGCTCGGCGGCCGGCGTGGCGACCGCCGGGACCGGTTCGGGCTCAGGGACGGGCTGCGGCTCGGCCTGCAACTCGGCCTGGGGGATCGGCGGCAGCTCGGGCGACAGCGCCTGCTGGGGGCTGTCGCCCGGCTGGGACGGCACGGGTGCGGGGGACGCAGCGGTCGGGGCCGTGGCCGCGGCCGGCGCACGACGGCGCAGAGCCCAGAAGGCCAGACCCAGACCCAGCAGCAGCGGCAGGCCCCAGCGCAGGGCCAGGCCCGGGCTGGCCGGACCGGCTGCGGAGGCCACGGGGGCCGGGGTGCTGGCGGCGGGTTCGGGCGCCTCGTCCCGCGGGGCAGGCGGCTGGGGTGCCGCCGGCACCGGGACGGCTTCGGCCGCCGGCGCAGGCGCCGGGGAGGATGCCGCAACCGCCTCGGCCGCGGACGCGGCAGGCGGCGGCGGGGGTTCGACCGGCACGGCGGGCGGCGGCGGGGCGATCGGCGCCACGGCGGGTGGCGCAGGGGCGACCGCGGGCACGGGAGCCGGTGCCGGTGCCGGTGCCGGTGCCGGTGCCGGTGCCGGTGCCGGTGCCGGTGCCAGAGGCTCTGCCAGGGCCGGCGCGGGCGGCTGGCCCGGCGCCTGGTCCACGCTGCGCTCGACGATCAGCCGCCGCGCCTCGGCGCGGTCCAGGGCCAGCACCTGCTCGGCCGGCGGCACCACCAGCACCGCGCCTTCGCGCAGCTTGTTGATGTTGCCGTTGATGAAGGCCTCGGGATTGGCGCGCAGCAGCGCGGCCATCATCTGGTCGAGGTTGGCCCCGCGCGGCAGGCGGCGGGCCGCCAGACCCGAGAGGCTGGAGGCCGGGGCCGCCCGCAAGGAGCCGGGATCCTCGGCCGGCAGCGCGGCGGAGGCCGCCGGCGTGGCGGGGGCCAGGGGCGCCGCGGGGGCTGCCGCAGAGGCCGAGGCCGCCGGCGCGGCAGGGGCCGGCGGCGCTTCCGCCTTGGGCAGCTTGCGGCCGCCCTCGAGACGCAGCGAGTAGTCGCGGATCACCCGGCCCCGGGCCCACTCGACCTCGATGATCAGGTCGAGCGCCTCCTCGGTCACCGGCTGGGCCCCGCTGATCTGCAGGTAGGGCCGACCATCCTCGCGGCGCCGCAGGCTGAACTGCAGCTCGCGCAGGGGAGCCGAAAGCCGGGCTCCGGCCTCGCGGTAGGCGGCCGGGTCGGCGAGACGGGCGGCCAGCGAGTCCTCCTCGTCGGCGCGCAGGCGGACCAGATCCACCTCGGCACGCAGGGGCTCGCCGAGACCGGACTTCAGGGCGAGGCGCCCGAGGGCGAGCGCCTGGACCTCGGCCGGGGCCAGCAGGGCCGCCACGGCCAGGGTGGAGGCCCAGGCCATCGAAGGGATGGGGCGCAGCTTCGGACGACGATCGGACATCAGGCTCAGCTCCCTCGGTGACGGCCCGGGCAGGCCGGCAATGGACTCAGGCTTCGACCAGCAGGCGCAGCATGCGGCGCAGCGGCTCGGCGGCACCCCACAGCAGCTGGTCGCCGATGGTGAAGGCGCCCAGGTACTCGGGGCCCATGGCCATCTTGCGCAGGCGGCCGACCGGGATGGTCAGCGTACCGGTGGTAGCCACGGGGGTCAGGTCGCGGATCGTCGCTTCGCGGGTGTTGGGCACCACCTTCACCCAGGCGTTGTCGGCCGCGATCATGGCCTCGATGTCCGCCAGCGGCACGTCCTTCTTGAGCTTGAAGGTCAGGGCCTGGCTGTGGCAGCGCATCGCGCCGATGCGCACGCAGAAGCCGTCCACCGGCACGGCGGGCGTGCCGAAGCCCTCGCCCTGGCCGAGGATCTTGTTGGTCTCGGCGCCGCCCTTCCACTCTTCCTTGGACGTGCCGTAGCCGGGCTCATCCCGGCCCTTGCCGATCCCCAGATCCTTGTCGATCCAGGGAATGAGCGAGCCGCCCAGCGGCACGCCGAAGTGGGCGGTCTCGTCGGCACTCAGGCTGCGCTGCTTGGCGATGATCTTGCGGTCGATCTCGAGGATGGCGCTCTTGGGGTCGTCCAGCAGGCTGCGCACCTCGGCATTGAGCGTGCCGTACTGCGTCAGCAGCTCGCGCATGTGCTGCGCGCCGCCGCCCGAGGCGGCCTGGTAGGTCTGGGTGCTCATCCACTCGACCAGGCCGGCCTTGTAGAGCGCGCCCACGCCCATCAGCATGCAGCTGACGGTGCAGTTGCCGCCGATCCAGTTGCGGCCGCCGCGGGCCAGCGCGTTCTGGATGACCGGCAGGTTGACCGGGTCGAGCACGATGACCGCATCGTCCTTCATGCGCAGGGTCGAGGCGGCATCGATCCAGTGGCCGCCCCAGCCGGCGGCGCGCAGCTTGGGGAAGACCTCGCTGGTGTAGTCGCCGCCCTGGCAGGTCAGGATGATGTCGCAGCGCTTGAGGGCCTCGATGTCGAAGGCGTCGAAGAGCCGGGTCTCGTTCTTGGCCAGCGCGGCCGGGGCGGCGCCGCCGGCGTTGCTGGTGCTGAAGAAGAGCGGCTCGATGTGGGCGAAATCGCCCTCGGCCTGCATGCGGTCCATCAGGACCGAACCCACCATGCCCCGCCATCCGACGAGGCCGACCCGTGCTTGTGCCATGTTTGCGTCCTTCTGCTTGAGCAGCGTGCAGCGGCCTGCTGCCTTGTGTTGTGGTTCGAGCGCCGGCCGATCGTCGGCCGGGGAAATTCGGGAAACCCGGGCGGGAACCGTCCTGCGGATCAGCCCTGGGCGCGCAGCGCGGCCAGCACCGCGTCGCCCATGGCGACGGTGCCGACGCGGGTGTCACCCTCGCGCCAGATGTCGCCGGTGCGCAGGCCCTGGCTCAGGACGGTGTCGACCGCGCGCTCGATGCGGGCGGCGGCCTCGGCCTGGTTCAGGCTGTAGCGCAGCATCATGGCCGCGCTCAGGATGGTGGCCAGGGGATTGGCCACGCCCTTGCCCGCGATGTCGGGGGCGCTGCCGTGGCTGGGCTCGTAGAGGCCCTGGTTCTTCGCGTTCAGCGAGGCGCTGGGCAGCATGCCGATCGAGCCGGTCAGCATGGCGGCCTCGTCGCTGAGGATGTCGCCGAACATGTTGCCGGTGACGATCACGTCGAAGGCCTTGGGCGCCTTGACCAGCTGCATCGCGGCGTTGTCAACGTAGAGGTGGTCGAGCTTCACGTCCGGGTACTGCGCGTGGACCTCGGTCACCGTGTCCTTCCAGAACTGGAAGGTCTCCAGCACATTGGCCTTGTCCACGCTGGTCAGCTTGCCGCCGCGCTTGCGGGCCGCCTGGAAGGCGACGTGCGCGATGCGCTCGATCTCGGGCTTCGAGTAGCGCATGGTGTCGAAGGCTTCCTCGGCACCGGGGAAGTGGCCGTCCACCGCCGTGCGGCGGCCGCGCGGCTGGCCGAAGTAGATGTCGCCGGTCAGCTCGCGCACGATCAGGATGTCCAGGCCGGCCACCAGCTCGGGCTTCAGGCTGGAGGCGTGCGTCAGCTGCGGGTAGCAGATGGCCGGGCGGAAGTTGGCGAACAGGCCCAGGTGCTTGCGCAGGCCCAGGATGGCCTGCTCGGGGCGCAGCGGGCGGTCCAGGGTGTCGTACTTCCAGTCGCCGACGGCGCCGAAGAGGATGGCGTCGGCCGCGGTCGCCAGCTTCAGC
>CAYSQO010000047.1:0-15931 GCA_964433315.1 uncultured Rubrivivax sp.
GCTCGGGTGGGGGGCCGAATTACGCGGGGATGTGAGGCGGGGGTGGGGGGACGCACCCGCGACTTGTCCACGGAATCTGTGGACAAGTCTGTGGGCCGGCTCGGGACGAGCGCCCCAAGTGCCTGTCAGCCGGGCGTCGCGCTTGCGTTGACCTGCGGTGAGCAGGGGGCCCGGGCCCCCGGGCTCAGGCGAGGTGGAGCAGTCGGCGCAGGCGCTCGCCCAGGCCGGGACGCGGCGGCACCGCGGCGGCGGACCCGGCCTCGAGCCAGGCGGGCGCCGGCTCCTGCGGCGTGAACCGGGCGGCCAGCAGGGTGCGGAAGGTGGCTTCGTCGATCGGATGGTTGCGGTTTTCGACACGGCCGCAGCTTGCCCAGTGCGGCTGGCGGACCACGAGGTCCTGGGGCCCCTGCTCGATGAAGAAGGCCGGGGCGGTGCGGACGAGCTCGAAGTGATCCCCCGCCGGCACGTGGAAGATGGGCTGCGAATCTTCCGGCACGCAGATGATCTGCACGGCGATGCGCGGACCGCTGCTGCGGTTGATGGACGAGCCGTGAACGATGTTGTCGTCGAAGAAGAAGCCGTGGCCAGCGCGGGCCGGCAGGGCCTTGAGGTACTCGCCCATGCGATCGCGGTAAGGATCGAAGAAGGCCGGCGTGGCCGGGCCCTCGACATAGGGCACCAGCTTGTGGCTGCGCGGCACCACCTCCAGCGTGCCGTTGTCGGCATCCACGTCGACCAGGGGGCACCACAGGGTGACGGAGGTCTGCTCCACCGGCAGCACGGGCCAGTTCTGGTGCACGGGGAAGGTGCCCTCCCCGGCCTGCTTGATGTGGATGTTGGCCGTCAGGATGCGGTGACGGGTCAGGTAGCGGTCGACGACTGGCTGCAGGGCCTGGACCAGCAGGTCGAAGGTCACCCGGCGATAGGCGACGTTGGCGTCCAGGAAAGTGACGTGGTGGGTGATCCGCGAGGTCTCCGGGGTGGGCGCAAACCCGTCCCTGGGCTGCAGCGCCAGGACGGCCTCCCGCAGGGCCACGACCTCGTCGGGCTCGAACACGGGCACGGCCACCACGCCTTCCCGAACCAGCTCGGCCTCGAGGCGGGGATCGATCAGGGTCGGGGTCATGGACAGGGGCTCCGGCAAGGGTCGTCAGGGCAGGCCCCGGCGGGGCGGGGGCAGGTGGCCCGCAGTATCGCGCCAGAGCCTCCGAAATCCACCTGAAGGAGGGAGCCGCCCACCCGCCGCCGTGCCGCGCGGCACGGCCGGCAGCCCGGGCGGTGCGCGCCCTGCTGCCGGCTTTAGCACTCCCCTGCAGCGAGTGCTAGACTTTCTTCAAGGAGATTGCTGATGCCCCCTCTGACGCCGAGCCCTCAAGCCGCCCCTTCGTCGGCCCTCAGCCTGCGCGACCCCTGGGCCCTGGTGCCCTCGCTGGGCAATCTGGAGGCCTACATCCGCGCGGTGAACCACCTGCCGATGCTCAGCCTCGAGGAGGAGCAGGACTGCGGCCGGCGCCTGCGCGACCACGGGGATCTCGCCGCGGCCGGCCGGCTGGTGCTTTCGCACCTGCGGCTGGTCGTCTCGGTCTCGCGCCAGTACCTGGGCTACGGCCTGCCGCAGGGCGACCTGATCCAAGAGGGCAATGTCGGCCTGATGAAGGCCGTCAAGCGCTACGACCCGGAGCAGGGTGTGCGCCTGGTCAGCTACGCGCTGCACTGGATCAAGGCCGAGATCCACGACTACATCCTGCGCAACTGGCGCCTGGTCAAGGTGGCCACGACCAAGGCGCAGCGCAAGCTCTTCTTCAACCTGCGCTCGATCAAGCAGGGCCTGCGCGCCCGGGCCTCGGCCGAGGACAGCCACCGCCAGGCCCTGAGCGAGGCCGAGATCGATCAGGTCGCCGAGACCCTCCAGGTCAAGCGCGAGGACGTGATCGAGATGGAAACCCGGATGGCCGGCGGCGAGCTGGCCCTGGAACCGTCCGAATCCGACGAGGGCGAGGGGCCGGCAGCCCCGATCGCCTGGCTGGCCGACGAGCACAGCGAGCCCAGCCGCATGCTGGAGCTGGCGCACCGCGACCACCTGGCCGGCGACGGCCTGCGCGAGGCGCTGTCGGGCCTGGACGCACGCAGCCGCCGCATCGTCGAGTCGCGCTGGCTGCAGGTGGCCGACGACGGCTCCGGCGGCGCGACGCTGCACGAGCTGGCCGCCGAGTACGGCGTCAGCGCCGAGCGCATCCGCCAGATCGAGGTGGCCGCGCTCAAGAAGATGCGCAAGGCCCTGGCCGAGGTCTGAGCCCGGGCCCGCCGCCCTCCCGGGACGGCGTGGCGCACGGGCGCTGCAGTCCGTCGGCCGCAGCCGCCGGGCTTCAGCCGCCGGCCAGCAGCGTGCGCAGGTCGGCCACCCAGGCCTCGATCGGCGTGCCGTAGCGCACGAAGAGCCGCGTGCGACCCTGGAGGTCGAAGACGTAGGCGCCGGCGGTGTGGTCCATGGTGTAGCCCTCGCCGCCGTTCTTGTCCGGCACCTTCTGGTAGAAGACCTTGAAGCCCCGGGCCACGGCCTGGGTCTCCTCGGGCGTGCCGCGCAGCGCGACGAAGGCCGGGTCGAAGGAGGCCATGTAGGCCTTGAGCAGCTCGGCGCTGTCGCGCTCCGGGTCGACGGTGACAAAGACGGCCTGCAGCTTCTCGCCGTCGGGCCCGAGCTGCTTCTTGACCTGGGCCAGCTCGGCCATCGTCGTAGGGCAGACATCGGGGCACTGCGTGTAGCCGAAGAAGACGACGACCAGCTTGCCGGCGTAGTCGGCCAGGCTGCGGACCTGGCCGTCCGGGTCGCGGAGCCGGAGGGACTTGCCGTAGTCCAGGCCGGTGATGTCGACCGCCTTGAAGCTGGCCTTGCCCGCCCCGGGCGGGGGCGCCTCGCCACAGCCGGCCAGTGCCGCACCGAGCGCGACCAGGAAGCCGGCCGCCAGCAGACGCAGGCGGGGATGGCGGGCGACGGACAGCTTCATGCGCGGGACTTTCAGGGGAGGCTGGACGCTTCAGGCCAGCCAGAGCGGCTTGAGGTAGTGGTCGAGCAGCAGGGCGGCGAAGAGCAGCGACAGGTGCCAGATCGAGAAGCGGAAGGTGGCCCGCGCCAGCGGCTCGCTGTAGGCCTGCTTCAGGCGCCAGGCGTACTGGCAGAAGCGCAGGCCCAGGGCGACGGCCGCGGCCAGGTAGAGCCAGCTGCTCATGCGCGAGACGAAGGGCAGCAGCGTGGCCGCGAACAGCACCAGGGTGTAGAGCCAGATCTGCAGCCGGGTGAACTCGCTGCCATGGGTGACCGGCAGCATGGGCAGGCCGGCACGGGCGTAGTCCTCGACGCGGTAGAGCGCCAGGGCCCAGAAATGCGGCGGCGTCCACAGGAAGATGATCAGGCAGAGGATGAGCGCCTCGTGGCCCACCTCGCCGCGCACCGCGGCCCAGCCCAACACCGGCGGCATGGCGCCCGAGGCGCCGCCGATGACGATGTTTTGCGGCGTCATCGGCTTGAGCACCACCGTGTAGACGATGGCGTAGCCGACGAAGGTGGCGAAGGTCAGGCCGGCCGTGAGCGGATTCACCAGGACCCACAGCAGCGCCATGCCTGCCGCGCACAGCAGGGTCGCGAAGCTCAGGGTCTGGGTGACGCTGAGCTCGCCCTTGGCGGTGGCGCGCCAGGCGGTGCGCTTCATCTTCGCGTCGATGGACTGCTCGACCAGGCAGTTGAAGACCGCCGCGGCGCTGGCCACCAGCCAGATGCCCGCGGAGGCCACGACGACGCGCTGCCAGCCCAGCGGGCCGGGCCAGCCGGGGATGGCGAGCAGCATGCCGATCAGGGCGCAGAACACGATGAGCTGCACCACCCGCGGCTTGGTCAGGGCCATGAACTGACGCCAGCGGGCCGGAGGCGCCGGCAGCGCGGAAGCGGAAAGCGGGGTGGACACGGGGACTCGGTCGAGGGATGCGGGACCAGGGGCACGTCACCAGCCGGAACCGGCGACGCGAAGGCGAACCCGCGATTCTAGGGAGCGCGGGCGAGGCCCCGGGCCGGGTTCGCCACAGGGTGTCCGGCCCGACGGGGTTCGCGGGCCGGACTCAGTCGCAGGATCAGGCGCAGCAGCAGCACGATGAGCACGGCCGCCCCGCCGGTGTGGGCCACCGCGGCCAGCAGCGGCCAGCCGAGCACCACGTTCGAGACCCCGGAGGCCAGCTGCCAGGCTGCTAGGCCGGCCAGCGCCAGGGCGGCCGGGCGCAGGGCCGGACCGCGGCGCAGCAGCACGGCAGCCGCGAGCAGCAGGGCCGAGAGCACGAGCACGGCGCCGAGGCGGTGCGTCATGTGGATGGCCGTCAGGGCCGCGAAGGGCAGCCAGTCCCCGGCCTTGCCGGTGCCAAGCGGGCGGAAGATCGCGAAACCGTGCTCGAAGTCCATCGCCGGCCACCAGCGGCCCTGGCAGGTCGGGAAGTCGCTGCAGGCCAGCACCGCGTAGTTGGTGCTGACCCAGCCGCCCAGGCTGATCTGCAGCACCACCAGCAGCAGCAGGCCGATCAGGCCCGCCCGCAGGCGCGGGCTGCCAGCGGCGGCCAGGCGGCCGCGCTCGGGCGCCGCGGCCAGCAGGGTCAGCAGGCCGAGCAGGGTCAGGCCGCCGAGCAGGTGGGCGGTGACGATGGCGGGGTAGAGCTTGAGCGTGACCGTCCAGGCCCCGAAGGCGCCCTGCAGGCAGACCCAGAGCAGGGTGAAGAGGGCCAGCCCGGGCTGGGGCGGCGGGGCCTCCGCAGCCGGCCCGCCGTCCAGGCTCCGCCGCGCCCGCCAGGACCGGACCTGGCCAACGGCGATGGCGATGATCAGCACCCCGACGGCGGTGGCGAGGTAGCGGTGGATCATCTCGATCCAGGCCTTGCGGTGGGTCACCGGCCCGTCGGGCCGCAGGCTCTGCTCGGCATGGATCTCCGCACGTGCGCCCAGCGGGCTGGCCTCGCCGTAGCAGCCCGGCCAGTCGGGACAGCCGAGGCCGGAATCGGTCAGTCGGGTGAAGGCGCCGAACAGGACGAGGTCGAAGGTCAGGAAGAGGGTGACCCAGACCAGGGCCCGGCGCCGCGCGGCGGGGCCGCCGCGGCGATGGCGCCAGGCCACCCAGGCCAGGGGCAGACCGGCGAGCAGCAGGCCCAGGCCGGCCATCTGGGCCAGCGGCGACCAGTTGACGAGGTCGACAGCGGTGTCCATGCGGGTGTCGTCCTGCGGGCTCAGTGACCGGCGCGGTCCCAGCTGCTGGAGGCGCGCAGCAGGCGTTCCAGATCACGCTTGACCTTGGAGGGATCGGCATCGACCGGGAAGCGCAGCATCAGGTTGCCGAGCGGATCGACCAGGAAGAAGTGGGCCCGCGGCGTCTGGCCCGGCGCGGCCGGCAGCCAGGCCGCCAGGGCGTCGGCCGGCGCGCGCAGCACCTGGGCGCCCTCCAGCGCGGGCAGCAGCACGGGGCGCACGGGCTCGGCATCGTCGACCAGCCAGACCCGGTCGACCCGGTCCTTCTCGCGGCCCAGGGTCTCGCGCAGCTGGCGCTGCAGGTAGAGCTGACGCTCGCAGCGGGCGTCGCAGGCCCCGCCGCCGACCGCCACGAGCAACCACTGGTGGCGCAGGGACTCGGGCGCGACGGGCTGCCCGTCCAGACCGGTCAAGGGCAGGGTGGCGGCCGAGGGGATGGGCCGCTGCGGCTCGATCAGCTCGCCCGTGTTCATTCGTCCCTCGGGCCGGATGACGTAGTAGGTGAAGTAGGACGCGATCACCGGGGCGGCGCAGACCAGCAGCACGAGCAGCATCTTCAGCCGGCCGCTGCGCGCACGCGCGGCTTCGGCCTGCGGCACGTTCATCGTGTGCACGGCGAAGCTCAGGGGCTCAGGCCGGACCGGGGTCTCGGCGGCGACGGGGTCGGAGGATCTGGAACCAGACATAGAGAACCGTGATGAGGCCCGCGAGCGCGAACCATTGGAAGGCGTAGCCGTGATGCTTGTCGACGTCGACGGCCGGCCGGGGCCAGTCCCGCAGCAGGCCATCATCGGGCGACGCTGAGGGGTCGAGCTGCAGCAAGGTGTAGGGCCGCAGCGCCAGGCCGGTGGCGCGGGCCTGTTCGGCCAAGTCGAGATTCTGCCGAAGCGGCCCCTCAGCCTCGGCCCCGAGGCTGGCCAACCGGGCGGGTGGCGGGGCCATGCGGGCATTCAGCTGCACCGGCCCCGGGGGCAGCGGCGCGGCGGGCGTGCGGGTGCGGTCCAGCAGATCCCGCGGGGCCCAGCCGCGCTGGACGACCACCGCCTGGCCATCGTCCAGCAGCAGGGGGGTGAGCACGAAGAAGCCGGGTCGACCGCCCATCTGGCGGTTCTCGAGATAGACGGTGTGCTGCGGCAGCCAGCGGCCCGTGACCTGCACCCGGCGATGCAGTTGCCGATCCAGGGCCTCGGCGCCGGGCAGCAGGGCCTGGCCCTCAAGGGCCGGCAGGGCCTCAGCCTGTTCCAGGGCGGCGCGCAAGGCCAGCTTCTGCCCCGCCCGGTCCAGCTGCCACACGCCCAGCCGCGCGGTGAGCGCGACCCCCAGGGCCGCAGCCAGCGCGATCACGATCCGGCTGCGGCCCGGGCGGGCGGGCAAGGACGAGGAGGACGGGGGGGGCATGGAAGAGAACGAAAGGACAGGAGGAAGAGAGGAGGGCCAACGGAAGGCTCGACGGGCGAAGCGGCACGCGGTGGATCCGCGGGCTGGACGCTGAACGCCGCGAGCGGCAGGGGCGCAAGGCAGGTCATGCCCGGCACCAATCCCGCGGCCCGGCACGATGGCCTACAGTGGCGTCATGAAAGTCCTGATCGCCTTCGTCTTCATCGGCATCCTCGCCGCCCTGGCCAACGCCGGCCACGCCATGTTGCGGGAAGGCCGCGATGGCAAGCCCAAGACCGACCGCATGGCCCGGGCGCTGACTTGGCGCATCGGCCTGTCGGTCGCGCTCTTCCTCGGCATCCTGATCGGCTACCAACTCGGTTGGATCCAGCCGACCGGCATGCCGCTGAATCCCTGAGTCGTCCAGGGGGCGGGGGTTCCCCCGGACCGCAGCGTTGCAGCACGGGAGGCTGTCGACGATGAAAAAGGGGCGCCGCGGGCGCCCCTTTTGTCTTGGCCGGTCCGGCCCGCACCATGGGAGCGGGCCGAGCGCTCAGAACCAGTAGACGATGATGTACAGGCCGAGCCAGACGACGTCGACGAAGTGCCAGTACCAAGCCGCGCCTTCGAAGCCGAAGTGGCGATCGGCCGTGAAGTGGCCCTTCTGCAGGCGCAGCGTGATGAACAGCAGCATCAGCATGCCCACGAAGACGTGGAAGCCGTGGAAGCCGGTCAGCATGAAGAAGGTCGAGCCGTAGACCCCGCTGGTGAGCTTGAGGTTCAGGTCGGCGTAGGCATGCGCGTACTCGTAGCCCTGGAAGCCGAGGAAGACGATGCCCAGCAGCACGGTGGCCCACATCCAGACGATGGTCTTGGCACGGTGACCGTCACGCAGCGCGTGGTGGGCGATGGTCAGCGTGATGCCGGACGTCAGCAGCAGCGCGGTGTTGATGGTCGGGATCGGCCACGGGCCCATGGTCTTGAAGGGCTCGACCAGGGCGGCAGGGGCCGCGGTGGCACCGGCCGCAACGCTCGGCCAGGTGGCCTTGAAGTCGGGCCACAGCAGCGCGTTATCGAGATTGCCGAGGTTGGGCACCGAATGCACGCGGGCCCAGTACAGCGCGCCGAAGAAGGCAGCGAAGAACATGACCTCGCTGAAGATGAACCAGCTCATGCTCCAGCGGTAGGAGACATCGATCCGGTCGCTGTAGAGGCCGCCCTCGCTCTCGCGGATCGAATCGCCGAACCACTGCTTCAGCACGAAGGCCCACCACAGCAGGCCAAAGGCCACCGCGTACGGCGCCCAGGACGAGCCATTGACCCACTGGCCTGCGCCGAGGATCACGAAGAACAGACCGAACGACGCCATCACCGGGTGGCGCGACGGACCGGGCACGTAGTAGTAGGGCGTCTGCCCGTGGCTGGTTGCCGACATCTTTGCTCCTGACTCAGTCTTCTTTCCTCGTCAGCGGCGGGTGCCGCATGACGCTCTTCCTCTCACAACGATTCTCGATCACCCCGCGGCGCCGCCGACGATCACGCGAACCACCAGGATCAGCGCGATGACGAAGAGGGCCGCGCCGGCCACGCCGGCCACGATCACATGCACGGGGTTGATCTTGCTCAGATCCTGCTCCTGGTCCCGGGCCCGGCGCACGCCGAAGAAGGACCAGGCGACCGCCTTGGCGGTCTGCACAAAGGAACCGCGGCGCTGGACCGCCTCGCGCAGCGAGCCTTGCGGGGGAACCACGGGGTCGGTCAAGGCAGCCGCTCCCATTCAGGTCCCTGCGCCAGGCGCAGCAGCGGCTCGGCGGCCGGCGCCAGGCCTTGCAGCCCACCGTTGGGCGCAGCCGGCACCTTGCCACCCACCTCGAAGAAGGTGTAGCTCAAGGTGATGGTGCGCACGTCCCGCGGGAGCTTGGGATCGATGTAGAACACGACCGGCCACTGCTTGCGCTCGCCGGGCTTCAAGGTGTACTCGCTGAAGCAGAAGCACTCCAGCTTGTTGAAGTGGCCGGTGGCCTGCTTCGGCGCGTAGCTGGGGATGGCCTGGGCGGCCATGGTCCGGTTCTGCACGTTCTGGAACTCGTACATCACCGTGACGAGCTCGCCCGGGTGGACATCCATCGAGCGCACCGCGGGCTTGAACTCCCAGGGGCCGCGTGCATTGGCGTCGAACTCGACGGTGATCGTGCGCTCGCGGTCGATCTGGCTGTTGGGCGGCGGAGCCTTGGCGCGATGTCCCGCAGCGTTCTGCTCGGCCAGGGTCAGCACATTGATGCCGAGCGCCGTGCAGATGGCCTTGTAGACCGGCACCAGTGCATAGCCGAAGCCGAACATCAGTCCGGCCACGACCGCGAGCTTGCCGAGCATGCGGAGGTTGTCCGCGCGCAGGGCGGCTAGGAGACCGCTACGGCCCGGCGGCTTGGTCGAGGGCATCTGGCTCAGCCCCCGAGCATCACGATCTTGGCGACGAAGCCGATCGCGAAGGTCGCGGCCACGGAGGCCAGGATCAGACCCAGGCGCACATTGCTCCTGCGCTGCTGCCTGGGGTCCTGCGGTGCGGCGGCCATCGGATCGGTCCTTGTCCCGGAAGGGTGCTGAGGGGTCAGCCGATCACGCGGGTCGCGGTGGCGTCCAGCTTCGGCGGGTTCTCGAAGGTGTGGAAAGGAGCCGGCGAGGGCACTTCCCACTCGAGGCCTTCCGCGGCTTCCCAGGGCTTCTGAGGCGCCTTCTCACCCTTGCCCAGCATGGCGGGCAGGACGATGAAGACGAAGAAGTAGACCTGCATCAGACCGAAGCCGAAGGCGCCGACCGAGGCGATCGCGTTGAAGTCGGCGAACTGCATGGGGTAGTCGGCGTAGCGACGCGGCATGCCGGCCAGACCCAGGAAGTGCATCGGGAAGAAGGTGACGTTGAAGAAGATCAGCGAGCCCCAGAAGTGGATGCGACCGCGGGTCTCCGAATACATCACGCCAGTCCACTTCGGCGCCCAGTAGTAGTAGCCGGCAAACATGGCGTAGAGCGAACCGGCCACCAGCACGTAGTGGAAGTGCGCCACCACGTAATAGGTGTCCTGCAGCTGGATGTCGACCGGTGCCACCGACAGGATCAGGCCGGTGAAGCCACCCATCGTGAACACGAAGATGAAGCCGACGGCGAACAGCATCGGGGTCTCGAAGGTCATCGAGCCCTTCCACATCGTCGCGATCCAGTTGAAGACCTTCACCCCGGTCGGGATGGAGATCAGCATGGTCGCGTACATGAAGAACAGCTGACCCGTGACCGGCATGCCCGTCGTGAACATGTGGTGGGCCCACACGATGAAGGACAGGATGGCGATCGAGGCGGTCGCGTACACCATGGAGGTGTAGCCGAACAGCTTCTTGCGGGCGAAGGCCGGCACGATCTGGCTCACGATGCCGAAGGCCGGCAGGATCATGATGTAGACCTCGGGGTGACCGAAGAACCAGAAGATGTGCTGGTACATCACCGGGTCACCGCCGCCAGCCGGGTTGAAGAAGCTGGTGCCGAAGTGGCGGTCGGTCAGCGTCATCGTGATGGCGCCGGCGAGCACGGGCATGACCGCGATCAGCAGGTAGGCGGTGATCAGCCAGGTCCAGGCGAACATCGGCATCTTCATCAGCGTCATGCCGGGCGCGCGCATGTTGAGGATGGTGACGATGATGTTGATCGAACCCATGATCGACGAAGCGCCGAGGATGTGCATCGCGAAGATGCCGGCATCCATCGAGGGGCCCATCTGCAGGGTCAGCGGCGCGTAGAGCGTCCAGCCGGCAGCGGGCGCGCCGCCGGGCATGAAGAAGCTCGACACCAGCATGATGGCCGCGGGGATCATCAGCCAGAAGCTGAAGTTGTTCATCCGCGCGAAGGCCATGTCCGATGCGCCGATCTGCAGCGGCAGCATCCAGTTCGCGAAGCCGACGAAGGCCGGCATGATCGCGCCGAACACCATGATCAGGCCGTGCATGGTGGTGAACTGGTTGAACAGCTCAGGGTTCACCAGTTGCAGGCCGGGCTGGAAGAGTTCGGCACGGATGCCGAGGGCCAGCACGCCGCCGATCATCAGCATCGTGAAGCTGAACAGCAGGTACAGCGTGCCGATGTCCTTGTGGTTGGTCGCGAAGACCCAGCGCCGCCAGCCGTGCGGATGGTCGTGGGCATGGTCATCATGCCCGTGGGCGTGACCGTGGGAATCGAGTACTGCGCTCATCGAAGACCTCTCAAACGGCGGGCGGAATTACTTGCGGGCGGCCACGATCGCGGCAGGCTGGATCACCTGACCGGTCTGGTTCGACCACTTGTTCTTGGTGTAGGTGATGACGGCGGCGATCTCGGTGTCCGAGAGCTGCTTCCACGCGGGCATCATGCCGTTGCCCGCGCCGTTGAGCATGACCGCGATCTGCTTGCCGGCGTCGGCGTCCAGCACGAGCGCGGAGCCGTCGAGCTTCTTGCCGACACCACCTTCGCCGCCCGCACCGTGGCAGGCCACGCAGTTGGCGGCATAGATCTTTTCACCGCGGGCCGCCAAGTCGGCCAGCTCCCAGACCTTGCTCGGGTCGTCGGCCTTGGCGGCGGCAGCCTTGATCTTGGCGTCGACCCAGGCGGTGTATTCCTCTTCGCTGACCACCTTCACGTGGATCGGCATGTAGGCGTGTTCCTTGCCGCACAGCTCGGCGCACTGGCCGTAGAAGTCACCGGTCTTCTCAGCCTTGAACCAGGTGTCCCGCACGAAGCCGGGGATGGCATCCTGCTTGACGCCGAAGGCCGGAACCATCCAGGCGTGGATCACGTCGTTCGCGGTGGTGACGATGCGGACCTTCTTGTTGACCGGCACGACCAGGGGGTTGTCGACCTTCAGGAGGTAGTCGTCGCCCTGCGGCTTGCCCGCGTCCGACATCAGGCGCTGGTTGTTGTCCAGGGTGGAGAGGAAGCTGATGCCCTCGCCTTCACCCTTGATGTAGTCGTAGCCCCACTTCCACTGGTAGCCGGTGGCCTTGATGGTCAGGTCGGCGTTGGTGGTGTCCTTCATCGCGACGACGATCTTGGTGGCCGGAAGGGCCATGCCGATCACGATGAGGAAGGGCACGATCGTCCAGATGATCTCAACGGTGGTGCTTTCGTGGAAGTTGGCGGGCTTGGCGCCGAGGCTCTTGCGGTGCTTGAACACCGAATAGAACATCACGCCGAACACGGCGACGAAGATCACCGAGCAGATGACCAGCATCAGCACGTGCATGTCGTACTGCTGCGCGGCGATCGTGGTCACCGGTTGATGAAGGTCGGTCTGGTTGACCTTGGGGCCACCCGGCAGATCGCCCACCTGGGCCATCGCCATGCCGCCGCCCAGGGCCATCGTCGCCCCGACCGTGGCATGGACCACCTGCCGACGCGCGGCATTCCACATCGCTTCGATCGTCATCATCCTGCTCACTTCCACTGTCCCACCCACGACCTCAGCCCAAGTTTGCCCCGGACCAACCCGTGCCCCACCGAAGTGTGGCTTTCAGTTCTTCTGCGAGCTGCCTGCGCAGCTCAGGACGCACATGGCGCCCCACCCTCACCTGCCGACCGCGGGCCGAGAGACCGATCAGGGGCCGTCCGGGCCCCACGTCATCGATCCGCACCGACACCGCAGCAAATTCCATGCGCCCCGACCGGGCGCCGTGCTGCCACTCGACCGTCAGTTGCCCGCCGGCCAGTTCCACCCGCTCGCGGTCACCCGCGTGGCGTGCATAGATCAGCATCGCCAACCCCACCACGAGCAGCTCAAGCCCGGCAAAGATCATCACCGGATGAGCCCCGTGCCGCCAGAAGTAGCCGGCGATCAGCAGGGAGACCACGCACAGCGACAGGTAGAACACCAGCAGCTGGCCCGGCCGCAAAGAGCAATTGCGCTTGAGCACCCACTCGACCGCCCAAGCCGGCGCGGCATCCGACCTGTCGCGGCCCTCGCCCGTCGCGGTGTGCAGGCGGCCGAAGCGCAGGGGCTTCGGCGGCGTGCTTGCGGGGCCAGGCGCTGAGATCATCTCCGACTACTCCTCGGGCCCGATGCCTTGGGCGCTGCCCCGGGGAAGGGAATCTGAACCCCCCTCTTCAAGGCGCGCGGATTCTAGCCGAGCCCTTTTGCGCGACTCAACGAGAGTCCGAGCGCTTTGCCGCCCTGCGGGCGCTGTCACGCAGTTCATCGACCGAGACCGTCGCGAGGGCACCACGAACGGGCTTGGGCGCGGCCTGGAAGGCATGCCCCTGGACGATCTCGAAGCTCAGCTGGAGCCGGCCATCCGGGCCGCGCAGGCGCTCGGCCAGCAGGTCCTCCAGGCGCGCCCGCCAGCGCGGGGTGCGGCAGCCGGCCGGGCGTTCGCGGCAGGCGTTGCCCCCCAGGCCGCGGAGCTCCTGCAGCAGGGCGGCCGGTTCGCGCCAGGCCAGGGTCAGGGTCTCCATGTCCATCACCGGATCGGCCAGCCCGGCGTGCAGCAGCGCGTCGCCGAGGTCGTGCATGTCGATGTAGCGATGCGCCGGGGGCGCCCAGCCCAGGCTGCGGTAGAGCAGGCTCAGCTCGCGCAGCGTGTCCGGACCGAAGGCCGAGAACATCAGGAAACCCTCGGGCGCCAATGCGGCACGCCAGCGGGTGAAGTCCGCCTGCGGATCGGCCGACCAGTGCAGCCCCAGATTGGACCAGACCAGATCCACCGGGCCCGGCAGCGGCGCATCCGCCGCGAGCTGGTGCACGCCTTCCTCGACGCCGCGGCCCAGCCAGCGTCGCCAGCGGCTGTCGATCTGCGCGGCGCGGCGCGCGCGCAGCGCCTCGGTGGGCTCCACCGCCAGCAACCGGGCCTTCGGATAGACCCCGCGCAGCACCGTGCGGCCCGCGCCCAGCCAGGCGTCGACCTCCAGCACCCGCCCTGGCTGGCGCTTGATCCAGCCCAGCCGCTCGCCCATGCGGCGGGCCACCTCGCCGTGCAGCCACGGCGCCTCGGCCCGGCGCGCGGCACGGCGCCAGTGCGCCTGCACGGCCTGGGGATCGGGCGAGGCGGGGTCGGGGGCCGGCGGAGCGGGGAGGGCTTGCATCGCGTTCGGGAGGGGGCGGCGCGGCGGGCACAGGGCGGCAGCGGGGCCGACGGATCGCCCCGAGGCGGGACGGCCGGGACGCCGGAGGGCGCGCAGTATAGGAAGCCCCCCGCCGCATCGCCGCCCATGCCCGACACCGCCCTGCTCCAGCAAACGCCGGGCCTGCGGCTGGCCGCCTGGCCGACCCGCTGCGCCCTCTGCCGCGGGGCCAGCCAGGGCCGCTTCGGCCGACTCTGTCCGGCCTGCCGGGCCCGGCAGACCCCCGTGGCCTGGCGCTGCGCGGCCTGCGGCCGGCCCGGTGACGGCGCCGCGCCCGCCGGGGGATGCTGCGGGGCCTGCCTGGTCCAGCCGCCCCCCTGGGCCCGGCTCCAGGTCGCCCTGGACTACGCCCCGCCCTGGGACCGCCTGATCGCTGCCTTCAAGCGCGAAGCCGCGCTGGACCTGGGCCCCACCCTGGTCCAGGCCTTCGCGGACGCGCTGCAGGGCCGGCCCGCCCCCGGGCCCGAGCCGGTGCTGCTGCCGATGCCGCTGGCCGCGGCGAGGCTGCGCGCGCGGGGCTACAACCAGGCGGCGGTGCTCGCCCGCGGCCTGGCCCGGCGCCTCGGCCTGGGGCTGCGCGACGACATGCTGCAGCGGCTGCTGGACACCCCCTCCCAGCGCGGGCTCGACCGGGCGCAGCGCGCCGCCAACGTGCGCGGCGCCTTTCTCGCCGCGCCGGGCTGCGCCGCCACCCTGCAGGGCCGCACCCCGGTGCTGGTCGATGACGTGCTCACCACCGGGGCGACGCTGGCCGAGGCCTGCCGCAGCCTGCAGGCCGCCGGGGTGGCGACCGTGCACGCCTGGGTGCTGGCCCGGACCCCGGGGCCGGACGAAGGCTGAGCGGCCGGCCCGGCCGCCCGCAAGGCGACACTCGCGCCATGTTCCGCATCGTCCTCGTCGCACCGGAGATCCCTCCCAACACCGGCAACGTGATCCGCCTGGCCGCCAACACCGGCTGCGCGCTGCACCTGATCGAACCCCTGGGCTTCTCGATGGACGACCGCCAGCTGCAACGCGCCGGCCTGGACTACCACGAGTACGCGCCCGTGCAGGTGCACCGCGACTGGGCCGCCTTCCTGGCCCGCGAGCAGCCGGATCCGGCACGGCTCTTCGCCTTCACCACCCGCGCGCAGCGCCGCTTCGACGCCCCGCGCTGGCAGGCCGGGGACTGCCTGGTCTTCGGCAGCGAGAGCGCCGGCCTGCCGCCCGCACTGCGCGAGAGCCTGCCGCCCGACCAGCGCCTGCGGCTGCCGATGCGGCCCGGCCAGCGCAGCCTCAACCTCAGCAATGCGGTGGCCGTGGCGGTGTTCAACGCCTGGCGCAGCCTGGACTACGCCGGCGGCGGCTGATCCCGCAGGCGCAGGGCGGCCGGATGCACCAGCATCCACAGGCCGCCCGCGGCATCGCGACCCAGGCCCGCCGCCTCGGCCCGCCGCAGCAGCGGCTGGGGCAGGGGCTGGCGCAGCGCCTGCAGCGCAAGCGGCGGCGCCTCCAGCGCGAGCAGGCCCGCACCGGCCGGCGTCTGCAGCGCCAGCAGCAGGGCCTCGCCGGGCAGGTCCGGCAGGGTCCGCGGCGCCGGCCCCGGCCAGGCCAGGGCCGGCAGGCGATGGCCCTGCCACATCAGCGCCCCCCCGGCGGCGACCGCCCGCCACGCCGCCGGCGCGACGGCCTGCGGCGCGCCCAGCAGGGCCTCGGCCGGCAGACCCACCGGCCCCCAGCCCGCGACCTGCAGGCCGCACCAGGGGCCGGCCGGCAGACCGCACGCCCCGCGCAGCGCGATGCGGCTGCCCTCGCCGCGCAGGGTCTCCACCCGCAGGCTCAGGCCATGCGCCTCGACCTCGGCGCGCAGCGCGTCCAGGCGCGGATGGGGCAGACCGGCGCCATCGTCGCCGACCATCAGCTCGACCTCGGCCCCCGAGCGGCGGCTCCAGCTCAGCAGCACCGTGGCCACGGGCGGCTTGCCCGCGGCAGCACGGCGCTCGGGCGACTCCAGGCCCTCGCCGACAGCCTGCAGCAGCAGGCCCTCGACCCAGGGCAGCCAGCGCGAGAGCGCCAGCGGATCGACCGGCTCGGCCCCGCCGTCGATCGTGAAGCGCAGCGGCCGGCCCAGGGCCTCGGCCGCCGCCTCGACCGGGGCCCGCAGGGCCT
>CAYSQO010000048.1:0-15879 GCA_964433315.1 uncultured Rubrivivax sp.
CAAGCCCGAGATCCTGCAGAAGACCTGGATCCTGCGGAAGCTGCTCTATCCGATGGACGAGATCGAGGCGATGGAGTTCATTCTCGACAAGATGAAGTCGACGAAGACCAACCTGGACTTCTTCGACATGATGCGGCGCGGCGGCTGAGGCCCGAACCGCTACAATCCCAGGTTTTCCGCTTCCGGAAAGTGCGTCGCATGGTGCGGCGTGGCTCCCGGGCCCAACAGCGAGCTGTGCCATGAAAGACGGTATCCACCCCAACTACCGCGACGTCTGCTTCGTCGACCTGAGCAACGGTTTCAAGTTCGTCACCCGCTCGACCGTGACGACCAAGGAAACCATCAAGCTGGACGACGGCCGTGAAGTGCCGCTGATGAAGCTGGAAACCACCAGCGAGTCGCACCCTTTCTACACCGGCACCCAGAAGAGCATCGACTCGCTCGGCGGCCGCGTGGAGAAGTTCCGCACCAAGTTCGCCCGCGCCGGCATCCCCGGCAAGAAGTGAGGTTCGCGACCGGCCGCGCCCGCGCCCTCCGGTCCTCCCCTTCGATCAAGGCAGCCTCGGCTGCCTTTTTTCATGCCCCGACGCGATGCGGCAAGATGCCGGCCGCCGACCACTGAACCGCCCGTCGCCTTGAACACGCCCAAGCCCGCCCTGGTGTCCGCCCGCGCTGCCGAGCGCCTGCCGCGTCTGGCCCTGCTGCTGTTCTGCGCGGCCTACGTGCTGCCGGGCCTGTTCGGCCGCGACCCCTGGCGCGGCGGGGAGCTGCCGGCCTTCGGCGCCATGGCCAGCGTGGCCCGCGGCGACAGCCCCTGGTGGGCGCCGACCCTCGGCGGCCTGCCGGCCGATGCCGCGCCGCTGGCCACCGGCCTGGGCGCGCTGGCCATGAAGCTGCTGGGCGGCTGGATGGACCCGGCCCTGGCGGCCCGCCTGCCCTTCGCACTGCTGCTGGTCGGCGTGCTGGTCTGCACCTGGTACGCCTGCTACCTGCTGGCGCGCACCGAGGCCGCGCAGCCCGTGCCCTTCGCCTTCGGCGGCGAGGCGCATCCGGTGGACTACGCGCGTGCCGTGGCCGACGGAGCCCTGCTCGCGCTGGTGGCCTCGCTCGGCCTGCTGCAGCCGGGGCACGAGACCACACCCGAGCTGGTGCAGCTCTTCGCGCTCAGCCTCTTCCTGTACGCGATGGCCGCCAGCGGCTGGCAGCAGGCCCCGGCCCGCGTCGCCGCGCTGCTGGCCCTGCCGCTGCTGGCGGGCAGCGGGGCGCCGATGATGGCCCTGGCCCTGGCCGTGGGCGGCATCGTGATCTGCCGACGGTCGAGCTATCCGCTCGCCCGCGCCTTCGCGCCCTGGCTGGCCGCCGCCGGCCTGGCCGCGGCGCTGACGGCCTGGGCCCTGGGCAGCTGGGCGCTGCGCCTGAAGCTGCCGGATTCGCCGCTGGACCTGCTGGAGCTGCCCCTGTGGTTCCTCTGGCCCAGCTGGGTGCTGGCGGGCTGGACGCTGTGGCAGTGGCGCCGCCACGCCGGTCACCGGCACATTGCCGTGCCGGCCGGCATCGCCGGCGTGCTGCTGCTGGGCTGGCTGGCCGGCGGGGGCTCGGACCGCGCGCTGCTGCTGATGCTGCCGGCTACCGCCGTGCTGGCGGCCTTCGCGCTGCCGACGCTGTCGCGCAGCCTGTCGGCGGCGATCGACTGGTTCTCGGTCTTCGCCTTCAGCCTCTGCGCGCTTGCGAGCTGGCTGATGTGGCTGTCGCTGAGCTGGGGCTGGCCGGCCAAGCCGGCGGCCAACGTGATGAAGCTCGCACCGGGCTATGTGCACAGCATCGCGCCGCTGGGCGTGGCGGTCGCGCTGGCCGGCACCCTGGCCTGGCTGGCCCTGGTCAAGTGGCGCACCGGCCGCCACCGCAGCCCGCTGTGGAAGAGCCTGGTGCTGCCGGCCGGTGGCGTGGCGCTGAACTGGCTGCTGCTCATGACCCTGCTGCTGCCGGTGCTGGACTACGCGCGCAGCCAGCGGCCGCTGGTCGAGCGCCTGGCCCGGCACCTGCCGGCCGGCAGCTGCGTGCTGGCCCCGGGCCAGGACCGCAGCACCCTGGCCGCCCTGGCCCACCACGGCGGCTGGCGGGTCGAAGCCCGCCCGGGCCAGGAACCGGCCGGCTGCGACTGGCTGATCGCCAGCAGCCGCCGCCGCGAGGCCGGCAGCGAGCCGGCGCGCCTGGGCTGGACCCTGGTCGCTCGCGTGAACCGGCCGACCGACCGCAGCGGCAGCACCCTGCTCTACCGCCGCCAGGCGGCGACCCTGGCGGCCGGCGACCGGCCCTGAAGCCGGCGCCCCGCGGTGGGCCTCAGCCGCCCTGGGCGGCGGTGCGCGGGGCCGTGGGATCGGGGTCCGGGCCAACGGACGGCGGGGCCTCCTCGCGGCGCACCAGGCGCAGCGCCGGCGCCGGGGGCTGGCCGCTGCACACCCGCTGGGGCGGCAGGCGCAGCCGGAAGGTGGAGCCGCGGCCCGGCTGGCTCTCGATCTCCAGCTCGCCGCCATGGCGCTGGATCACGTGCTTGACGATGGACAGGCCCAGGCCCGTGCCCCCGGTGTCGCGCGCGCGGCTGAGGTCGACGCGGTAAAAGCGCTCGGTCAGCCGCGGGATGTGCTCGCGGGCGATGCCGATGCCGGCGTCGCGCACCGCCAGCTCGCCCCCGCCCTCGGGCAGGCGACGCCAGGCAATCGTGATCGCGCCGCCGTCGGGCGTGTAGCGCACGGCATTGGTCACCAGATTGGCCACGGCGCTGTGCAGCTCGGTCTCCTCGCCAGCCAGCTGCGCCCCGCGCGGCTCGCCCTCCAGCGCGATCGGATGGCGCCCGCGCGAGAGCGTGCGGGCATCGCCCAGCACCCGTTCGAGCAGCGGGCCGACCTCGACCCAGCGGTCCGTCGGCGGCCGCGGGCTGCCTTCCAGCTTGGCAAGGGCCAGCAGGTCGCTGACCAGGTCCTGCATGCGCTGGGTCTGCTGCCCCATCAGGCCGAGCACGCGCTTGCGCTCGACCTCGGTCAGGGGCAGCGTGTCCAGGGTCTCGATGAAGCCGGCCAGCACCGTCAGCGGCGTGCGGATCTCGTGCGAGACGTTGGCGACGAAGTGCCGCCGCATTTCCTCGGCGCGTTCGCGCTCGGTGATGTCCTGGGTCAGCACCAGGCGGCGGCCTTCGCCGTAGTCGCGCACGAGCACGGTCAGCAGCGTCAGGCCATCGGGGCCGTGGAAGCTGACCGGGCTGTTGTAGTCGCCACGTTGCAGGTGGCTGACGAAGACCGGCGTGCGGACCAGGTTGGTGATGCGCTGCAGGCGGTCGCGCTGCGGATCGAGACCGAAATGCTCGGCGGCCACGCCGTTGCACCACTCGATCTGCTCGTTCGCGTCGAGCAGCAGCACGCCGTTGGGCGAAGCCTCGATCGCGCTGAGGAAGCGCTGCAGGCGGTCGCGCTCCTGCCGCGTCTGGGCTTCGGACTGGCGCAGCAGGCGCTCGACCCGGTAGGCGACCTCGCCCCAGACGCCGATCTGGGCCGGCACGACGCTGCGGCCGGCGCTGCCCAGCCACTGCATCAGCCGCAGGCCGCGCAGCGTGTCCACCACGACCAGGGTGGCCACCGCCGTGCAGGCGCCGGCCAGGCCGGCCAGCAGCGGCACATGGGCCCACGCACCGAGCAGGTAGCCCGCCAGCGCACCGGACAGCAGGGCCAGCAGACCGGCCAGCAAACGGGGCAGCAACCAGCCCATGGACCGTCCGAGGGGAAAGAAGGGAAAGAAGGGAAAGGAGCAGGGCGGAGGAAGGCGCGCCGTCTCAGGCCGCAGCCACCACCGAGGCGGTAAGGCGGTAGCCCGCGCCGCGCACGGTCTCGATCATCGCCGAGCAGCCCACCGGGGCCAGCGATTCACGCAGGCGCTTGACGTGGACGTCGACCGTGCGCTCCTCGATGAAGACATGGTCGCCCCAGACGCGGTCGAGCAGCTGCGAGCGGCTGTGCACGCGCTCCGGGTGGGTCATGAAGAAGTGCAGCAGGCGGAACTCGGTCGGCCCCACCTTGAGCTCGCGCAGCTCGCCCTCGATGAGGCGGCCGACGCGGCGGGTGGCCGGGTCGATGCGCAGCGGGCCGACCTCGACGACCGTATCCAGCGCGTCGGGCGCCTTGCGGCGCAGCACCGCGCGGATGCGCGCCATCAGCTCCTGGGTGGAGAAGGGCTTGGTCAGGTAGTCGTCGGCGCCGGCATCCAGGCCGCTGACCTTGTCGGCCTCGTCGGCGCGGGCCGTGAGCATGATGACCGGCAGCTCGGCCGTGCGCTTCTCGGCGCGCCAGCGCTTGGCCAGCTGCAGGCCCGAGCAGCCGGGCAGCATCCAGTCCAGTACCACCACGTCGGGCAGCACCGCATCGATCTCGATCTGCGCCTGGTCGGCCGTGCCGGCGATCGTCACCTCATGGCCGGCATGGCGCAGGTTGATCGAAATCAGCTCGGCGATCGCCGGCTCGTCCTCCACCACCAACACGCGACTCATGGACGGGGGCTCCCTGCGTTCCGGTTCACTTGACGATCTGTTCGACGGCGGCCAGCGGGTTGTGGCGCACGTCGGTTCCCTTGACCACGTAGATGATCTGCTCGGCCACGTTCTTGGCGTGGTCGCCGACCCGCTCGATGGCCTTGGCCACGAAGACCAGGTCGATGGCCGCCGAGATGCTGCGCGGGTCTTCCATCATGTAGGTGATGAGCTTGCGCATCAGGCCGTCGAACTCCAGGTCGATCTGGTTGTCCTGCTTGATCACCTCGAAGGCGGCCTCGGCATCGAGGCGGGCGAAGGCGTCCAGGGCCTTGCGCAGCGAGGCCGTGGCCAGGCTGGCCTCGAAGCTCAGATCGCCCAGCGGCGTGTGCATGCGGGTGGGCATGCCCAGGCCGATCAGGCGCTGCACGACGCGGGCGATGCGCGCGGCCTCGTCGCCGGCACGCTCGAGGTTGCCGAGGGTCTTGCTGATCGCGATCAGCAGGCGCAGGTCGCGGGCGGTCGGCTGGCGGCGGGCGATGATGGTGGAGAGGTCGTGGTCGATCTCGACCTCCATGCGGTTGACCCGCTCCTCGCCGACCAGCACCTGCGCCGCCGTCTCGCTGCTGAACTGGGCCAGGGCGTAGACGGCCTGCGCGACCTGGGCCTCGACGAGGCCGCCCATCTCCAGCACGCGGGTGGAGATGTCGCCGAGCTCGGCGTCGAACTGGGTGGAGAGATGCTTGTCGGGCATGGGAGATCCTGGAAAACGTTGGAACGGGTCGGGCTCGGGCCCAGCGGGCTGAATCAGTCCATCGAATCGGTGGCCTGCGAGAGGCACCCCGCCCCTCGCGGAGCTCGGGTCGTTCGGGCCGTCCAGCCGTCCACAGGACGGCTGGAGCCGCGGCCCTTACCCAAAGCGGCCGGTGATGTAGTCCTCGGTCTCCTTGCGCTTGGGCTTCATGAACAGCTCCGAGGTCGGGCCGAACTCGATCAGGTCGCCCAGGTACATGTAGGCCGTGTAGTCCGACGCGCGGGCGGCCTGCTGCATGTTGTGGGTCACGATGACCACCGTGTAGTCGCTCTTGAGTTCGAGGATCAGCTCCTCGATCTTTCCGGTGGAGATCGGGTCCAGCGCCGAGCAGGGCTCGTCGAGCAGCAGCACCTCGGGCTTGATCGCGATGCCGCGGGCGATGCACAGGCGCTGCTGCTGGCCGCCGGACAGGCCCGAGCCGCTCTGCTGCAGCTTGTCCTTGACCTCGGTCCACAGCGCGGCCTTCTTCAGGGCCCACTCGACGCGCTCGTCCATCTCGACGCGGCTCAGGTTCTCGAACAGCCGCACGCCGAAGGCGATGTTGTCGTAGATCGACATCGGGAAGGGCGTGGGCTTCTGGAACACCATGCCGACCTTGGCGCGCACCAGGGCCACATCGTCCTTGGTGCTGAGGATGTCCTGGCCGTCGAGCAGGATCTGGCCTTCGGCGCGCTGCTCGGGATAGAGCTCGAACATGCGGTTGAAGGTGCGCAGCAGCGTGGACTTGCCGCAGCCCGAGGGCCCGATGAAGGCGGTGACCTTGCCCTTGGGGATCTCGAGGTTGATGTTCTTCAGGGCGTGGAAGTGGCCGTAGAAGAAGTTCAGGTTGCGCACCGAGAGCTTGGCGACCTCGGTCTCGGGCATGTGGATCTTGGCATCCATGATGGGAGGGGTTCCGATGGAGAGAGGTGGCGACAGGCTCAGTGCTTGTTGCGCAGGAAGGTGCGGGCCAGCACGTTCAGCAGCAGCACGCCCACGGTGATCAGGAAGACGCCGGCCCAGGCCAGCTGCTGCCAGTTCTCGTAGGGGCTGAGCGCGAACTTGAAGATGGTCACCGGCAGGCTGGCCATGGGCTCGCCCAGCGAGCTGGTCCAGAACTGGTTGGACAGGGCGGTGAAGAGCAGCGGCGCGGTCTCGCCGGCAATGCGGGCCACGGCCAGCAGCACGCCGGTGATGACGCCGGCGCGGGCCGACTTCAGCGTGATGCCCGCGATGACCTTCCACTTCGGCGTGCCCAGGGCGTAGGCGGCCTCGCGCAGGGCGTTGGGGATGAGGCTGAGCATGTTCTCCGTGGTGCGGATCACGACCGGGATCACGATCAGCGCCAGGGCCAGCACGCCCGCCCAGCCCGAGAAGCCCCGCATGGGCGCGACGACCACGGTGTAGATGAACAGGCCCACCACGATCGACGGCGCCGACAGCAGGATGTCGTTGATGAAGCGGGTCACGTTGCCCAGCCAGCCCTTCTGGCCGTACTCGGCCAGGTAGACGCCGGCCATCACGCCGATCGGCGTGCCCAGCGCGGTGGCCAGGCCGACCATCATCAGCGAGCCGAAGATGGCGTTGGCCAGGCCGCCGGTCTCGGCCTGGGGCGGCGGGGTCATCTCGGTGAAGATCGACAGCGCCATGCCGCCCAGGCCCAGGCGGAGGGTCTCGAACAGGATCCAGATCAGCCAGAACACGCCGAAGGCCATGGCCGCCAGCGACAGGCACAGGGCGATGGCATTGACCCGCTTGCGCGACTTGAACTTGCTCAGACGCTGGGCGTCGAGGGCGGCGCTGCGGCCCCCACCTTGCAGGACGGCGCTCACGAACGGCTCCCTTCGGACTTCTTCAGTTGAGCCAGCAGCAGCTTCGAGCAGGCCAGCACGACGAAGGTGATGAAGAACAGGACCAGGCCCAGGTAGATCAGCGAGGCCTGGTGCAGGCCGGCGCCGGCCTCGGCGAATTCATTGGCCAGGGCCGAGGTGATGCTGTTGGCGGCCTCGAAGACCGACAGGCTGCCCAGCTGGTTGAAGTTGCCGATCACGAAGGTGACGGCCATGGTCTCGCCCAGCGCGCGGCCCAGGCCGAGCATGATCCCGCCGACCACGCCGGTCTTGGTGTAGGGCAGGACGATCTTGAACATGACCTCCCAGGTCGTCGAGCCCAGGCCGTAGGCCGACTCCTTGAGCATCGGCGGGGTGACCTCGAAGACGTCCCGCATCACCGAGGCGATGAAGGGGATGACCATGATCGCCAGGATGATGCCGGCCGACAGGATGCCGATGCCGACCGGCGGCCCGGAGAACAGCGCGCCCAGCACCGGCACGCCGCCGAAGGCGCTCTGCAGCGGGGTCTGCACGTACTCGGCCAGCAGCGGCGCGAAGACCAGCAGGCCCCACATGCCGTAGACGATGGAGGGCACGGCGGCCAGCAGCTCGATGGCGATGCCCAGCGGCCGCTTGAGCCAGGCCGGCGAGAGCTCGGTCAGGAACAGGGCGATGCCGAAGCTCACGGGCACGGCGATCAGCAGGGCGATGAAGGCCGTCATCAGCGTGCCGTAGACCATCACCAGGCCGCCGAACTTCTCCTGCACCGGATCCCACTCGGCCGACCAGAGGAAGGGCAGGCCGAACTCGGCGATCGCCGGCCAGGCCCCCACCAGCAGCGAACCGATGATGCCCGCGAGCAGCAGCAGCGTGAGCAGGGCCGCGCCGTGCGCGAGCGCCGAGAACAGGCTGTCCGCCCAGGGCGACCTGCTGCGTCGGACCGGGGGCTTGGAGGAGGACGGAGAGGTCGCCATCGAGGAGGCGCCGGGGACGGCGCTCGCGGGGAGGGTTGCGGACAAGGGAGAACCTCGACGATCTTACGAAGACCGGCCGCGCGTGGGGCCCGGCCGGTCCAGGGAGAGACGTGCGGCAGACCGCGGCAGCCGCCGCAGGCCCGCCGCGGGCATCACTTGTAGGCGATGGCCTTGCCGGCGCCGTCCTTGAGGTGGGCGGCCCACTGGGCGCGGACCAGGTCCTTCACGGCCGGCGGCAGCGGCACGTATTCCAGGTTCACGGCCATCTCGTCGCCCTGGGTGTAGGCCCAGTCGAAGAACTTCAGCGCGGTGGCGGCCTGGGCCGGCTTGTCCTGGGCCTTGTGCATCAGGATGAAGGTCGCGCCGGTGATCGGCCAGCTGGTCTTGCCGGGCTGCTCGGTCAGGATCTGATAGAAGCTCTTGGCCCAGTCGGCGCCCGCCGCGGCGGCCTTGAAGTTGTCGTCCTCGGGGGCGACGAACTGGCCGTCCTTGTTCTTCAGCAGCACGTGCGCCATCTTGTTCTGCTTGGCGTAGGCGTACTCGACGTAGCCGATGGCATTGGGCAGGCGCTGCACGAAGGCGGAGACGCCCTCGTTGCCCTTGCCGCCCGCGCCGGTCGGCCAGTTCACGGCCGTGCCTTCACCGACCTTCTCCTTCCACTCGGCGTTCACCTTCGACAGGTAGTTGGTGAAGATGAAGCTGGTGCCCGAGCCGTCGGCGCGGCGCACCACGGCGATGGCGCTGTCGGGCAGCGGCACGCCGGGGTTCAGCGCGGTCAGCGCCGGGTCGTTCCACTTGGTGATCTTGCCGAGGTAGATGTCGCCCAGCAGCTGGCCGGTCAGCTTGATCTGGCCCGGGGTGATGCCCTTGATGTTGACCACCGGCACGACACCGCCGATCACGGTGGGGAACTGGACCAGGCCGTCCTTGGCCAGCTCCTCATCCTTCAGCGGCGCGTCGGAGGCGCCGAAGTCCACCGTCTTGCCCTTGATCTGCTTGATGCCGGCGCCGGAACCGACCGACTGGTAGTTGATGCGCACGCCGGTGGCCTTGTTGTAGGCGTCGGCCCACTTGGCGTAGACCGGGGCGGGGAAGCTGGCACCGGCACCGGTGACGTCTTGGGCGAAGCCCAGGCTGGCGCCGAGGCTGAGAGCGCTGCCCAGGGCAAGGGCGCGGAAGCTGAGGAGGGACATGCGTCAACCTTTCGGGTGGCGTGTTGGAGACGGACGCACTCTAGAAAGCGGCCGTGACGGCTTCATGACAGCCGCGTCACAGTTGTCATGAAGTCGACATCCGGGGCCCGTCGCCCGGGGCGCGCCCGCTCCCGCACTCCGGCCCATCGCTTGTGCGGGGCTTGGGCGGGGCTTGGGCGGGGCTTGGGCGGGGCTTGGGCGGGGCTTGTGCGGGGCTTGTGCGGGGCTTGTGCGGGCGGGCTGACGAAGCTGTCACACAAGCTTCACCCGCCTGTCATCGAGCCGGGCCAGCATGCCGGATCGGCCCACGACCCGTCGCGGCCCCCTCCCCCTCCCCCGCCTTCCTCGGAGCTTCCATGCCTGTCCGCCCCGCCCTGCTCGCCCTGAGCCTTTGCGCCGCCGCCCTGCTGGGGGCCTGCGCCAGCACGCCGCTGCCGCAGCCGATTCCGGCCACGGCCGCCGCCGCCCCCGGCCTGGGCACCCTGGCCAAGCTGATCCAGGACGCCGGCCTCGGCGAGACCCTGGCCGCCGCCGGCCCCTACACCGTCTTCGCGCCCAGCGACGAGGCCTTCAAGGCCCTGCCGGCCAAGACGATGGAAAAGCTCAGCACCGACAAGGACGCGCTCAAGGCCCTGCTGGCCTACCACGTGGTGCCCGGCCAGCTGAACGCCGCCCAGATCAAGGCCGGCAAGCTCAAGACGCTGAACGGCGCCGAACTGCAGGTCGCCCTGGCCGGCCCCTTCGTCACCGTCGACGAGGCCCTGGTCACCCAGGCCGACGTGCCGGCCAGCAACGGCGTCGTGCAGGTCATCGACAAGGTCCTGACCCCGCCCGCCGCCAAGAAGTAAGGCCTCGCGGCCGGTGGGGACGCCCGCAAGCCGGGCGTTTTTCAGCGCAATCCATTCGACTATCATCGAAGGATGGAAGAATCAGAAGCCGTTCGCAGCCTGGCGGCGCTGGCCCAGGCCAGCCGCCTGCGCGTGTTCCGTGCGCTGGTGGTGGCCGGCCCGCCGGGCCTCACCCCCGGGGTGCTGGCCACCCAGCTCGGGCTGCCGGCGGCCACGCTGTCCTTCCACCTCAAAGAGCTGCAGGCGGCCGGGCTGTGCGAATCGACCCGCGACGGCCGGCACCTGATCTACCGCGCCCGCTACGGGCAGGTCGATGCCCTGATCGCCTACCTGACCGAGCACTGCTGCGAGGGAGCCGCCTGCGCGGTGGCCCCCGTCCCCCCCTGCGGCTGCTGAACCCCACCCCGAGGAGACCCCGATGAAGCGCTTCCACGTCCACCTGCATGTCGAGGACCTCGACGCCAACATCGCCTTCTACAGCGCGATGTTCGGGGCCGAGCCCACGCGCCGCGAGGTCGACTACGCCAAGTGGATGCTGGAGGACCCGCGGATCAACTTCGCAATCTCCACCCGCGGCCAGGCCGCGCCCGGCCTGGACCACCTGGGCCTGCAGGTCGACGAGCCCGGCGAGCTGGCCGAGCTGAAGGCCCGCGCCGAAGCCGCCGACCTCAGCCTGGTCGACGAGGGCGAGACCAGCTGCTGCTACGCCCGCAGCGACAAGCACTGGATCCCCGACCCGCAGGGCATCGCCTGGGAGCACTTTCACTCGCTGGCGTCCATCCCGGTCTTCCGCGAGGCGGCGGCCGCTGAGCCATCCGCCGCCACCGCCGAGACCAGCGCCTGCTGCGCCCCCGCGCCCACCGTGGCCCCCACCCCCGCCGCAGCGGCCTGCTGCGCGCCGGCCCCGGCCCCCGCCACCACCGAGTCCCCGGCCGCAGGCAGCGCCTGCTGCGCCCCCGCCGCCCCTGTCCGCGTGTCGGCCCGCATCCCGGTGCGGGGACGCTGACGCCGCCCCGCCCCCACGCCCACCCTGGTGACCCCATGACGACCGACCGCCCGCTGAACGTCCTCTTCCTCTGCACGCACAACTCGGCGCGCAGCATCCTGGCCGAGGGCCTGCTGAACCACCTCAGCGCCCAGCGCGGGGGCCGCTTCAAGGCCTATTCGGCGGGCAGCTCACCCAAGACCACGCCCAACCCGCTGGCCCTGCAGGTGCTGGCCGAGTCCGGCATCGCCACCGAGGGCCTGCGCAGCAAGAGCTGGGACGATTTCGCCGCAGCCGACGCGCCGGTGATGGACCTGGTCATCACCGTCTGCGACAACGCGGCCGGCGAGGCCTGCCCCTACTGGCCCGGCCAGCCCGCCACCGCGCACTGGGGCTACCCGGACCCCTCGGCCGTCGAGGGCAGCGAGGACGAGCGCCTGCGTGCCTTCCGCCAGACCCTGCTGGCCATGCAGCGCCGCATGGAGCTGCTGCTGAATCTGCCGGCCAGCGCGCTGGACCGCCTGGCCCTGGCCCGCAGCGTGCGCGCGCTGGCGGAGCAGGCCCCGGCGCCCCGGGCCTGAGCCGGGGGATGACGGTGGCGAGCCCGCCCTCCTTCTCCACCCCGCAGAAGCTGCTGGCCGAGGGCCTGGGCACCCTGGCCCTGCTGGCGGTGGTGATCGGCTCGGGCGTGATGGCCGAGCGCCTGTCCGGCGGCAACGACGGGGTGGCCCTGCTGGCCAACACCCTGGCCACGGTCTGCGGCCTGTGGGTGCTGATCGAGCTGATGGGGCCGGTCAGCGGGGCGCACTTCAACCCGGCCGTCAGCCTGGTGATGGCACTGCGCGGCGAGCTGCCCTGGCGCCTGCTGGCGGGCTACGGGGCCGTGCAGTTGCTTGGCGCCATGCTGGGCGCCTGGCTGGTGCATGCCATGTTCGAGCAGCCGCTGTTGCAGTGGTCGGACAAGGTGCGCAGCGGCCCGGCCCAATGGCTGGCCGAAGCGGTGGCCACGGCCGGCCTGCTGCTGCTTATCCTGCGCAGCCCGGCAGGCCAGGCGCCGGCCCGGGTGGCGGCCTACATCGGCGCGGCCTACTGGTTCACGGCGTCCACGTCCTTCGCCAACCCGGCGGCGGCCTTCGGCCGCATGTTCAGTGACAGCTTTGCCGGCATCGCGCCCGCGGATGTGCCGGGCTTCGTGCTGGCCGAGCTGGCCGGGGCGGGGCTGGGCTGGGCCCTGGCGCAGGCGCTGGGCCCGCGGGCGCCGCTCAGCCCGGGCTGAGGGCGGCGGCCAGGCGCTCGGCGCTGCGCCGGGCCAGCCCGGCATCCTCGGCCTCGACCATCAGGCGCAGCAGGGGCTCGGTGCCCGAGGCGCGGATCAGCACCCGGCCCCGGCCGACCAGCTCGGCCTCCACCGCGGCTTGGGCCTGGGCCAGGCGCGGGTCGGCGCGCCAGTCCTGGCCGGGCTGCAGGCGCACATTCAGCAGGGTCTGCGGGAAGAGCTTGAGCCCGCCCAGCAGGCCGGCCAGGCCACGGCCACCGCGCACCGCCGCCTGCAGCACCTGCAGGGCGCTGACTAGGCCGTCGCCGGTGCTGTGCTGATCCAGCACCAGCAGGTGGCCCGAGCCCTCGCCGCCCAGCAGCCAGCCACGCGCGAGCAGCTCTTCGAGCACGTAGCGGTCGCCGACCTTGGCGCGGACGAAGTCCAGCCCGCGGGCGCGCAGGGCCTGCTCGACGGCGAGGTTGGTCATCAGCGTGCCGACCGCGCCGGCCAGGGTCTGGCCGCGGTCAAGGCGGTCGACGACCAGGGCATAGAGCAGCTCGTCGCCGTTGTAGAGGCGGCCCTCGGCATCGACGATCTGCAGCCGGTCGGCGTCGCCGTCCAGGGCCAGGCCCAGGTCGGCGCGGTGCTGGCCCACGGCGGCGACCAGGGCCTCGGGGTGGGTCGCGCCGACGCCGGCGTTGATGTTGCGGCCATCCGGGCTGCAGCCGATGGGGATCACCTCGGCGCCCAGCTCGTGCAGCACGGCGGGGGCCACCTGGTAGGCCGCGCCGTGGGCGGCGTCGACGACGATCTTCAGCCCGCGCAGCGAGAAGCTGGGGTCGACCGTACCCTTGCAGAACTCGATGTAGCGGCCCTGGGCGTCGCTGACCCGGCGGGCCTTGCCCAGGCTGGTGGAATCGGCCCAGGCCGGCGGCTCGGCAAGCGCGGCCTCGACGGCCCGCTCCCACGCGTCGGGCAGCTTGGTGCCCTGGGCCGAGAAGAACTTGATGCCGTTGTCCGGATAGGGGTTGTGGGAGGCGCTCAGCACCACCCCCAGGTCCAGCCGCAGCGCGCGGGTCAGGTAGGCCACGCCGGGCGTGGGCAGGGGCCCGCTGAGCAGCACGTCGACGCCGGCCGAGGCGAAACCTGCCTCCAGCGCCGATTCGAGCATGTAGCCGGAGATGCGCGTGTCCTTGCCGATCAGCACGGTCGGACGGCCCCGGCCGCCGCCGCGCTGGGCCTGCAGCACGCGGCCCACCGCGTGGCCCAGGCGCAGCACGAAGTCGGGGGTGATCGGGGCCTGGCCCACGGTGCCGCGGATGCCGTCGGTGCCGAAATACTGTCTGCTCATGCGGGGATTGTGGCCGCGGGGGTGCAGCCGGCGTTCGGGGATCGGGGGCGCGCGCCAGCTCAGGCCGGCAGACCGGCGGCGGCCCAGACCTTGAGGGCGTCGGCGGTCTCGCGCACGTCGTGCACGCGCAGGATGCGCGCGCCGCGCTGCACCGCGGCCAGCGCAGCAGCCAGGCTCGCGGCCAGGCGCTGCTCGACCGTGCGCTCGCACAGGCTGCCAAGCGTGCTCTTGCGCGACCAGCCGGCGAGGATCGGCAGGCCCAGGTCCAGCAGCTCGTGCTGGCGGGCGAGCAGTTCAAGGTTGTGGGCCACGGTCTTGCCAAAGCCGATGCCTGGGTCGACGGTCAGGCGCTCGGCGGCGATGCCGCGGGCGGCCAGGGCCGCCACCCGCTCGCGCAGGAAGTCGCGCACTTCGGCGATCACGTCGGTGTAGACCGGCGCGGCCTGCATGGTCTTGGGCGAGTCGCCGAGCATGTGCATCAGGCAGACGCCGCAGCGGGGGTGGGCCGCCACCACGTCCAGGGCGCCGGGCTGGCGCAGGGCCTGCACGTCGTTGACGATGTCGGCGCCCAGGTCCAGCGCGGCCTGCATGACGGCGGGCTTGAGGGTGTCGATCGACACCGGCACGCCGAGCGTGACGGCGGCCCGCAGCACGGGCAGGACGCGTTCCAGCTCCTCGGCAACCGGCACGGGCTCGGAGCCGGGGCGGGTCGACTCCCCGCCGATGTCGAGCAGGTCGGCCCCGTCCTTCAGCAGCTGCTCGCAGTGGGCGATGGCCTCGGCGGCGGCGGTGCGGCCGCCGTCGGAGAAGGAATCCGGCGTCACGTTGACGATGCCCATGATGCGCGGCCGGTCCAGCGCCAGCCGGAAGCGGCCGGCCTGCCAGACGGGCGCGGGGCGGAAGAGGGCGTCGGACGGTTCAGCGGACATGGGAACGGACCGGAAAGGGGGAGGGCCGGAACCCCCGGACGAAAACGACGACGGGGCCGAAGCCCCGTCGCATGCTGGATCCGCCGGACCGGCTCAGGCCACGGCCGTCGCCTGGTCGGGGCTGCTGCCCACCGGAGCGGCCGGGCCGTCGCCGCCGCTCTTGCCGCCGCCGACGCTGGTCCAGTCCTTGGGCGGGCGCGGGGCCTTGCCGGACATGATGTCGTCGATCTGCTCGGCGTCGATGGTCTCCCATTCGAGCAGGGCCTTGGCCATCGCGTGCATCTTGTCCTGGTGGCCCTCGATCAGCCCGCGCGCCTGGGCGTACTGCGCGTCGATGATCTTGCGGATCTCGGCGTCCACCTTGCGCATGGTCTCCTCGGACATCGAGGTGGTCTTGGTGACGCTGCGGCCCAGGAAGACCTCGCCCTCGTTCTCGGCGTAGACCATGGGGCCCAGGGCATCGGTCATGCCGTAGCGGGTGACCATGTCGCGAGCCAGGGCGGTGGCACGCTCGAAGTCGTTGCTGGCGCCGGTGGTCATCTGGTTCATGAAGACCTCCTCCGCGATGCGCCCGCCGAAGAGCACGCTGATCGTGCTGAGCATGCGGTCCTTGTCCATGCTGTAGCGGTCGCCCTCAGGCAGCTGCATGGTCACGCCCAGCGCGCGGCCGCGCGGGATGATGGTGACTTTGTGCACCGGGTCGGTCTTGGGCAGCAGGCGCGCGACCAGGGCGTGGCCGGCTTCGTGGTAGGCGGTGTTCTTGCGCTCCTCCTCGGGCATGACCATGGACTTGCGCTCGGGGCCCATCATGATCTTGTCCTTGGCCTTCTCGAAGTCCTGCATGTCCACCACGCGCGCATTGCGGCGGGCGGCGAACAGCGCGGCCTCGTTGACCAGGTTGGCCAAGTCGGCACCCGAGAAGCCGGGCGTTCCGCGGGCCAGGATGTCGGCCTTGATGTCGCTGCCGATGGGCACCTTACGCATGTGCACGTTGAGGATCTGCTCGCGGCCGCGCACGTCCGGCAGGGTCACGTAGACCTGGCGGTCGAAACGGCCGGGCCGCAGCAGCGCCGGGTCGAGGATGTCCGGGCGGTTGGTGGCGGCAATGACGATGACGCCGAGGTTGGTCTCGAAGCCGTCCATCTCCACCAGCATCTGGTTGAGGGTCTGCTCGCGCTCGTCGTTGCCGCCGCCCAGGCCGGC
>CAYSQO010000049.1:0-15832 GCA_964433315.1 uncultured Rubrivivax sp.
GCCCTGGCCCAGGCCGGCCGCTGGCCGCAGCTCGAAGCCCAGGCCCGCAAGGCCCTGGGCAAGCACCCCGAGGCCCTGCTGCTGCACAACCTGCTGGGCAGCGCGCTGAACGAGCAGGGCCGCCATGCGGCGGCCGTCCACAGCTTCCAGCGCGCGGTGCAGCTGGCGCCGCAGGCGCCCGAGCTGCGCTTCAACCTGGCCGTGGCCCAGGCCGCCGCCGGCCAGCTGGCCGAGGCGGTGGCCAGCTACCGCGCGGTGCTGGCGGCGCGGCCGGAGCTGACGGTGGCGCACTACAACCTGGGCACCACCCTGCAGCGCCTGGGGCGGCTGGAGGAAGCTGAGGCCGCCTTCCGCGCCGCACTGGCGCAGGCCCCGGAGGCCGTCGAGACCCTGGGCAACCTCGGCGCCGTGCTGCAGGCCCGGGGCCGCCTGGACGAGGCCATCGCGCACTACCGCGAGGCCCTGCGCCGCCGCGAGCTGCCGCGCCTTCGCCACAACCTGGGCACCGCGCTGCGCAGCCAGGGCCGGCTGGACGAGGCGGTTGAGGCCTTCGAGGCCGCCCTGCACGGCGCCCCCGAGCCGGCCCTGGCCGCCGACATCCACACCCGCCTGGGCGAGACCCGCTGGGACCAGGGCCGGGTGGACGAGGCCGTGGCCGCCTACCGCGCCGCGCTGGCCATCGACCCTGCGCATGCCGCTGCGCACTACGCCCTCGGCGTGGTCGCCTTCGACGGCGGCCAGTTGGACGCCGCGCTGGCCTGCTTCGAGCAGACCTCGCTGCACGACGCCGCCCAGCGCCGCCTGGACCTGCTGTACCGGCTCGGCCGCCGCGAAGCCTTCCGCACCCAGCTTGCGCAGCAGCTGGCGGCAGGCCCGCACCGCGCGCCCTGGGTGGCCACGCTCTCGGCCCACCACGCGCACGAGCACGGCCTGCCCGACGCCTGCGGCTTCTGCCCCGCGCCCTTCCGCGCCATCCACCACGGCCGCCTGGCCCCGCTGGCCGAGGCCGACAGCCCGCTGCGCGCGGCCCTGCTGCGCGACCTGCGCGAGGCGCGCATGGCCGAGCGCAAGCAGGGCCGGCTCCACCATGGCGTGCAGTCCGCCGGCCACCTGTTCAAGCGGCCCGAGGCCTCCTTCCGCACCCTGGCCGAGCTGCTGCGCGGCGCATTGCAGGCCTACCGCGCCGGCCTGGACCCGGCGCTCGGCGTCTACGCCCGCGACTTTCCCGCCGAGCCGGTCTTCAGCGGCGCCTGGTCGGTGGCCATGCGCCGCGGCGGCCACCTGAGCGCGCACATCCACGAGGAGGGCTGGCTGTCCGGCGTGGTCTACCTGCAGGTGCCCGAGCCGCCGCCGGGCCGCCAGGACGGCGCCATCGCCTTCGGCCTGGACGGCAACGGCTACCCGCGCCAGCGTGCCGACTGGCCCGAGACCGTGCTGCAGCCCCGGGCCGGCGACGTGGTCTTCTTCCCGTCCTCGCTCTTCCACCGCACCCTGCCCTTCGACAGCGAGACCGAGCGCATCTGCATCGCCTTCGACCTCGCCCCCGCCTGATCCGGGGGGCGGCGGGGCGGCTTTTGCTGCATTGCCGCAAAGTCCCGTCCGCGGGCGAGCGCTCGGCGCACAATGCGCCTTCCCTGGCTGATCCGTCTGCCCTGTGTCCGCAAGCAACGACCCCCAGGCCAGCCGCGCATCGCTCGCGGCGGCCGCCCTCGCCGCGATCGGCGTGGTCTATGGCGACATCGGCACCAGTCCGCTGTATGCCCTCAAGGAGGTCTTCAACCACGGTCACGTCGACTTCACGCCCGAGAACATGCTGGGCGTGCTGTCCCTGGTGTTCTGGACGCTGACCGTCATCGTCTCCTTCAAGTACGTCGCGCTCATCCTGCGTGCCGACAACAACGGCGAGGGCGGCCTGATCGCCATGCTGGCGCTGGCCTCCACCGCGGTGAAGGACAAGCCGCGGCTGCGCAGCGGCCTGCTGATGCTGGGCATCTTCGGCACCGCCATCTTCTACGGCGACGGGGTGATCACGCCGGCCATCTCCGTGCTCTCGGCCGTCGAGGGCCTGGAGGTCGCCGCCCCCGGCCTGCACCGCTGGGTGCTGCCGCTGACCCTGCTGGTGCTGACCGTGCTGTTCGCCGCGCAGCGCTTCGGCACGGCGGCGGTGGGGCGCTTCTTCGGGCCCTTCACCGCGGTGTGGTTCGCGGTGCTGGCCCTGCTGGGCCTGATGCACATCGTGCAGAACCCGGCGGTGCTGACCGCGCTGAGCCCGCACCACGCGGTCGGCTTCATCTGGCGCCATCCGGGCACGGCCTTCTTCGCGCTCGGCGCGATCGTGCTGTGCGTCACCGGCGCCGAGGCCCTGTACGCCGACATGGGCCACTTCGGCAAGCGGCCGATCCGCATGGCCTGGTTCTTCTGGGTGATGCCGGCCCTGGTGCTGAACTACTTCGGCCAGGGCGCGATGCTGCTGGCCCATCCCGAGAACATCAAGAACCCCTTCTACGAGATGGCGCCGACCTGGGCGCTGTACCCGCTGATCGGCATGGCCACGGTGGCCACGGTGATCGCCTCGCAGGCGCTGATCACCGCGGCCTTCTCGGTGACCAAGCAGGCCATCCAGCTCGGCTACCTGCCGCGGCTGCGCATCCTGCACACCTCCGTGAAGTCCACGGGGCAGATCTACATCCCCTTCGTCAACTGGGGCCTGTACGCCGGCATCGTGCTGGCGGTGGTGACCTTCGGCTCCAGCACCAAGCTGGCCGCGGCCTACGGCATCGCGGTGACCACCGACATGCTCATCACCACGGTGATGACCTTCTTCGTGATCCGCCACGCCTGGGGCTACCCCTGGCTGCTGTGCATCCTGGCGACGGTGTTCTTCTTCATCGTCGACGCGCTGTTCTTCGCGGCCAATGCGGTGAAGATCATCGACGGTGGCTGGTTCCCGCTGCTGATCGGCGCCTTCATGTTCACGCTGATGATGACCTGGAAGCAGGGGCGCGCCATGATGGCCGAGCGCCTGCGCGACGACTCGATCGACCTGCGCAGCTTCCTGGAGTCGGTCTTCCTCAGCCCGCCGCTGCGCGTGCCCGGCACGGCCGTCTTCCTCAGTGCCGAGCAGGACGTGACGCCCAACGCGCTGCTGCACAACCTCAAGCACAACAAGGTGCTGCACGAGCAGAACCTCTTCGTCTCGGTGCAGCACCACGAGGTGCCGTGGATCGGCTTCGACCGTCGCGTGCAGGTCGAGCCGCTCGGCCACGACTGCTGGCAGGTCACCCTGCACTTCGGCTTCAAGAACGACCCGGACGTGCCCGAGGCCCTGCAGCAGCTCGTCGGCCGCGGCTGCCAGCTCGACGACATGGAGACCAGCTACTTCCTCAGCCGCGACATCGTGATCCCCTCGGTCGGCTCAGGCATGGCGCTGTGGCGCGAGAAGCTCTTCGCCAGCATGCACCGCAATGCCGCCGCGGCCGCGGACTTCCTGAACCTGCCGACCAACCGCATCGTCGAGCTGGGTTCCAAGATCGAGATCTGAGCGCCGGGCCGGCCGCCCCGTGCACGGGGCCTTCGGTGCCGGTGTAGGGTGCGGGCCCTGACCCTGGGAGACCTGCTTGGACCTGCTCTTCGTCGCCGACCCGCTGGAAAGCTTCAAGACCGCGAAGGACTCGACCTTCGCGATGATGCGCGCCGCCGCCGCCCGCGGCCACCGCCTGATGGCCTGCACCCCGCGCGACCTGATGTGGCAGTCGGGCGGCCCGGTCACCGCCTACGTGCGCGACATCGTCCTCACCGGCGCCGACACGCCCTGGTTCCACGCCGCCCAGCAGGCCCCCGACGAGCGCCCCCAGCCCCTGGCCGGGGTCGACGCGGTGATCATGCGCAAGGACCCGCCCTTCGACGCCGAGTACGTCTACGCCACCCACCTGCTGGAGCAGGCCGAGCGCGAAGGCGCCGTCGTGCTGAACCGCCCGCGCGCCCTGCGCGACCACCCGGAGAAGCTGGCGATCCTCGAGTTCCCGCAGCTCATCCCGCCCACCCTGGTCACCCGCGACGCGGCCGACATCCGGCGCTTCCACGCCGCGCATGGCGACCTCATCCTCAAGCCGCTCGACGGCATGGGCGGCATGGGCATCTTCCGCGTGCGCGAGGACGGCCTCAACCTCGGCAGCATCGTCGAGACCCTCAACCGCCACGGCGCGCAGACGGTGATGGTGCAGCGCTTCGAGCCGGCCATCGCCCAGGGCGACAAGCGCATCCTGCTGATCGAGGGCGTGGCCGTGCCCTGGGCCCTGGCCCGCATTCCTCAGGGCGGCGAGGTGCGCGGCAACCTGGCCGCCGGCGGCAAGGGCGTGGTGCAGCCGCTCTCGGACGCCGACCGCCGCATCGCCGAGGCCCTGGGCCCGGTGCTGGCCGCGCGCGGCCTGACGCTGGTGGGTCTGGACGTGATCGGCGAACGCCTGACCGAGATCAACGTCACCAGCCCCACCGGCTTCCAGGAGATCACGAAGGCCAGCGGCCTGGACCTGGGCGCCCTCTTCCTCGACGCGGTGGAGCGCCGCGTGCAGGCCGCCCGCTGAGCCGCCCGCCCGCCCGGCGCGGCGGGTGCCCCGGGCGACCCCGGGCCAGCGGGGACAATCCGCGTTCACTTGAACGCACCCCATGGCCCTGCTCTCCCTCACCGACGCCCAGCTCGCCTACGGCCACTGGGCCCTGCTCGACCGCGCCAGCCTCAGCCTGGAGGCCGGCGAGCGCCTGGGCCTGATCGGCCGCAACGGCAGCGGCAAGTCCTCGCTGCTCAAGGTGCTGGCCGGGCTGGAGAAGCTCGATGACGGCCTGCTCCAGCAGCAGCAGGGCCTGCGCCGCCACTACCTGCCGCAGGAGCCGGCCTTCGCGCCCGGGGCCAGCATCTTCGACGCCGTGTCCGAGGGCGTGGCCGAGGCCAAGGCCCTGCGCGCGCGCTACGAGGCCCACCAGGACGGCGACGACCTCGACGCGATCCAGACCCGCATCGAGGCCCTGGACGGCTGGACCTGGGAGCAGCGCGTCGACGCCACCCTGCAGCGCCTGGGCCTGGACCCGGCGCGCGCGGTGGCCAGCCTCTCGGGCGGGCTGAAGAAGCGCGTCGCCCTGGCCCAGGCCCTGGTCGCCCAGCCCGAGGTGCTCTTCCTCGACGAGCCGACCAACCACCTGGACCTGGAGGCCATCGTCTGGCTGCAGGAGCTGCTGGCCGACTGGCGCGGCGCGCTGATCGTGGTCACCCACGACCGCAGCTTCCTGGACGCGGTGGCCACCCGCATCGTCGAGCTGGACCGCGGCATCCTGCGCAGCTACCCCGGCCGCTACAGCGCCTACGAGGCCACCAAGCAGCGCGAGCTGGAGGCCGAGGCCCTGCTGAACGCGCGCGCCGACAAGCTGCTGGCGCAGGAGGAGGTCTGGGTGCGCCAGGGCGTGGAGGCGCGCCGCACCCGCAGCGTGGCCCGCATCGGCCGGCTCGAAGGCCTGCGCGCGGCCCGTGCGGCGCGGCGCGACCAGGTCGGCCGCGTCAAGCTGGACCTGGACGCCGGCGAGAAGAGCGGCCAGCTCGTGGCCGTGCTGGAGGGCGTGTCCAAGGCCTGGCCCACGCCCGAGGGCGCCCCGCGCACCGTGGTGCAGGGCCTGGACCTGACCGTGCTGCGTGGCGACCGCCTGGGCATCGTCGGCCCCAACGGCGCGGGCAAGACCACCCTGCTCAAGCTCATCCTCGGCGAGCTGGCGCCCGACACTGGCACGGTGCGCACCGGCACCAAGCGCACGGTGGCCTACTTCGACCAGCTGCGCGAGGTGCTGGACCCGGAGAAGACCCTGGCCGAGACCCTCTGCCCGGGCAGCGACTGGGTCGAGATCGGCGGCACCCGCAAGCACGTCATCGGCTACCTGGGCGACTTCCTCTTCCCGCCGCAGCGCGCCCAGGCGCCGGTGCGCACCCTGTCGGGCGGCGAGCGCAACCGCCTGCTGCTGGCCCGGCTGTTCGCGCAGCCGGCCAATGTGCTGGTGCTCGACGAGCCGACCAACGACCTGGACATCGAGACCCTGGAGCTGCTGGAGGAACTGCTGGCCAGCTACCCCGGCACCGTCTTCCTGGTCAGCCACGACCGGCGCTTCGTCGACGCGGTGGTGACCAGCGTGCTGGTCGCCGAGGGCGAGGGCCGCTGGAAGGAGTACGAAGGCGGCATCGAGGACTGGCTGATCCAGTCGCGCCGGGCCGCCGCGCTGCAGGCGGGCGAGGCCCGCGGGGCCCGGGCGGGCGCGGCGGCATCGGCGGCTGCCGCGCCGGCGCCGGCGCCGGCTCCCGCGGCCCCCGCAGCCGCCGCGGCGCCCGCCCCCGCCAGGCGCAAGCTCAGCTACAAGGAGCAGCGCGAGCTGGAGGCCCTGCCCGGCCGCATCGAGGCCCTGGAGGCCGAGCAGGCCGCGCTGGCCGCGCGCCTGGCCGACCCGGGGCTCTACGCCGCCGTCGGCGGGGCCGAGTTCCAGGCCCTGCAGGCCCGTCACGCCGCCCTCGACGAGGAACTGCTGGCCGCCCTGGAGCGCTGGGAGGCGCTGGGCGGCTGAGCCCCTAGCGCTCGGCCGGTCCGAGCAGGGCGCCGAACCAGGCGCTCCAGGTCAGGGCCACGTGCGAGCGGCTGACGATCAGGCCCGACTGCAGGTACAGGCCGTTCAGCAGGCGCCGCGCCAGCGCAGCGTCCATGCCCTGCCAGCCGGCCACCGTCTCCACGCTGACCGGCTGATCGCGCAGGCGCCGCAGCGCCTCGCGCCAGGCCGGCGGGGCGTCACCCGGGAGCTGGCTGTCGGGGGTGCAGCGGTACAGCGCCGGCCCGGCGATGCCGGGCAGCAGGGCCTCGCGCCGGCCATGCCGGGCCAATGCCCAGGCCAGGCGGGCCAGGGGCTGGCAGTCGGCCCCGGTGGCCTGCGGCTCGGCCTCCGGCGGCTGCTCGGGCGCCGCGTCGGGCTGCAGGGGCAGGTTCAGCTCGAAGTCCACATCCAGCGGGTTCAGCGGCAGCAGGTCGGGGCCCAGCGGCCCGGTCAGCGGCGGGCCGCTCGGGCGGGTCGGCGCGCGCGGCGGCTCCGGTGCTGCGGCGCCGGCGGGCTCGCCGCGTCCACCGGGCCGGCCCGGCGGACGCAGCGCCGCCGGCTCGACCTCGATCAGGCGCAGCCGCGCGAAGGGCAGGGCCCAGAGCTGCCCGCCGCTGAGGGGGGCATGCACGAGGCGCTCGCGCGGGAACAGGGTCAGCGGCAGCACATGGTCGTCCCACTCCAGCTGCAGCGTGGCGGCGCAGCCATGGCGCAGGCAGGCGGCCAGGGCTTCGAGCAGGTCGGCCGGCCGGCCCTCGTCGCCGCCATGGGCCAGGTCGGCATAGAGCGAGGGGCTGATGGCGCGCAGCCGCGGGTCCACCGGGGGGGCGCCGGCACCGGGCGTCAGGCCGCGGCGGTAGTCGCTGACGCGCCACAGCTCGGGTTCGCCCATCGGCACGGTCGGTTCATCCATCCCCGCACTCTATCGGCCGCCGCAGCCCGAGGTGTATCCAGCCGAAGCCCCGCCGGCGCGCCGGGCCGCACGCGACACTCGGCCCATGCCCCTGGACGATCTGCTGGCCCTGTTGCTGCTCGCAACGACCATGACCTTCACCCCCGGCCCCAACACCGTGCTGGTCACCGCCCTGGCCGCCCGCCACGGCCTGCGCGCCGCCCTGCCCTTCTGCCTGGCCGTGCCCAGTGGCTGGCTGCTGCTGATGGCGGCGGTGGCTGGCGGGGTGGGCGCCCTGGTTGCGGCCGAGCCCGCACTGCGCGGCGCACTCAGGCTGCTGGGCCTGGCCTATCTGCTGAGCCTGGCCTGGCGCCTGGCCCGGGCCGACGGCGGGCCGGCCGCGGCGGCGGCGCGTGACCGGCCGCTCGGCTACCGCGAGGGCGTGCTGCTGCAGTTCCTCAACCTCAAGGCCTGGATGTTCGCCCTGACCCTCAGCGCCGGCTGGGCCCTGCCGCGGCCGGGCGAGACCGGCACGGCCCTGCCGCGCCTGCTGACCGTGCTGGCGGTGATGGCGGTCTATGGTTTCGCCAGCAACTTCAGTTACGCCGCCCTGGGCGCATCCCTGCGCGGCTGGCTGGCCGGCGGCCCGGTGCCGGGGCGGCGGATGCGGCGCTTCAACCGCGTCTCGGCCGCGCTGCTGGTGCTGACGGCGCTGTGGATGCTGCGGCACTGAGGGCCGCGCGGCCCGCGGCGGCCTGGCGCCCGGGAACGTGGAAAGGGCCCCGCCTGCGTCGGGCCCTTGCGCGGCGGGCAGGGAAGCCCGGGCCGCGATCCGTTCCAATCCGGCCTGCGTCCTTCCCTCCGTCCCCGCCCGAGTCCCTGCCGTGTCCGCTGCCCTGTGCCTCGATCGACTGCCCGCCGGCCTGCGCCGCGGCCTGGCTGCGGCCGCTCTGATGGCCGCGGCGCTGGCCGCCCAGGCCGCCGGTCCCCTGGCCCAGGCCCTGGGGACCGCGCCGGCCGCCTCGACCGCGCCGGGTGCGGTGGTGGAGACTCCGCAGGTCCGCGCCGAGCTGCTCGCCCATGCCCCCGAGGGCCTGGGCCCGGGCAAGCCGATGTGGCTGGGCCTGAAGCTGCAGCACCAGCCGCACTGGCACACCTACTGGAAGAACCCCGGCGATTCCGGTCTGCCGACCCGGCTGGAATGGACGCTGCCTCCCGGCGTGCAGGCCGGCCCCATCGACTGGCCGGTGCCGCACCGCCTGCGGGTGGGCCCGCTGGTGAACTACGGTTTCGAAGGCGAGCTGCTGCTGCCCGTGGCCCTGACGCTGCCGGCCGACTGGCGCGGCGAGGGCCTGGAGGTCGCGCTGCGCGCAGACTGGCTGGTCTGCCGGGAGGAGTGCATCCCCGACGGCGGCGACTTCCGCATCCACCTGCCGGCCCAGGGTGCGCTGGCGGCGCACCGCGGCGCCTTCGAGGCGAGCTGGGCCCAGCGGCCGCAGGCCCTGGCCGGCCTGCGCGCCGTGGCCACCCACCAGCCGGCGCCGGCCGCGGCGGCCTCGGCGCCAGCGCTCGACGATGGCCACGGCCCCCGGCCCGCGCCGGCCGATCCCGGGGCGCTGGCGCTGCGCGTCGACGGCCTGCCGGCCGCCCTGCAGGGCCGGCCGGTCGAGCTCTACAGCGAGGTCGAGGCCCTGGTCGACCATGCCGCCGAGCCGGCCCTGCGCTGGGCGGGCGGGGTGTTGCAGGCCGCGTGGCCGTTGTCCCCCCAGCGCAGCAGCAGCCCGGCGAGCCTGCCGGTGGTGCTGCGCGTGCTGCCCGGCCCGGCCGGGGGCGAGTCGGTGCTGCTGCGGGTGGAGGCCGCGCTCAGCGGCCTGCCGCCGGTCGAGGCGGTCGAGCTGCCGCCGGCCCTGCAGGCGGCGCTGGCGGCGGCCGGGGCCCGCGCCGCCGCGCCGGCCGAGCCGCCGGCTCTGAGCCTGGCCCTGCTGCTGGGCGCGCTGCTGGGCGGCGCCCTCCTGAACCTGATGCCCTGCGTCTTCCCGGTGCTCTCGCTCAAGGCCCTGGCCCTGGCCCAGCACGGCGAGGACCGCCGGGCCCTGATCGGTGGCGGCCTGGCCTACACGGCCGGCGTGATCCTCAGCTTCCTGCTGCTGGCCGGCGCCCTGCTGGCGCTGCGCGCGGCGGGCGAGCAGCTGGGCTGGGGCTTCCAGCTGCAGAGCCCGGCCTTCATCGCCGGCATGGCCGTCCTCTTCACCCTGATCGGCCTGAACCTGGCCGGCGTCTTCGAGATCGGCGGCCTGCTGCCGGCCGGCCTGGGTGGGCTGCGGGCGCGCCATCCGCGGGTGGACGATGCGCTCTCGGGCGTGCTGGCGGTGGCCGTGGCCTCGCCCTGCACGGCGCCCTTCATGGGCGCGGCCCTCGGTGCGGCGGTGGCCCTGCCGACCGCGCAGGCCCTGCTCGTCTTCGCCCTGCTGGGCCTGGGCATGGCCCTGCCCTACCTGCTGCTGAGCGCGCTGCCCGGCCTGGCCCGGCGGCTGCCGCGGCCGGGGCTGTGGATGCTGCGTTTCAAGATGCTGATGGCCTTTCCCATGTTCGCCACCGTGGTCTGGCTGGGCTGGGTGCTGGGCCTGCAGACGGGGGTGGACGGCCTGGTCGGCCTGCTGGGCCTGCTGCTGGCCCTGGCCTTCGCGGCCTGGGCCTGGGCCACGCCCTGGGCCGGCGCGCTGGGCCGCACGGTCTGGCGCGGTCTGGGCCTCGCCCTGCTGGCGGCCAGCCTGGGCTTGGCCTGGCCGGCCTGGCAGGCCGGTGCCGGGGCCGGGACGGTGGGAGCGGCCGCCGCGCGCCCGCTGGGCGAGTGGCAGCCCTGGTCGGCCGAGCGGGTGGCCGCGGCGCAGGCCGCCGGCCAGCCGGTCTTCGTCGACTTCACCGCCGCCTGGTGCGTGACCTGCCAGTACAACAAGCGCACCGTGCTGGCCGACGCCGCCGTGCTGGCCGCGCTGGAGGGCAAGCGCGTGCTGAAGCTGCGGGCCGACTGGACGATGCGCGATGCCGCCATCACCGCCGAGCTGGGCCGCCTCGGCCGCAGCGGGGTGCCGGTCTATGCCCTGTTCCCGGGCCGCCCGGCGGGGGCGGCGCAGCTTCTGAGTGAACTGCCGAGCCGCGAGGAGATCCTGCAGGCCGTGGCGGCGCTCTGAGTCCGGCGTGGGCCGGGTCGACCGGGCCCGCGGCGCCGGGGCCGCGCCGCAGAGGGTCCTGATCCAGCCCCCGGGCCGGCAGGGCGCGCGGGCCGGCTAAAGTCGCCCCACGATGGCGACACCCGAGGTCCAGCTGCTGAGTCCCCGCACGCCGGCCGAGCTGGAGGCAGCCCGGCGGCTGTTCCGCGAGTACGCGCAGGCCCTGGGCGTGGACCTGGCCTTCCAGGATTTCGAGGCCGAGCTGGCCGGCCTGCCCGGCGACTACGCCGAACCCGGCGGCCTGCTGCTGCTGGCCTGGTGCGCGGGCGAGCTGGCCGGCTGCGGCGCCTTCCGCCCGCGGCCCGACGCCGACGCGCCCAATGCCTGCGAGATGAAGCGGCTCTACGTGCGCCCCGCCTTCCGCCGCTTCGGCCTGGGCCGGCGGCTGGCGCAGGCCCTCATCGACGGGGCGATGCAGGCCGGCTACTCCGCCCTGCTGCTCGACACCCTGGACGACATGGAGGCCGCCCGCGGCCTGTATGCCTCGCTGGGTTTCGTCGAGGTGCCGCCCTTCTACTTCAACCCCCTGCCCGGTGCGCACTACCTGCGCGTCGACCTGCGCCCGGGCGCCGAGGGCGCACGCGCCATCTACTGAGTGGCCGGGCCGGACGCCCGGCGCGGCAGCTTCAGCGTCTCGCCGACGGCCAGGGTGCGGAAGGCGGCCTCCGGCAGGCCGCGGGCTCGGCGGGCGTCGGCCAGGTCGCGAGGCGGCTGGTCCAGCGGCTCGAAGCTGAGTTCGAAGCTGCCCCAGTGCACGCCCACCGACTGCTTGGCGCCGAGGTCTTCGTGCATCTGCACCGCCTCCTCGGGGTTGTTGTGCTGCGCGCGCATGAACCAGCGGGGCTCGTAGGCGCCGATCGGGATCAGGGCCAGGTCGAAGCCGCCGCCCAGGGCGGGCGACTGGCGGGTGGCGTAGCGCGTCCGGATGGCCTGGAAGTCGTCCGAGTAGGCGGTGTCGCCGGTGTAGACCAGATGCAGCTCGGGCGCGAACACCGCGAAGCCGCCCCACAGCGTGCGGTTGCGGTCGTTCAGGCCGCGCCGCGACCAGTGCCGCGCCGGGGTCAGCGCCACGGCGACGGGGCCGGCCGCGCCGGGCAGCGCGGCCTCCTGCCACCAGTCGAGTTCGAGGGCCTGCGCCGCCCCGGGCAGGCCCTCCTCGCGCAGCAGCCGGCCCACGCCCAGCGGCACGACCCACCGCGGCGGCCCGCCGGCCTGGGCGGCCAGCGCCTTCAGGCTCGGCAGGTCGAGGTGGTCGTAGTGGTTGTGCGAGATCAGCACCGCATCGATGCGCGGCAGCGTGGCCGGTGTCAGCGCCGGCGGCTGCGCACGCTTGGGGCCGATCCAGCCCAGCGGCGAGGCCCGCTCGCTGAAGTTCGGGTCGAACAGCAGGTTCAGGCCCCCGAGCTGCACCAGCGTGCTGGCGTGGCCGATCCAGGTGAGCGCCGGCTCCATCGCCTCGCCGGCCCGGGCGTTGCGGTGCAGGAAGTCCAGGTCCGGCGCCTGCTGCGGCACCGGGGTCCGGGGCGGCGGCGGCAGGTCCTCGCGCCAGGCCTGCCAGCGCCACTTCAGCAAGGTCAGGAGGCCCTTGTCCTCGATCGTCTCCGGGGTGTTGCGAAAGCCGGACGGCCCATGGTGCGCCGGCGTGTCCGGCGGCAGGGCCTGGGGCCCGTGCTGGCAGGCCGCCAGCAGCAGGGCGAGCGCGCATCCGCCGAGCCAGTGAAGGGCCCGCGACAGGATCCGGGGCGTGCCGTGTCCGAGGGGCTGGTCAATCGTGAGGGTAATCACGTACACTCGATGAGTTTGCCGGAGATGACCCCCGATGAGCGATGCCCGCGTGGACCTTTCAGACCGCGCGCAGCCCGCGAACCCGGGGCCGACCGAGGTGGCGCACAAGACGCTGGAGCGTCATCGTGCCACGTGGTCGGTCGACGACCCGGTGGACGACGGGCTTGTTGACGAGCCCCCGGGGACTCCCTGGACCCGCGCGCAGGCCGAGGCCTGGCGCGCAGCGCACCCCGCGGTCGGGTCGCCGCTTCGCCTCGTGGCGATGCAGGCCCTGGTCGGTGGGCTGTGCGCCGTGGCCTGGGGGGTGTTCTCGGGGCGGATTCCGGCCTTGGAGGCGGCGTGCATCGGCGCGGCCATCGTGGTGCTTCCTGCGCTGCTGATGGCCCTCGGTCTGCGGCGGCTCGAAGGCACTCCGGCGCCATGGCGGCTGATGGGCTTCTTCGTGCTCGAAGGGGTCAAGGTCGCGGCCATGCTGATCGGTCTGGCGCTCGTCGCCTGGCTGCATCCGGGGGTCGATTGGGTGGCCCTGGTCGTCACCCTGGTGGTGAGCCTGAAAGCTGGATGGGTGGCCCTGCTGCGGCGGGGTCGATGAACGACGATCGAAAGAGACGCAAGACATGGCAAGCGAAGGACACGGCCCGACCGCCGGCGAATACATCGTTCACCACCTCCAGCACCTGCAGAAGAACTTCGACTTCGAGAGCGTCAAGCAGACCTCGATCGTCGACTTCAGCGTGTTCAACCTGGACTCGGTCTTCTTCTCGGTGGTGCTCGGCCTGATCGGCTGCTTCACGCTCTGGCGTGCCGCCCGCCATGCGACCGCTGGCGTGCCGGGTCGGTTCCAGGCCTTCGTTGAAATCCTCTTCGAGATGGTCGAGAACCAGGCGAAGGGCGTGATCCACAACGAGAAGAGCCGCAAGCTGGTCTCGCCCCTGGCGCTGACCGTGTTCGTCTGGATCTTCCTGATGAACTTCATGGACATGCTGCCCGTCGACCTGCTGCCGGCGTTCTGGCACTCGGCCGGCCCGGCGCTGGGCTTCAAGGACTACCTGCGCGTGGTCCCGACCGCCGACCTGTCGACGACCCTGGGTCTGTCGTGCAGCGTGCTGGTGGTCTGCCTGGTCTACAACATCAAGATCAAGGGTCTCGGGGGTTGGGCTCACGAGCTGGTCGCGGCGCCGTTCGGCGACAAGGTCGTGCTCTATCCGATCAACTTCCTGATGCAGATGATCGAGTTCCTGGCCAAGACCGTCTCGCACGGCATGCGGCTGTTCGGCAACATGTTCGCCGGCGAACTCGTGTTCATGCTGATCGCGCTGATGGGCGGTGCGTTCACGCTGTCGGTTACCGGTGTCGGGCTGGCCATCGGCCATCTCGTCGCGGGTACTGTGTGGACCTTGTTCCACATCCTTGTGATCACGCTGCAGGCATTCATCTTCATGATGCTGACGCTGATCTATGTCGGTCAGGCGCACGACGCTCACTGATCTCTTTCTCTGTTCCCTCACCAAAACTCACTAGGAGTCATCATGGAAAACATCCTCGGCCTCGTCGCGCTGGCTTGCGGTCTGATCGTCGGTCTGGGCGCCATCGGCGCGTCGATCGGTATTGCCCTGATGGGTGGCAAGTTCCTCGAAGCTTCGGCCCGCCAGCCCGAGCTGATCAACGAACTGCAGACCAAGATGTTCATTCTGGCCGGCCTGATCGACGCGGCCTTCCTGATCGGCGTCGCCATCGCCCTGCTCTTCGCCTTCGCGAACCCCTTCCAACTGGCCGCCTGATCGCTGACGAGCCTTTCACGAACGAAAGGATCGAGTCGTGAATATCAATGCCACCCTGATCCTGCAAGCGATCGTCTTTGCGATCCTTGTCTGGTTCACGATGCGCTTCATCTGGCCGCCGCTTGCGAAGGCCCTTGATGAGCGCGCGCAGAAGATCGCCGACGGTCTCGCCGCCGCGGATCGCGCCAAGTCCGAGCTCGCCACCGCCAACAAGCGCGTGGAGGAGCAGCTGGTCGCGACCCGTGAGGAAACGACCAAGCGCATCGCCGACGCCGACAAGCGTGCCCTGGCGATCGTCGAGGACGCCAAGCGTCGCGCCGTCGAAGAGGCCGCCAAGATCGTTGCCGATGCCAAGGCCGAGGCCGACCAGCAGGTCGTCCGTGCCCGTGAAGCCCTGCGCGAGCAGGTTGCCTCGCTGGCGGTCAAGGGCGCCGAGCAGATCCTGCGTCGCGAGGTCAACGCCGGCGTTCACGCCGACCTGCTGACCCGCCTGAAGACGGAGCTCTGACCATGGCCGAGCTTGCCACCCTCGCCCGGCCTTATGCCGACGCGCTGTTCCAGGTCGCCCGCCAGGGCGACGTGGCGGCCTGGGGTCGACAGATCGATGCGCTGGCCGCCGTCGCGGTCGACGCCGATCTCCGGGCCTTTGCCGACAACCCCAAGGTGACCGTGTCGCAGGTCGAAGAGGTGTTGCTTGCTGCCAGTGGTCAGGGCGTCGAGGACGGTGTGCGCAACTTCCTGCGCGTGCTGCTCGACAACGGCCGCCTGGCCGCCCTGCCCGAGGTCGCGGCACAGTTCCGAGCCCTGGTCAATGCGTCCAGCGGCGCGGCCGATGCCGTGATCCACAGCGCCTTCGCGATCGACGACGGGCAACTCGCGGATCTGGTCGCGACGCTCGAACAGCGTTTCGGCCGCAAGCTCAACGCGTCCGTGGTCCTGGACCCGGAGCTGATCGGCGGCGTGCGCGTCGTCGTCGGCGACCAGGTGCTCGACACCTCGGTGCGCGCCCGCCTCGAACGCATGAAGGTCTCGCTCACCGCCTGAGGGCGCGAGCGCGACGGCACCGAATCACCCCTGGACAGCAGCGCCCGCAAGCCCTGGCCCACGAGCCGCTGGACCCGACTGGGAGCACACGATGCAACTCAATCCCGCTGAAATTTCCGAACTGATCAAGAGCCGCATCGAGGGCCTCGGCGCCTCCGCGGACGTGCGCAACCAGGGCACCGTGCTGTCGGTCACCGACGGCATCGTCCGTGTCCACGGTCTGTCCGACGCGATGGCCGGCGAAATGCTGGAGTTCCCCGCGACCAAGGACGGCCAGCCGACCTACGGCCTCGCGCTGAACCTCGAGCGCGACTCCGTCGGCGCCGTGATCCTGGGCGAGTACGAGCACATCTCCGAAGGCGACACCGTGAAGTGCACGGGCCGCATCCTGGAAGTGCCCGTCGGCCCCGAGCTGATCGGCCGCGTGGTGAACGCGCTGGGCCAGCCCATCGACGGCAAGGGCCCGATCAACGCCAAGATGACCG
>CAYSQO010000050.1:0-15579 GCA_964433315.1 uncultured Rubrivivax sp.
CCAGGAAGCCGAAGCCGATGCCGTTCGCCCGGGTCGCCCAGTTGCTGTTGCCGGCCACCACCTGTACGGTGCCGGAGACCGAGGGGCTCGCCTCGGCCACGCCCTGCACCTCCCGGGCGATGGCGCGGGCGTCGTCCTCGGTCAGCCGCGGGCTGGTCGAGGCGCCGCCGCGCACGCCGCCTGTGTTCAGCGTGCCGGGCACGATCAGCAGCAGGTTGGCGCCGACCGCGCGGATGTTCTCGGCCACCCGCGCCTGCGCGCCGCCGCCGATGGCTACCAGGGTGATGACCGCGGCCACGCCGATCACGATGCCCAGCATGGTCAGCGCGCTGCGCAGCCAGTTGGCATGCAGCGCGCGCCAGGCGGCGCGGAAGGCGGCCCACAGGCTCATGGCCGCACCTCGGCGGCGCCCGTGGCGGGGGGGGCGGTGGCCGGGCGCGGCGGCAGCGGCCGGTCCTCCACCACCTGGCCGTCGCGCACCACGATCATCCGCCGCGCCCAGGCGGCGATGTCGGGCTCGTGCGTCACCAGCACCAGGGTGATGCCCTCGGCGTTGAGCCGGCTCAGCAGCTGCATAACCTCTTCCGAGGTCGCGCTGTCGAGCGCGCCGGTGGGCTCGTCGGCCAGCAGCAGGCTGGGGCGGTTGACCAGCGCGCGGGCGATCGCCACCCGCTGCTGCTGGCCACCGGAGAGCTGGGCCGGCGTGTGGTCGGTGCGCGCGCCCAGGCCGACCAGCTCCAGGCAGGCCCGCGCCCGCGTGCGCCGTGCGGCCGGCGCGACGCCGGCATAGACCAGCGGCAGCTCCACGTTCTCCAGCGCCGAGGTGCGCGGCAGCAGGTTGAACTGCTGGAAGACGAAGCCGATGCGGCGGTTGCGCAGCGCGGCCAGCGCCTCGCCCGAGAGCTGCTCGACGGCCTCGCCGTCCAGCCGGTACTGGCCGCTGCTGGGCTGGTCGAGCGCGCCGAGGATGTTCATCAGCGTGCTCTTGCCCGAGCCCGAGCTGCCCATGATCGCGACGAACTCGCCGGCCCCGATCTCCAGGTCCACGCCGCGCAGCGCGTGCACGGTCTGCTCGGCGCTGCCGCCCGGCGGGCGGTAGACCTTGGTGACGCCGCGCAGCTGGATCAGCGCCATGGCGTCCGCGCTCAGAAGCGCACCCGCGGCGCCGCGGCCGGCTGCGGGGTCTTGCCCTGCTGGCCGCCGAAGAGCTGGTTGAGCAGGCCGGGCGCGGCCTCGGGCGCCGGGGGCGAGGCCACCAGCACCAGGTCGCCCGGCTGCAGCGGCGCGGGGGCGCCGGGCTCGGTCTTCTCGGGCGGCAGCACCTCGGTGCTGCTGCCGTCGCTCAGGCCCAGGCGCACGCGCAGCTCCTGGGGCGTGCCGTCGGGCAGCAGGCGCCAGATCCGGCCGCGGCTCAGGCTGGCGCCAGCCGCGCCGCGGGCCCCCTCGCCCTCGCCCCGGCGGCCGGCCTCGGCGCGCCGGCCGGCGCGCGGCGGTCCGCTGGCCGCCGCCGAGGCCGCCCCCGCGGGCAGCAGCGCCTCGGGCACCTTCACGCGCAGGGCGGCGTTGGGGATCTTCAGCGCGTCCTCGCGGCGGTCGGTCGCGATCCGGACATTGGCCGTCATGCCGGGCAGCAGCCGGCCGTCGGGGTTGGCGAAGCGCACCACGGCCGTGTAGGTGATCACGTTCTGCACGTTGTTGGCCGACTTGCGGACCTGCTCGACCTGGCCGAGCTGGGTCTGCTCGGGGTAGGTGTCGACGGTGAAGCTGGCCGACTGGCCCGGCTGCACGCGGCCGATGTCGGCCTCGTCCACCGAGACCTCGACCTGCATGTCGCGCAGGTTGCGGGCGATGATGAAAAGCTCGGGCGCCTGCAGGCTGGCGGCCACCGTCTGGCCGACGCTGATGCTGCGCTTGATCACCACCCCGTCGACCGGCGAGCGGATCACGGTCCGGCCCAGGTCGACCTCGGCCGAGGCCAGCACCGATTCGCGCTGGCGGATGGCCGCCCGCGCGCTTTCCGCCTGGGCCCGGGCCACGCCGGCCTGGGCCTCGGCGGCGCGCGCGGCCTCGGCCAGGGTGGCGGCCAGGTTGGTGGCGGTGTCGAACTCGGCGGCCGAGATGAAGCCCTGCTCGCGCAGGCCGCGGCGGCGCGCCAGGTCGCGCTCGGCGTTCTGCGCCTCCAGCCGCGCGCGGGCGGTGTTGGCCTCGGCGGCCACCACGCCGGCGGCGGCGGTGCCGGCCTGGGCGCGCGCGGCCTCCAGGTCGGCCCGGGCCTGCTGCACGCGCAGCTCGAAGGTCTTGGGGTCGATGCGGGCGATGACCTGGCCCTCGCGCACCTCGGTGTTGAAGTCGGCGCTCACCTCGGCCAGCTGGCCCGAGACCTGGCTGCCGACATTGACCGACAGCACCGGGTTGACCGTGCCGGTGGCCGAGACCACGGCCTCCAGCGGACCGCGTTCCACGGTCACGGTGCGCCAGTCCGTCGGCGGTGCATCCGGGCCGCGCAGGGCCCACAGCAGCCCTCCCGCCAGGGCGGCCAGCAACGCCAGGCCCGCCCACTTCGCTGTCCGACGCCTCATCTGCAGCCTTTCATGGTCGCGGCATTCTAGGAAGCCCCCCGGCCCCACCCCCGGAGCCCCCCGGGGCTTGACCCCGGGCCGCACTCGGCCGCAAGACCTTCGGTTTGACCGGGACCGGTCCGCCGGGCACCATACTGACCGGTCAGTCAGTAAACCGTCAGCCGCGTGGGGGCTTCCCGTCCTCCCCCGGCCCGCCTCCGCCCCCATGAGCTCCTCCGTCCTCCCGTCCCCGGCCGCGTCGCCGACCGCGGGGCGCGCCGTCGAAGGCGTGCCGGCCCGCCAGCGCCGCAAGGCTGCCCGGCCGCAGGAACTGCTCGACGCGGCCCTGGCCCTCTTCGTCGAGAAGGGCTTCGCGGCCACGCGCACCGAGGAGGTGGCCGAACGCGCCGGGGTCTCCAAGGGCACGCTCTACCTCTACTACCCGAGCAAGGAAGACCTGCTCAAGGCGGTGATCGCGCAGAACATCACCCGCGAAATCGCCGAGAGCCAGGACCGGCTTGACGGCTTCGAGGGCTCCAGCGCCGAGCTGCTGCGGCAGATGCTGCGCGACTGGTGGACCAGCGCCGGCGAGGCCCGCTGCGGCGGCATCTGCCGCCTGATGATGTCGGAGGCCTGCAACTTCCCGGCCCTGGCCAGCTACTACGAAACGGCCGTCATCGAACCGGCCCGGGCGCTGTGGCGCCAGGTGCTGCAGCGCGGCATCGAGCGCGGCGAGTTCCGCCCCATGCCGCTCGACAGCACCGTGGCTGCGCTGATGGCCCCCATGCTCTTCCTCGTCATGCAACAGCACACCGCCGCCAGCTGTCCGCAGCTGGCCTCGCCGGTCGACCCGGCCGAAGTCGTCGAGCGCATCGCCGACCTGGTGCTCGACGGCCTGCGCCTGCCGCCGGCCGCCACCGCCCGGGTGCGCCGGGCGTGAGCGCCGCCGCCCGCTGCCGCGCCGGCCTGCGGCGCCCGGGGTCGCGCCTGGGTGCGGCCGTCCTGCGGCCCCTGCCGCCGCTGATTCCCCTGCTGGGTCTGCTGCTGGCCGCCTGCCGGCCCGCACCGCCGGCCGAGGCGCTGCCCGACGCGGCCTCGGCCCCGGAGGCCGCCGTGCTGCGCCTGCAGCCGGGCGACTGGGTCGAAGCCCGGCCGCGCGAGCTGGTGCGCACCCTGGAGGTGGCCGGTCCGCTGCAGGCGGTGGACACCGCCCTCGTCAAGGCCCGCCTGGCCGGCGAGCTGCTGCGGCTGGAGGTGCGCGAGGGCGACCCGGTGCGGGCCGGCCAGGTGATCGGCCGCATCGACGACCGCGACAGCCGCCTGCGCCTGCGCCAGGCCGAGGAGCAGGCCGCCCAGGCCGCCGCCCAGCTGCAGATCGCCGAGACCACGCTGGAGAGCAACCGCGCCCTGGTCGGCCAGGGCTTCATCTCGCGCAATGCGCTCGACACCTCGGTGTCCAACGCGGCGGCCGCCCGGGCCACCCTGCAGGCCGCCCGCGCCGCCGCCGACCTGGCGCGCCGCCAGCTGGAGGACGCGCTGCTGCGCGCCCCGATCACGGGCCAGGTCTCGCAGCGTCTGGCCCAGCCCGGCGAGCGGCTGGCGCTGGACGCCAAGGTGGTCGAGATCGTCGACCTGCGCCGCATCGAGGCCGTGGTCGCCGTGCCGCCCCAGGCGCTGCCCGAGCTCAAGCTCGGCGCGCCGGCGCGGCTGCAGGTCGAGGGCCTGCCGCAGTCCCTGCCGGCGCGCCTGGCGCGGCTGAACCCGGCGGCCGACCCGGGCACGCGCTCGGCGGTGGCCTATCTCGCGCTGGACGCCCATCCGGCGCTGCGCCACGGCCTCTTCGTCAACGGCTCGCTGGAGCTGGCGCGCGAGACCGCCTTCGCCGTGCCGCGCTCCGCGCTGCGCACCGACCGCAGCCCCCCGCGCGTGCTGTGGGTCGATGGCGACCGGGTCGTCGAGGCGCAGGTCAAGCCCGGCCGCCGCGGCGAGGCCGGCGAGGCCGGCGGCGAGCCGCTGGTCGAGATCGTCGAGGGCCTGCCGCCCGCCACGGTGGCCGCGCCGCTGCGCGTGCTGGCCGGCTCGGTCAGCGCGCCGCGCGCCGGCAGCACGGTGCGCTTCGAGGCGGCGGCCCCGGCCGCGGCCGCCTCGGCCGGGGCCCGCTGAGCATGTGGTTCACCCGGGTCTCGATCGCCAACCCGGTCCTCGCGACCATGGTGATGCTGGCGCTGGTGGTGCTGGGCCTGTTCGGGCTGCAGCGGCTCAAGGTCGACCAGTTCCCGGACATCGAGTTTCCGGTCGTCGTGGTGCAGATCGCCTACCCCGGCGCCTCGCCCGAGATCGTCGAGTCCGAGGTGACCGAGAAGGTCGAGGAGGCGATCAACACCATCGCCGGCATCAACCTGCTGACCTCGCGCTCCTACGAGGGCCAGTCGGTCGTGATCATCCAGTTCAACCTGGACATCGAGAGCCGCCGCGCCGCCGAGGACGTGCGCGAGAAGGTGGCCGCCCTGCGCCCGCGCCTGCGCGACGAGGTGGAGGAGCCGCAGGTCACCCGCTTCGACCCGGCCAGCCGGCCGATCTTCACCGTCGCGCTCACCTCGCCTGACGGCCGCCACCCGCCGGTCGCGCTCAGCAGCTATGCCGAGCAGACGCTCAAGAAGCGGCTCGAGAACGTGCGCGGCGTGGGCGCCGTGAGCCTGGTCGGCGCGGTGCAGCGCGAGGTCAATGTCTACCTGCGGCCCGAGGCCCTGGCCGCGCACGGCATCGGCATCGACGCGGTGCTGCGCGTCGTCCGCACCGAGAACCGCGACCTGCCGGCCGGCACCGTGCGCTCGGCCACGCAGGAGCGCGTGCTGCAGGTTCGCGGCCGGGTCGCGCAGCCCGAGGCCCTGCGCGAGCTGGTCGTCGGCCAGCAGGCCGGCAAGGCGGTGCGCCTGGGCCAGGTGGCCGACATCGTCGACGGCCCGCAGGAGATCGACACCCTGGCCCTCTACAACGGCCGCCGTACCCTGGCCCTGGAGGTGCTGAAGTCGCAGGGCGAGAACACCGTGGACGTGGTCGACGGCCTGAGCCGCACCGTGGCCGAGCTGCAGGCCGAGCTGCCGCCGGGCATGGCGCTGGAGGTGGTGCGCGACGGCGCGCGGCCGATCCGCGTGGCGGTGAAGAACGTGCGCCAGACCCTGTTGGAGGGCGCGCTGCTGACCATCGGCATCGTCTTCCTCTTCCTCAACAGCTGGCGCTCCACCGTCATCACCGGCCTGGCGCTGCCGATCGCGCTGATCGGCACCTTCGCCTTCATGGCGGTGATGGGCTTCTCGATCAACATGATCACGCTGATGGCCATGAGCCTGAGCGTGGGCCTGCTGATCGACGACGCCATCGTCGTGCGCGAGAACATCGTGCGCCACGTGCAGATGGGCAAGGCCGCCCGGCCGGCCGCGCTGGACGGCACGGCCGAGATCGGCCTGGCGGTGCTGGCCACCACGCTGTCGATCGTCGCCGTCTTCCTGCCAGTCGGGCTGATGGGCGGGATCATCGGCAAGTTCTTCCACGAGTTCGGCCTGACCATCGTGGTGGCGGTGCTGATCTCGATGTTCGTCAGCTTCACGCTCGACCCCATGCTGTCGAGCGTCTGGCACGACCCGTCCATCCACCGCCTGCAGGGCGACGCTCCGCCGGCCGGGCGCGCAGCCCGCCTGTACGCGCAGACCCTGGGCCGCCTGACCGCCTGGATCGACCGCGGCCTGGCGCGCAGCGCACACGGCTACGCCCGGCTGCTCGGCTGGTCGCTGCGGCACCGCCGCCTGACGCTGCTGGCCGCGCTGGGCAGCCTGCTGCTGGCCCTGGGCCTGCTGCCGCGGCTGGGCACCGAGTTCGTGCCGCGCGCCGACTTCGGCGAGACCCAGGTCAGCTTCCACACCCCGCCCGGCACCTCGCTGGCGCTGACCGAGCAGCGCGCGCTGGCGGTGGAGGCGGCGCTGCGCAGCTTCCCCGAGGTGCGCCAGACCCTGATCACCCTCAACAGCGGCCAGGCCCAGGGCAGCCACCAGGCCACGGTGCTGGTGCGCCTCGTTGACCGCCACCTGCGCCAGCGCGGCGCCGACCAGCTGGCCGTGCCCATCCGCCGCAAGCTGGCCGAGATCGCCGGCATCACCGTCACCCAGGTCGGCCTGCTCGACGCGGTGGGCGGCACCAAGCCGATCACGCTCTCGATCCAGGCCGACGACCTGGCCACGCTGCGGGAGCTCAACGCCCGCCTGCTGCCGGAGATCGCCCGCATCCCCGGCCTGGTCGATCTCGACAGCAGCCTCAAGGCCGACCGCCCGACCCTGGACCTCGACGTGCACCGCGAGGCCGCGGCCGACCTGGGCCTGTCCGTCGGCCAGCTGACCGACATGCTGCGCGGCCTGGTGGCGGGCGAGACCGTCGGCGACTGGCGCGCGCCCGACGGCCAGAGCTACGACCTGAAGGTCCGCCTGGCTCCCGAGGCCCGCGATGCGGCGCAGGACGTCGCGCGCCTGCAGATCCCCATCGGCCGCGACGCCGACGGCAGCCCGCGCCTGCTGCGCCTGGACCAGGTGGCTACGCTGACCGAGGGCCTCGGCGCCAGCCAGATCAACCGCCGCGACCTGCGGCGCGAGGTCGAGATCACGGCCAATGTCTCCGGCCGCGCGCTGGGCGAGGTCTCGGCCGACCTGCGCCGCCTGATGGAATACCAGAGCCTGCCGCCCGGCGCGCGCTGGCGCTTCGGCGGCGCGACCAAGGACATGCAGGAGAGCTTCGGCTACGCCATCGGCGCGCTGCTGATGGCGGTGATCTTCATCTACATGATCCTGGCCTCGCAGTTCCGCAGCTTCCTGCAGCCGCTGGCGCTGATGAGCTCGCTGCCGCTGACGCTGATCGGCGTGGTCGGCGCGCTGATGCTCTTCGGCTCGACGATGAACATGTTCTCGGTCATCGGCATCGTGATGCTCATGGGCCTGGTCACCAAGAACGCCATCCTGCTGGTGGACTTCGCCAACCGTGCGCGCCGCGGCGAGGTGGCCGCCGACGGCGAGGCGCCGCGAGCGATGGGTCGCGACGAGGCCCTGCTGCTGGCCGCCCGCGTGCGCCTGCGGCCCATCCTGATGACCACGCTGGCGATGATCTTCGGCATGGTGCCGCTGGCCTTCGCGCTCAGCGAGGGCTCGGAGCAGCGCGCGCCCATGGGCCAGGCGGTGATCGGCGGGGTCATCACCTCCTCGCTGCTGACCCTGGTCGTGGTGCCGGTGGTCTATGTCTACCTCGACCGCCTGGGCGCCTGGCTCGGCCGCCGTCTGGGCGCCGCGCCCCCCGGGGCCTGACCCCCTGCGTCAGCGCGGCCGAAGAGCCGGCTCCTAGAATCCGCCCCTTATTTCGTCTGCCCCCGCCCGCCATGAACGTCGAACACGCCCGCTTCAACATGATCGAGCAGCAGATCCGGCCCTGGGATGTGCTGGACAGCTCGGTGCTCGGCCTGCTGGCCGTGGTCAAGCGCGAGGACTTCGTGCCGCGCGAGCACCGCGGCCTGGCCTTCATGGACCTCGAGGTGCCCCTGCCCGAGGGCCAGGCGATGCTGGCGCCCAAGGTCGAGGCGCGGCTGCTGCAGGCCCTGGGCCTGGGCAAGCACGAGCGGGTGCTCGAGATCGGCGCCGGCTCGGGCCACATGGCGGCCCTGCTCGCGCACAAGGCGCAGTCGGTGCTGAGCCTGGAGATCCGCCCGGCCCTGGCCGCCCTGGCGCAGCAGAACCTGCAGCGCGCCGCGGTCCTCAATGCCGAGGTGCGCTGCGCCGACGGCGCGCAGGGCCTGCCCGGCGAAAGCTTCGACGCCATCGTGCTGTCGGGCTCGGTCGCGGTGCTGCCCGAGGTCCTGCTGGCCTCGCTGCGCGTCGGCGGCCGCCTGGTGGCCGTGGTCGGCCAGGGGCCGGTGATGCGCGCGCTGCTGGTCACCCGCCGCGGCCCCGAGGCCTACGACCGCGAGGAGATCTTCGACACCGTCGCGCCGCGCCTGGTCGGCTTCCCCGAGCCCTCGGCCTTCCGCTTCTGATCCCGCGCCCGGCCCCGGGGGCCGGACGCTGTCTCCCGTCGATGCCCAAGGACCCGAGCCGATGCCCTTCCCGAAGTCCAGGATCTCCGCGGCGCCCCGGCGCCTGGCCCATGGTTTTCGGGCGATCGGCGGGGGTCTGCTGCTGGGCCTGGCCACGGCCGCCTCGGCCCAGAGCCTGACCGAGCTGCACACCCTGGCGCGGGCCTACGACGCCCGCACCCTGGCCGCCCGGGCCAGTGCCGAGGCCGCCCGGCAGCGCCTCGACCAGGCGATCGCCGTGCGGCGGCCGAGCGCCTCGCTCAGCGCCAGCCTCACCCGCAGCGCGACTGACGCGCCCGCCCGCAGCGACACCATCTACAACACCCGGCCGACCGCCGAGCTGCGCGCCACCCAGCCGCTGCTGAGTCCGGCCACCGCGGTGCAGCTGCAGCAGGCCGAGCGCAATGTCGTCGTCGCCCAGACCCAGCTCGAAGAGGCCGAGCAGGACCTGATCCTGCGCCTCTCCGAGGCCTACTTTGCGGTGCTGGCCGCCCAGGACACCCTGGCCACCGCGCGCCAGAACGAGCGCGCTATCGCCGAGCAGCTGGCCTCGGCGCAGCGCAACTTCGAGGTCGGCACCGCCACCATCACCGACACCCGCGAGGCCCAGTCGCGCGGCGACCTGGCGCTCGCCCAGCGCCTGGCGGCCGAGAACACGCTGCGCAGCGCGCAGATCGCGCTGGACCAGCTGGTCGGCCGCGAGGGCGTGAGCCCGCGGCCGCTGGCGCAGCCGGTGCGCCTGCCCGCCCTCGCGTCCGGCGAGGTCGAGCGCTGGGCCGGGCAGACCGAGTCCGCCCCGGGCGTCCGCCGCGCCCGCCTGGTGCTGGAGGTGGCCGAGCTCGACACCCGCCTGGCCCGCAGCGGCGAGCTGCCGACGCTGGACCTGGTCGGCAGCTACGGCAAGTCGCGCAACTCGGGCACCTCGGCCGGCAGCTTCGGCGTCGGCACCACGACCACCGCCTCGCTCGGCCTGCAGTTCAACTGGCCGGTGTTCAGCAGCGGCCGCGTCGACGCGCGGGTGCGCGAGACGATCTCGCTGGCCGAGCGCGCCCGCCAGGACCTGGACAACGCCCGTCGCACCCTGGCCCAGACCACGCGGCAGGCCTATTTCACCGTGCTCTCGGGCGAGGCGCAGGTGCGCGCCCTGGAGGCGGCCGAGGCCTCCAGCCGCCTTGCCCTGGAGGCCACCCAGGTGGGTTACCGGGTCGGGGTGCGGGTGAACATTGACGTGCTCAACGCGCAGACCCAGCTCTACACCACCCAGGCCAACCTGGCCAAGGCGCGCTACGACGTGCTGCTGGGCCAGCTGCGCCTGCGCCAGGCGGCCGGCAGCCTGGGCGAGGCCGATCTGGCCGACATTGCCCGCGCGCTGCAGCCCTGAGCCGGCGCGCAGGGGCCAGCGCCGGCGCCTGCGCGGAGCTCGCGAGCGGCTTGGGCCCATGGGCCCTGCAGCTGACCTCCGCCTTGCAGGCCGGACCGGGTTTAACCCGGACGTTCGCCCCCGGACTCGCGTGCCAAGATATATCACTGATCACTGATTTATCAAGCTGGAGAGCGCTTCATGCCCCGTTTCCCTGATGCCCGATCCCTGCTCGCCGGCCTGGTGCTCGGCGTGGCGGCCCTGGGTGCCGCGCAGGCCCAGACCGTCGATGCGGCGCGACTGCATCTGCGCAGCCTGGCCGCCACCTGCGCCAACTGCCATGGCACCGACGGCCATGCGGTGCCCGGCGAGTCGATGGTGCATCTGGCCGGCCTCGGCAAGGCCTACATCGTCGAGCAGCTCACCGCCTTTCGCGACGGCAAGCGCCCGGCCACCGTCATGCACCAGCTGACCAAGGGCTTCACCGACGCCCAGATCGACGCCGTGGCCGGCTACTTCGCCGCGCAGCAACCCAAGTGAGCCGGAGTCCCCACACCATGCAACGTCGTCGTCTTCTCCAGGGTGCCGCAGCGGGCGGCCTGCTCGGCAGCCTCATCCCCGGCCTGAGCGGCTGTGCCAGCGTCCCGACCAGCGCCCGCGTGGTGGTGGTGGGCGGCGGCTACGGCGGTGCCACCGCCGCCAAGTACGTGCGCCTGCTGTCCAACCAGGGCCTGGACGTGGTGCTCATCGAGCCGAACGCGGCCTTCGTCAGCTGCCCCATCTCCAACCTCGTCGTCTCCGGCCTCAAGGGCCTGGACGACCTGACCACCGGCTACGGCGCGCTGGGCAAGGCCCACGGCGTGACCGTGGTGCGCGACTACGCCAGCGGCGTGGACCCCAAGGCCAAGGTCGTGAGCCTGGCCTCCGGCGGCAGCATCCGCTACGACAAGCTGATCCTCTCGCCCGGCATCGACCTGCAGTTCGACAAGATCGAGGGCCTGGCCGCCGCCCAGCAGGCCGGCACCATCCTGCAGGCCTGGAAGGCGGGCCCCGAGACCGTGGCCCTGCGCAAGCAGCTGGAGGCTATGCCCGACGGCGGAACCTACGCCATCGTGGTGCCCGAGGCGCCCTACCGCTGCCCGCCCGGCCCCTACGAGCGCGCCAGCATGGTCGCGGCCTACTTCAAGCGCGCCAAGCCGAAGAGCAAGGTGCTGATCCTCGACGCCAACCAAGACGTGACCTCCAAGGGCCCGCTGTTCAAGAAGGCCTGGAGCGAGCTCTACCCCGGCATGGTCGAGTTCCGCGGCCAGCACAAGGCCGTGGCCGTGGACGCCAAGACCAACACCGTCAAGTTCGACGTGCAGGAAGATGTGCAGGCCGACGTGCTCAACGTGCTGCCGCCGATGCGCGCTGGCAAGATCGCGGTGGACACCGGCCTGGCCAACAGCAACGGCCGCTGGTGCAACGTGAACTACCAGACCTTCGAGTCCACCGCGGCCCCCGACATCCACGTGCTGGGCGACTCGATCCAGATCGCCCCCCTCATGCCCAAGAGCGGCCACATGGCCAACAGCCATGCCAAGGTGGCGGCGGCGGCGGTGGTGGCGCAGCTGGCCGGGGTCGAGGTCAATCCGGTCCCCATGCTGACCAACACCTGCTACAGCTTCGTGGGCGACAAGGAGGTCATCCACGTCGCCAGCGTGCACCGCTACGAAGCCGCTGAGAAGACCTTCAAGACGGTCGCCGGTTCGGGCGGCGTGTCCGCCGCGCGCAGCGAGCTGGAAGCGGCCTACGCCATGGGCTGGGCGCGCAACATCTGGGCCGACATGCTGGCCTGATCGATCGCTGCGCCGGGCGCGGGCCGGGAGGCCTGCGCTCAGCGCGGCGGCAGGCGCGGTTCGTCCTTCGGATCGCGCACCTCGCGCAGTTCCACGTCGACGATCTCGCCCGTCTGCACCGGCCGGCCGAAGCCGCGGCGGAAGGCCGCCCCCGCGCGCTGGCGGTGGGTCGTCCACTGCACGTCCGGCCGCCGCCCGCGCAGCAGGCTCCAGGCGATCACGATCAGCGCCACGCACAGCCCCATCAGCAGCAGGCCCAGGCCGAAGGCCAGGCCCAGCAGCAGGGCGACGAGTCGAAGCACGGTCCGGCCCAGGGCCGAGAGAAGTTCAAGCATGGCGTGATTGTGGGGGGCGCGGCAGGAGAGCCGCGTTCGGCGGCTAGAGTTCCGGGGACGGGCCCGCGGGCCCGTCGGCCCCCCGCCCGCTCCCGTGCCCCAGACGACCGTGAACACCGCCCCCCGAACCCTGCTGCGCCTCCTGCTGACCGGCCTGGTCGCCGCCCTGCCGCTGGCCGCGACCGTGGCCATCTTCGTCTGGGCCTGGCGCCTGCTGGTGACCTGGGTCGGGCCGCAGAGCGCCATCGGCCAGGGCCTGATCCGCCTGGGCTTCGGCGCCGGCGAGTCGGAGAAGCTCGGCTACCTGATCGGCGTGAGCCTGGTGCTGCTGGGCCTGCTCGGGCTGGGCCTGCTGACCGAGGCCGGCCTGCAGCGCGGCCTGCAGCGTGCCGTCGATGCGCTGATGCAGCGCATCCCCCTGGTCCGCAACGTCTACGGCCTGGTCCAGCGCTTCGTCGGCCTGATCGGCCAACGCGAAGGCTCGGGCCTGGCCTCGATGAGCCCGGTGTGGTGCCACTTCGGCGGGGCCGAACGGCCCGGCGTGGCCGTGCTGGGCCTGCTCTCGGCGCCTGAGCCCGTGCTGATCGCCGACCGGCCGCATCTGGCCGTGCTGCTGCCGACCGCGCCCGTGCCGGTCGGCGGCGGGCTGCTCTACGTGCCCGCCGACTGGGTCCGTCCCGCCGAGATCGGCATCGACGCGCTCAGCAGCCTCTACGTCTCCATGGGCGTCACCTCGGCCGAGCACCTGCCGCGCGTGGCCGACCGGGCCGAGGCCGGCGCGGCGCCGCGCTGATGCGATGAGGCGGTGGCGCATGCGGCATCCCGCTACACTGCGCCGCTTGTGGTGATGCTTCAAGTTCGTGCTCCGTCGAGGTTGTGCTCCATCCGATGCGGCTGAAACCCAGCCGACGTCGTTCCGGTTCGATCCCCTGCGTGACGTTTCTTGCGTGTCCCTGCAGACGCCGGCCTCCGTGCCGGCGAATGCGCCCCGGCATGTCGCCCGGGCGTTTTCTCTGAAGGAATGTTCATGTCTGTTCAAACCGGTACCGTGAAGTGGTTCAACGACGCCAAGGGCTTTGGCTTCATCGCCCAGGACGGCGGCGGCCCCGACGTTTTCGCCCACTTCCGTGACATCACGGGCAATGGCTTCAAGAGCCTGGCCGAGAACGAGCGCGTCGAGTTCGAAGTCAAGCAAGGCCAGAAGGGCCCGCAAGCCGCGAACATCCGCAAGCTGTGATCGTGTCGGGCGCCTGAGGGCGCCCGCGCATCCGCGGTGCAGCACAACGGCCCTTCGGGGCCGTTGTGCATTTCCGGGCCCGTCTTTCGGTCCGTCCTGCCCGCCGCCTCGCCGCGACCCTGTCCATGTCCCACGCCGCGTTCCCGCCGCCGACCGCGCCTGCCGCGCGCGCCGCGCCGGCCTCCTGCACCGAACTCTTCCTGGTCTTCACCGGCCTGGCCCTGCAGGGCTTCGGCGGCGTGCTGGCCGTGGCGCAGCGCGAGCTCTGCGAGCGCCGCGGCTGGCTGAGCGCGGCCGAGTTCCTGGAGATGCTGGCCTACGCCCAGGTCCTGCCCGGCCCCAATGTCTGCAACCTGTCGCTGGCCGTCGGGCAGCGCTGGTTCGGCGTGCGCGGTGCGCTGGCGGCGCTGGCCGGCATGCTGGCGCTGCCGCTGCTGATCGTGCTGCTGGCCACGGCCTGGGTGATCGACCAGGCCGGCGCCGCCTGGCTGCAGGACGCCCTGCGCGGCATGGGCATCGTTGCCGCCGGCCTGATCGTCGGCGCCTGCCTGAAGCTGGCCCGGCCCCTGCGCGACAGCCCGCTCGGCCGCGCCGGCGTGGCCGCGCTGGGCGGGGCCACGCTGCTGGCCATCGCCGTGCTGAAGCTGCCGCTGCTGGCGGTGCTCGCCGGCCTGGGGCCGCCGGCCTGCCTGTGGGCCCACCGTCGCCTGCGGGCCGGGCGCAGGCCATGAGCCCGGCCGCCGACCTGCCGCTGCTGGCCCAGCTCTTCGGCCAGGCCCTGCTGCTGTCGCTGCTGGCCATCGGCGGCGCGATCACCGTGGCCCCCGACCTGCACCGCGTGATGGTCGACCAGCAGGCCTGGCTGGGCGATGCCGAGTTCGGTCACGCCATCGCCATCGCCCAGGCCGCCCCCGGGCCCAACCTGCTCTTCATCCCGGTGCTGGGCTACCAGGTGGCTGGCCTGCCGGGCGCGCTGGCCATGCTGGTCGGCATCCTGATCCCCTCGACCACCCTGGCCCTGGCCGCGCTGCGCCTGGGCCAGAACCATGCCCACCATCCCGCCCTGCGGGCCTTCAAGGCCGGCATGGCGCCGATCACCCTGGGCCTGATGCTGGCCACCGGCATCGTGCTGGCGCCCTGGGGCTCGCCGTCCGGCCTGCTGCTGGCCGGGGCCGTGGCGCTGCTGGTCTGGCGCACGCGCGTGCACCTGCTGGCGCTGATCGCGGCGGGCGCCCTGCTCGGGGTGCTGGGCTGGGTCTGAGCGGCGGGCTGCGCACAATGCCCGCATGAAGACCGAACTGCCCCCCATCGTCCACCACGCTGCCGCCTCGCGCTTCGAGGTGCAGGTCGACGGCCTGCTGTCGATCTGCGACTACCGCCTGCGGGACGGCGTGCTCGTCCTGCCCCACACCGTGGTGCCGCCGGAACTGCAGGGCCGCGGCATCGCGGCGGCGCTGGTGGAGGCCGCGCTGGCCCATGCGCGGGCCGAGGGCCTGCGGGTCGATCCGGTCTGCAGTTACGTGGCCGTCTACCTGCGCCGCCATCCGCGGCATGCGGACCTGCTGCGGGCCTGAGCCGCGCGGGCCTCAGCCCGCCGCGTCGACCGGCAGGCGCGTGACCAGGACCTGGTCGATCTTGTAGTCGTCCACGTCCAGCACCTCGAAGCGGTGGCCGGCGGCCTCGATGCGGTCGGTGCGGCGCGGGATGCGCCGCAGCATCACCATCAGGAAGCCGGCCAGGGTGTCGTACTTGCCCTGCTGCGGCAGCCCGTCGAGGTCGAGCGCGCGCAGCACGTCGGGGATGGGCGTGAGGCCGTCGATCAGCCAGGAGCCATCCTCGCGGCGGCAGATCTGCTCCTCCGCCAGCGGCGTGACCAGGCCGGCCATCACCGTGCTCATCACGTCGTTGAGGGTGATGATGCCGACGACCAGGCTGTACTCGTTGAGGATGACCGCGAAGTCCTCGCGCGCGCTGCGGAACTGCTCCAGCACCTCCAGCAGGGTCAGGCGGTCGGGGATGACCAGCACCGGATGCAGGTGGGCGCGGTCGCCCAGGGCGATGGGCTGCTCGGCCAGCTCGCGCAGCAGCAGGTCCTTGGCGTCGACGTAGCCGACCGGCTTGTCGATGCTGCCGTCGCAGACGAGGTAG
>CAYSQO010000051.1:0-15499 GCA_964433315.1 uncultured Rubrivivax sp.
GGGGCGGGCGCGGCGTGGCTCAGCCGGCGGCGGGGGCGGTGTGCGGGTCCAGCCCGGCCGGCACCGGCACCGGCGGCAGGCTGCCGGGCATGGGCGCCTGCCCGGCCAGGGCGGCCTTGAGCTGGTAGACGTGGGCCAGCACCTGGGCCACGGCGGCGTAGAGGGCCACCGGGATCTCGCGGTCGAGCTCGCCATGGGCCCACAGCGCGCGGGCCAGCGGCGGCGCTTCGAGCACCGGCACGCCATGCTCGGCGGCCATCTTGCGGATGCGCAGGGCGACCAGGTCGGCACCGACGGCGACGATGCGCGGCGCGCCGGCCGAGCCCTCCTCGTACTTCAGCGCCACGGCGTAGTGCGTCGGGTTGGTCACCACCAGGTCGGCCGTGGGCAGGGCGCTGAACATGCGCTGCTGGGCGCGCTGGCGCATCAGCTGGCGCAGGCGGCCCTTGACCTCGGGGCTGCCCTCCTGCTCCTTGTGCTCCTGCTTGGCCTCCTGATGGCTCATGCGCAGGCGCTTGGCGTGCTGGAAGTGCTGCAGCGGCGCGTCGACCAGGGCGAACAGCAGCAGCAGGCCCAGCACCGCGCCCAGGCCGCGCAGCAGCAGGCCGCCTAGGTGGCCGGCCGCCGCCGGCAGCGGCAGCTGCAGCGTGCCGGCGAAGTGCTCCAGACCCTGCGCCAGGAAGAAGCCGGCCACCGTGACGATGGCCAGCGCCAGGCCGCAGGCCTTGAGCGTGTCGACCAGCTTGTCGCTGGAGAACAGCCCGGCCAGGCCGGTGAGGGGGTTGAGCTTGTCGAACTTGGGCTGCAGGGGCTTGAGCGTCCAGTTCCAGCCGCCCAGGGCCAGGCCGGCGAGCACGGCCACGGCCATCAGCGCCGCGCCGACCGGCAGCACGGCCTGCAGGAACTGGCCGAGCGCGGTGCCCAGGCGCGCCTCCAGCGCGCCGGGGGTGCGCAGGCTCTGGGCATCGAAGCGCAGGCCGACGAGCAGGATCTCCGACAGCGGCCCCAGCGCGCGCGGCAGCAGGATCAGCGCCAGCAGCAGGCCGGCGCCCAGGGCCAGGGCGTGGCCGAGGTCGCGCGAGCGGGGCACCTGCCCGTCCTCGCGCGCCTGCTTGAGCCGGCGCGCCGAGGCGGGGAGATGGCGGTCCTGTGCGTCGTTCTGGGCCATGGCTGGAAGGAATCCCTGTGCAGGGGATTCTTCCCAGCGCGGCCGCTCGCCGGGGCCGGATAAGCGGCGCGGGCCGCGCCCTTATCGGCTGCTCGGTCCAAGCTTCGGGGCGCGCTGCCCCGAGGCTCAGAAGCCGAGGCTTGCCAGGAGGTCGTCGACCTCGCTCTGGCTGTGGACGATGTCGGTCCGGCCCTCGGCGTTGACCACCGGGCCCTGCAGGCTGCTGGTCTCGCCGCGCGGCGGGGCCGCGGGAAGGGCGGCCAGCTCGGCCGGTGCGGTGGCCTTGAGCAGCTCGACGAGCTGGTCCTCGATGGTCGAGGCCAGGCCCACCACCCGGGCCACCACCTGGCCGGTCAGGTCGTGGAAGTCCTGGGCCATCATGATGTCGGTGAGGTGGGCGTCGATGCGCGCGGAGGCGGCTTCCACGTCGCCCACGAAGTTCATCACCGCGCCGCTGGCCACGGCCTTGACCGGGTCGGCCACGATGCTGCGCGCCATGGCGCGCGTCTGGGTGGCGATGGCCTCGTGCTCGGCCTTGGCCTGGTCGACCGAGTTGAGCACCCTGTTGGCCGCGTCGGCCGTCTTGTGCGCGATGTACTGCAGGCGGCTCTTGGCGTCGGGCAGGTTGTCGGCCACGTCGCGCAGGCGCGGCGCGTAGCCGAGCTGGTGCAGCGCGTCGTGCAGCATGCGGGTGAGTTCGCCGAGCTTCTGGTAGACCTCGGGCGAGGCGCCCTGGGGTTGCAGCGGGGTCAGCATCTCGGCGGGCAGGGTGGTGGGGGTCATGCCGGGCTCCCTTCAGGCGGCGGTGGCGAGCTTCTGCATGATCTTCTGAACCTTCTCCTCCAGCGTGGCCTTGGTGAAGGGCTTGACGATGTAGCCGGCCGCGCCGATCTGGGCGGCCAGCACGATGTCCTCCTTGCGCGCCTCGGCCGTGACCATCAGCACCGGCAGGTGCTTGAGCGTGTCGTCGGCCTTGATGGCCTTGAGCAGGTCGAAGCCGTTCATGTTCGGCATGTTGATGTCGCTGACCACGAAGTCGAAGTGGCCGTTGTGCAGCATCTGCAGCGCGACGACGCCGTCCTCGGCCTCTTCGGCCTGCTGGTAGCCGATCTCCTTGAGCAGGCCGCGCACGATGCGGCGCATGGTCGAGAAGTCGTCGACGATCAGGAATTTCAGCTCAGGGGTGCTCATGGGGCGTCCTCGGGGAGGGGGCGTTCGGTGCTTATCGGCCGGAGGCCGGCGGACTTGAAGACATCGGGTGGGGCAGGCGCTGGATCAGGGCGCCGGCCTCGGGCGGATGCCGGGCGTTGTCGACGTCGAGCGGGCTGTCCTCGCGCTCGGCACCGCGGAAGAAGCGGTCCTCGGCCTCGCGGTTCATCACCACGATGCTGATGCGGCGGTTGGTCGGCGCCAGCGGGTCGTCCTTCACGAAGGGCTGGCTGGCGGCCAGGCCCTGCACGCGCAGGATGCGGGCATCGTCCAGGCCGCCGGCAATCAGCTCGCGCCGCGAGGCATTGGCGCGGTCGGCCGAAAGCTCCCAGTTGCCGTAGCCGGCCGCGCCGCCGCTGAAGGGCGCGGCGTCGGTGTGGCCTTCCAGCGTCAGGCGGTTGGGCACCTCGCCCAGCACGCTGCCCAGGGTGCGCAGCAGCTCGCGCAGGTAGGGCTGCACGGTGGCGCTGCCGCTGCTGAACATGGGCCGGTTCTGCGCATCGGTGATCTGGATGCGCAGGCCATCGCGCGTCAGGTCGAGCTTGATCTGCGACTTGAACTCGGTCAGGCGCGGGCTGGCGGTCAGCACCTCCTCGACCTTGTCGCGCAGCATCTTCAGCCGCGCCTGCTCGGCCTCGGCCTGCTCGGCCTTGAGCGATTCGAGCTTGGCCAGGGTGTAGCTGCTGCGGCGGGCCTCGGTCTCGCCCTTCTTGACCTGGCCGCCCTGGCGGCTGAGGTCCTCGCCGCCGCCGCGCACGACGGAGGAGGAGTCCCCCGAGCCCGAGCCGCCGAGCATGGAGATCTTCACCGGGTTGGCGAAGTAGTCCTGGATGCCCTTGCGGTCGCCCTCGGTGGTGGAGCCCAGCAGCCACATCAGCAGGAAGAAAGCCATCATCGCCGTCACGAAGTCGGCATAGGCGATCTTCCACGCCCCGCCATGCGCCGCATGGCCGCCCTTCTTGATGCGCTTGATGATGATGGGCTGCAGCTTCTTCGCATCACCGGCCATGGCACGCCTCCGAACTCCATCGACCCGGCCGGCGCAGCCCGGCCGACTTCAAGCAGACGCTGCGGATCCGGCTTCGCCGGTCCGCGTGCGTCGTCCCCCACGGGGGGATGCGCCGCAGGCGCTCCGGGGGGGGACTCATTTCTTGCCTTTGACGTGCCCTTCGAGCTCGGCGAAGGTCGGGCGCTCGGTGGAATAGAGCACCTTGCGGCCGAACTCGATGGCGATGGCGGGCGCATAGCCCTGCATCGAGGCCAGCAGCGTGGTCTTGATGCACTGCAGCTCCTTGCTGCCTTCCTCGACCTTCTGCTCCAGCAGGCCGGCCAGGGGCTCGGCGAAGGCGTAGGCCAGCAGGATGCCCAGGAAGGTGCCGACCAGGGCCGAGCCGATCATGCCGCCCAGCACCGCCGGGGGCTGGCCCACCGAGCCCATGGTGTTCACCACGCCCAGCACGGCCGCGACGATGCCGAAGGCCGGCAGCGCGCCGGCCAGGCGCTGCAGGGCGCCGACGGCGGCATGGGCCTCGTGGTGGTGGGTCTCGATCTCGCTGTCCATCAGCGACTCGATCTCGTGCGGGTTCAGGTTGCCGCTGACCATCATGCGCAGGTAGTCGGTCACGAACTCGACCACGTGGTGGTCGCTGCCGACCTCGGGGTACTTCTGGAACAGCGGCGACTTGTCCGGCTCCTCCACGTCCTTCTCGATGGCCATCAGCCCGTCCTTGCGGGCCTTCTGCAGGATGTCGTAGAGCAGGGCCATCAGCGCCATGTAGCGCACCTTGGTGTACTTGCTGCCCTTGAAGCACTGGCCCAGGCCCTTCATCGTGGCCTTGAGCACCTTGGGCTGGTTGTTGGCCACGAAGGCCCCGACCGCGGCCCCGCCGATGGTCGTCATCTCGAAGGGCAGGGCATGCAGCACCACGCCGATGTTGCCGCCGTGCGCGATGAACACGCCGAAGATGCAGGCCATGGCGATGGCCCAGCCGATCAGGACGAACATGTGCGCGGACTCGCTGGAAGTGGGGGAGGGGGGATGGCTTCATCCTCGCCGCAAGCGCGGGCCGGCAAGCCCCCAAAAAAAGCGGCGGATCAGGGACTGATCCGCCGTCAAGGCGCTCCAAACGCCACCAGGAGACAAGGAAAGCGGGTCGGCCGGCTCCGGCTCAGTCCGGCTGGGGTGCCGCGCCGCGTGTCCGGGGCCGCACGCCGGCCGGCCGGAAGGGGGCGCGGTAGGCGTAGAGGGTGTGGCCGCCGGCCGGCATGCGCAGGTCGGCACGCTGGCCGGGCAGGGGAAAGGCCAGGCTCAGCAGCCAGGCGCCGGGGGGCAGCTCGGCCTGGGCCTTGTGCAGGGCGCGGGGCATCGACTCGGGCCGCTGGAACAGGTAGACCAGGTCGACCTCGCGCCAGTCGGCCGCCCACAGGTCGCCCCGCCGGATGCTGGCGCCGCGGCAGCGCAGGCGGGCGATCCAGCCCAGCGGCCGGCTGGCCTCGACGCCCTCCAGCCGGGCCAGCGGATAGGCCCGCTTCAGGGCGCGCAGGCCATCCCCCAGGCCGCAGCCGGCGTCGAGGATGCGGGCATCGGCCGGCAGGGGCAGCTGCTGCGCGAGCCCGTCGAAGGCGGCCGCAGGCGTGGGGTAGAGCGGTGCATCGCGCCAGGCCGCGCGGGGGTAGAGCAGCATCAGCAGGCCCAGCGGGACCAGCCAGACCCAGGCCGGCAGCACCCCGGCCAGCAGGCTGCCGAGCAGCATCACCGGGTAGCCCAGCAGCAGGCAGACCTGGCGCATGCGGCTGTCGGCGCCGGGCAGGAAGAGCAGCGGCAGCAGGCAGGCCAGCAGGGCGGCCGGCCGCGGGCCGAGGCCGGCATGGCCCAGCAGGATCTGCAGCGCCCAGGCGCTGGTCCAGGCGGCCACGGCCGGCAGCGGCCAGGCCAGGCTCAGGCGTGCAGCCGGTCGCATGGGCGGGGGCTCGCGCAGGCAGGAGGCGTTCGCGGACATGATGCGGCGCGTGGCGGTCGGGGGTCAGTGCAGCTGCAGCGCGCCGCTGGCCTTGCCCTTGCCGGCGCGGGCCGGCGGGTTGCACAGGCCGCAGACGTAGTGCTTGGCGATCTCGTGCGGATGGGTGACGAAGTGGCCGCCGCACTGGCTGCACGGGGTCATGGTCAGCATGCCGTTGTCGATGAACTTCACCAGGCGCCAGGCGCGGGTGATCGAGAGCTGCGGCTCCAGGCCCTGGGTCTGGATCTGCTCCAGGTAGAGGCGGTAGGCCTTGATGATGGTCTCGATCTCGTCGAGGGCCGCGCTCTTGTTCAGGTACTCGTGGATGTTCAGGAAGAGGCTGGCGTGGATGTTGGGCTGCCAGGTCATGAACCAGTCGGTGCTGAAGGGCAGCTGGCCCTTGCTGGGCGACTTGCCGGCCACTTCCTTGTACAGGCGCAGCAGGCGCTCGTAGGACAGGTCGGTCTCCGACTCCAGCACCTGCAGGCGCGCGCCGAGCTGGATCAGCGTGACGGCGGTCTCGATCTGCTTGGCTTCGGTGAGAAGGCTCTTGCTGCGGCTCATGGCGGGCTCCCGGTTCTGTGGGCTGGCTCAGGTCGGACTCAGGCGGCTTCCTGGTGCCGGCCGGCCATCAGGATGCTGGCGTGCAGGCGGCTGACGCCTTCGTTGGCGGCGCTGCGGCCGTGGTTGGTCAGCAGGCCCCAGACCATCTCGTCGTCCACCCGCATGCGCATCAGCAGCTGGTTGCCCGAGGCGACCTTCATCAGCTGGGCCGGGCTCAGCGTGATCAGCAGGTCGGCCGCTTCCTCCGACAGGCCCAGGCGGAACAGCGCCTCTTCGCGGTCGCGGCGGATCAGGCTCTGCGCCAGCATCAGGTAGGAGAGGTTGGCTTCGCGGATCTCCATCAGGATCTGTTCGGTGGTCATGGCGGCTTCCTGGGGTGGCGTGGAGGGGAGGGATCTGGCGGGGGATCGGCGCTTTGTTTTCGCGATCACCGTGGAATGAACTGTAGGCAGGGCCCCGCCCGGCTTGAATCAGCTTCGCGCTGTTTGCGAGGTGCTGGCGCGGAGACAGGCGTGTCGGACAACTTCCTACACGGTGGGCGGAATCACGGTGTTTTTCCGAGGGCCCCTCAAGTCCCGGCCGGGGCGGTCCGATAAGCAGCCAACGGGTCGAACGATCGATCCCGCGGTCCGGCAAGGACCCCTGCAGCCAGCCCCCAAGGACCGGCGGCGCGCAGGACCCTTGCGTCGGGCGAGCGCCTTCCCGTCGGGCTCCGGCCCGGCGGGCGGGCAGGCAGATCGGTGCATGCCGGATGCCCCTGGAACCTGCATCACCGTCCTTCTATCGCCGGCGCAAGCCGGGTCTCTCATCCCGTCAAGGAGCCCATCATGGTCATGACCGTCAACACCAACAACTACTCGCTCAACGCCCAGCGCAACCTCGGGGGCTCGCAGTCCACCCTGGCCACCGCGATGCAGCGCCTGTCCTCCGGCCTGCGGGTCAACAGCGCCAAGGACGATGCCGCCGGCCTGGCCATCGCCGAGCGCATGAACGCCCAGGTGCGCGGCATGAACGTCGCCCAGCGCAACGCCAACGACGCGATCTCGCTGTTCCAGACGGCCGAAGGCGCGATGGGCAAGATCGGCGAGAACCTGCAGCGCATCCGCGAACTGGCGGTGCAGTCGGCCAGCGGCTCCATCAGCGACGCCGACCGCGCCAACCTGCAGTCGGAAGCCGACCAGCTGGTCGAGGAAATCGCCCGCGTCGGCGACAACGCCAAGTTCAACGGCATCAACCTGCTCGACGGCAGCTTCACCAGCACCGACTTCCAGATCGGCGCCGACGGCACGGACGTCATCACCGCCGCCACCGACTTCGACATGACCGCGCTGACCGCCTATGCGGCGGCCGACATCAGCACCGCCGGCGCCGCGACCTCGGTCATCAGCGACATCGACACCGACCTCGACACGCTGAACACCGCCCGCTCGCAGGCCGGTGCCTTCCAGAGCCGCTTCGAGGCAGTGATCTCGCAGCTCTCGGTCAGCGTGGAAAGCACCTCGGCCGCGCGCGGCCGGATCATGGACGCCGACTTCGCCGCGGAAACCGCCAACCTGTCGAAGGCGCAGATCCTGCAGCAGGCCGGCACCGCCATGGTCGCCCAGGCCAACCAGCTGCCGCAGCAGGTGCTGTCGCTGCTGCGCTGAGCGCAGGCCCGGGCCCGCGCGGCCCGCGCCCTGAAGGCAGGAAGCCCCTGCCGGCGCAATGCCGGCAGGGGCTTCCCGTTTCTTGGCCTGGGGCTCAGGGGCTGAGCCCGCGGCCTCAGACGCCCTGCTTCAGGCTGGCGGCGATGAAGCCGTCCAGGTCGCCGTCCAGCACCTTCTGGGTGGCCGAGACCTCGACGTTGGTGCGCAGGTCCTTGATGCGGCTCTGGTCCAGCACGTAGCTGCGGATCTGGTGGCCCCAGCCCACGTCGGTCTTGCTGTCCTCCAGCTTCTGCTGCTGCTCGCGCTGCTTGCGCATCTCGTGCTCGTACAGGCGGGCGCGCAGCATCTGCCAGGCCTCGTCGCGGTTGCGGTGCTGCGAGCGGTCGTTCTGGCACTGCACGACGATGCCGGTGGGCACGTGGGTCAGCCGCACCGCCGAGTCGGTCTTGTTGATGTGCTGGCCGCCCGCGCCCGAGGCGCGGAAGGTGTCGGTGCGCACATCCGACGGGTTGATCTCGATCTCGATCGAGTCGTCCACCTCGGGGTAGACGAAGACGCTGGCGAAGCTGGTGTGCCGGCCGCCCGAGCTGTCGAAAGGGCTCTTGCGCACCAGGCGGTGCACGCCGGTCTCGGTGCGCAGGTGGCCGAAGGCGTAGTCGCCGGTGATCTTCAGCGTGGCGCTGCGGATGCCGGCCACGTCGCCCTCGGTCTCTTCCATCACCTCGACGGCGAAGCCCTTGCGCTCGCAGTAGCGCAGGTACTGGCGCTGCAGCATCTGCGCCCAGTCGCAGGCCTCGGTGCCGCCGGCGCCGGCCTGGATGTCCAGGAAGCAGGGCATGGGGTCGGCCGGGTTGTTGAACATCCGGCGGAATTCCAGGCCCTCGACCTGCTCGGCGAGCGGGCTGGTCTCGGCCTCGATCACGGCCAGGCCGTCGAGGTCCGCGTCGGCCTTGCTCAGCTCGTAGAGCTCGGCGTTGTCGGCCAGGTTGCGCTCCAGGCTGGCGATGGTCTCGACCACCGCTTCGAGCGACTTCTTCTCGCGGCCCAGGGCCTGGGCGTTCTTGGGATCGTTCCAGACGGTCGGATCCTCGAGCGCGGCATTGACCTCGCTCAGGCGACGGGACTTTTCATCCCAGTCAAAGATACCTCCGTAGGTCGGCGGTCCGCTGGCTCAGGTCCGCAAGGCGGGTGCCGATGGCGTTGATGCGTTCGATGTCCATGGGGTCTCGGGGCGGGTTCGCGATGGGGGCCGACCCGAAACGGGCCGGAAACCCGCGATTTTCGCACCCTCGCCGGCCGCCGCCCGCCCGGCGGCACGGCGGGGTGGGCTTCAGCGGCTGGCGGCCGGCCGGGCCGGCGTGGCCGCGGGCGCCTGGGCGGCGGGCTTGGCCGGGGGCTTGGCGGTGGCCCGGGCCGCCGAGGGGCCGGCCGCGGGGGCGGCGAAGGCCTGGCCCTCGACGGTCAGCCCGGCGTCCGACAGGCGCTGGGCGCTGCCGGGGCCGACCCCGCCGACCCGGCCGATCAGGTCGCCCCAGTCCCGGAAGGGGGCCTTCTGCCGCTCCGCGAGCAGCTTGCCCGACAGCGCGGGCCCGATGCCCTTGACCGACTCCAGGCTGGCCTGATCCGCGCGGTTGACCTCGACGGCGGCCCAGGCTGCGGGGGCGGCCATCAGGACCAGCACCAGGCCGCTGGCCAGGCTTCGACGCAGGAAGGTGTGCATGCTTGTCTCCCAGGTGGCGCCGGCGGCTTGCCGGCTGCGGACCACTCTAGGCAGGCCTGTGCGGCCCCGAGGGGGCCCTGGTCCCTCGGAAGTGGGGCGTGTCCCCCCAGCTTGCAGCCCGGCCGCGGCTCAGGCGTCTTCCAGCCGCTGCGGCGGGTAGCTGTCCCAGGTCTGGCAGCCCGGGCATTGCCAGAAGTAGTTCTGCGCCTCGAAGCCGCAGGCCGCGCAGCGGTAGCGCTGCTGCGGGCGGGCGCCGCTGGCGACGACACGGGCCAGGGCTTCCGTCTGCGCCTGGCTGAGGCCCGCGCCCTGGGCGACCTGATGACGCATCAGCGCCCCGGCGCACGACAGGGTGGGCCGGCTGGCCAGGGCTTCGTCGAGCAGCGCCGACTGCTGCTCCATCTCCGGGGTCAGCAGGAGGATGGCGTTCAGCAGGTCCTGGCTGGGCGCGAGGCGGTGGGCCTCGACCAGGCGGCTGCGCACCGGCTCGACCTGTCCGGCGGCCTGCGCCGCCCGGGCGATCTCGGAGGCCACCAGCGCGGCGATGCTGGGCTGGCTGGCGATCAGCGGCTGCCAGGCGGCCAGGGCCTCGGCCGGCTGGCCCGCGCGCGCATGGGCCAGGCCCAGCAGCACCTGCGGCCGCGGGGCCTGGGGTGCGGCTTCGCGGGCCCGGTCCAGGGCGGCCCGGGCGTCCTCCGGGCGCTGGCGGGCGTCCGCTTCCTGGGCCAGCTCGCTCCAGTGGTGGGCGATCCGGATGGCGAAGGAGCCGGCGCCGCTGGCCTCCAGCTTGCGCGCGGTCTCGATGGCGGCATGCCAGTCGCGCGAGCGCTCGTAGAGGCTGAGCAGCTCCAGCCGCGCATCGGTCGCGAAGGCGCTGCCCTCCAGGGCCAGGAAGGCCGCCTCGGCGCGGTCGAAGAGGCCGGCCTTCAGGAAGTCCTGGGCCAGGGCGAACTGCGCCCGTGCGCGCTCGGACTCGGCCAGGTCGCTGCGCGCCAGCAGGTGTTCGTGCACCCGCACGGCCCGTTCGTACTCGCCGCGCCGCCGGAACAGGTTGCCCAGGGCGAAGTGCAGGTCCGCGGTGCCCGGGTCCTGGCGCATGGCCTCGATGAAAGCGTCGATGGCCTTGTCCTGCTGCTCGTTGAGCAGCAGGTTCAGGCCCCGGTAGTAGGCCTTGGGGGAATCGGCCTGTTCGCGCCGCCACTGCCGCAGGTCGAAACGGGCGGCCAGCCAGCCAAAGCCGAAGGCGGCCATCACCGCCAGCGGCAGCAGGGAGAGCAGGGTGGGGTCAAGATCCATCGGGGGTGCCGCGCAGGCTGTCGCGCGGCCCCAGGGCCGGCAGGTCGGGGAGGGGCGGGGGGCGGCTGTCCGGGCCCGCGGCGGCCGCCTCGCCGGCCCGCGGCGCAGGCCGCGGGTCCGTGGGCGGCGGTTCGGTGCCGGGTTCCTGGCTGCGGCGGCGCAGGCGCAGCCAGCTCGGCAGCATGGCCAGCAGGCCCAGCGCACAGCCCAGTGCGAAGGCGGCCAGCACGATGTAGACCATCGGGGCACGCCACTCGTGGCCGAAGAACCAGCGGACCGCAGCCTCCTCCTGGTTGTTCAGCGCGAAGGCGAACAGCGTGAAGAAGAGGAAGGCCCGCAGGAGCCAGGTCAGGACCCGCATGCGCCGGATTCTAGGTGCCGGCCTCGGCCGGCTCGGCGGCGGCGAGGGCCCGGGCGCCCGCGGCGTCGACCGATTCGCGCAGCGCCTTGCCGGGCTTGAAGTGCGGCACCAGCTTCTCGGGGATGGGCACCTGCTCGCCCGAGCGCGGGTTGCGGCCCATGCGCGGCGGACGGCGGTTGATGGAGAAGCTGCCGAAGCCGCGGATCTCGATGCGGTGGCCCTGGGCCAGCGCGTCGCTCATCGCGTCGAGCATGGTCTTCACCGCGAACTCGGCGTCGCGATGGGTGAGCTGGGGGAAGCGCTCGCCCAGCAGGTTCACCAGGTCGGAACGGGTCATGGTCGTCATGATCGGGGGCAGGCGGCGGCGTGGCGCCTCAGTCGCGGCCGCGCGCTGCGCAGCTTACCGCGGGCCGGGACGGGACCGCCCATGAAAACGGGGGCCGAAGCCCCCGTTGCAGACCTTCCGGCGCGGACCCGCAGGCCGGAGCCTGCGGGGGGCCGGGACGATCGGGTCCGGATCAGTTGTTGCCTTGATCCAGCTTGGCCTTGAGCAGCGCGCCCAGGCTGGTCGTGCCGGCGTTCTCACGCTCGTTCGACTGCGAGATGCGCTGCATGGCTTCTTGCTGCTCGGCGCTGTCCTTGGCCTTGATCGACAGCTGGATCGAACGGGTCTTGCGGTCCACGTTGATGATCAGGGCGGTGACTTCGTCGCCGTCCTTCAGCACGTTGCGGGCATCTTCCACGCGGTCACGCGAGATTTCGCTGGCGCGCAGGTAGCCGGTCACGTCCGGGGTCAGCTGGATCTCGGCGCCACGGGCGTCCACGGTCTTGACGGTGCCGGTCACGGTCGCGCCGCGGTCGTTCATCGTCGTGAAGGTGGCGAAGGGGTCCCCGTCGAGCTGCTTGATGCCCAGGCTGATGCGCTCGCGGTCCACGTCGATGGCCAGCACCAGCGCCTCGACTTCCTGGCCCTTCTTGTAGTTGCGCACGGCGGCCTCGCCCGGCTCGTGCCAGGACAGGTCCGACAGGTGCACCAGGCCGTCGATGCCGGCAGCCAGGCCGACGAAGACGCCGAAGTCGGTGATCGACTTGACCGGGCCCGACAGCTTGTCGCCGCGCTTGTGGTTCTGGGCGAACTCTTCCCAGGGGTTGGCGCGGCACTGCTTCATGCCCAGCGAGATGCGACGCTTGTCCTCGTCGATCTCCAGCACCATGACCTCGACCTCCTCGCCCATCGTCACCAGCTTGCTGGGGGCGACGTTCTTGTTGGTCCAGTCCATCTCGGAGACGTGCACCAGGCCTTCGATGCCCGGTTCGATCTCGACGAAGGCACCGTAGTCGGCGATGTTGGTGACCTTGCCGAACAGGCGGGTGCTGTTCGGGTAGCGGCGCGAGACGCCGATCCAGGGATCGTCGCCCATCTGCTTCAGGCCCAGGCTGACGCGCATCTTCTCGGCGTCGAACTTCAGGACCTTGGCGGTCAGTTCCTGGCCGACCTGCACGACTTCCGTCGGGTGGCGGACACGGCGCCAGGCCATGTCGGTGATGTGCAGCAGGCCGTCGATGCCGCCCAGGTCCACGAAGGCACCGTACTCGGTGATGTTCTTGACCACGCCGTTGACGATGGCGCCTTCGCGCAGCGTCTCGAGCAGCTTGGCGCGCTCTTCGCCCATCGAGGCCTCGACCACCGCGCGACGCGACAGCACAACGTTGTTGCGCTTGCGGTCGAGCTTGATGACCTTGAACTCCATGGTCTTGCCCTCGAAGGGCGTCATGTCCTTCACCGGGCGGGTGTCGAGCAGCGAGCCCGGCAGGAAGGCACGGATGCCGTTGACCAGCACCGTCAGGCCGCCCTTGACCTTGCCGCTCACCGTGCCGGTCACGAAGTCGCCGGACTCCAGCGAGGTCTCCAGCGACAGCCACGAGGCCAGGCGCTTGGCCTTGTCGCGCGACAGCATGGTGTCGCCGTAGCCGTTCTCGATGGCGTCGATGGCCACCGCGACGAAGTCGCCGACCTGGACTTCGAGCTCGCCCTGGTCGTTGCGGAACTCGTCGATGGGCACATAGGCTTCGGACTTCAGGCCGGCGTTCACGACCACGAAGTTGTGCTCGACAGCCACCACCTCGGCGGAGATGACCTCGCCGGCGCGCATGTTGGACTTGTGGAGCGACTCCTCGAAGAGCGCGGCGAACGATTCCGAACCTTGGTAGGCGGGAGCGGTTTGGGGCATGGGGTCTTCCGGGCCGGCGGGCGCCGGCGGTATCGCCGCGGAGACGGCGGTTGATGGTTGAATCCGCGCCCCCGGCGGCCCGTCGGGCCAGGGAGGGAAGGGCGCGGGCCCTGGGCGGCGGCGAAGCCGCCCATCCTGCGGGTCGGGCCTCAGGCGGCCGGAGCGTGCTCCGGGCCGGACGGGACCCCACCCTGCACCTCATCCCACCATCGCAGCAGCAGGTCGACCGAGGCTTCGATCGACAGCGCCGAGTTGTCGAGCTGACGTGCATCCTCGGCTGCCTTCAGCGGGGCGCTGCTGCGGGAACGGTCCCGCGCATCGCGCGCCTCAAGGTCAGCCAAAAGGGCGGGTAGTGTAGCCGAGACGCCCGCGGCGGCGAGCTGCCGGTGGCGGCGTTCGGCGCGCTGCGCGGCGCTCGCGGTGAGGAAGACCTTGAGCTGCGCGTCCGGGAAGATCACCGTGCCCATGTCGCGGCCGTCGGTCACCAGGCCCGGCGCGCGGCGGCAGCGGCGCTGCCAGTCGAGCAGGGCGGCGCGCAGCGCCGGCAGGGTGGCGATCTGCGAGGCCATCTGGCCGATGGCCTCGTCGCGCAGCCGGTCCGTCACGTCCTCGCCCGGCGTGCCCAGCAGCGCCCGGCCGCCCTCGAAGCGCAGCGGCAGCGTGGCGGCCAGGGCGGCCAGGGCCGGCTCGTCGTCCGGGGCGATGCCGGCGCGCTGCGCGGCCAGCGCGCAGGCGCGGTAGAGCGCGCCCGAGTCCAGGTGGTGGTAGCCCAGCTGCTGCGCCACGCGCGCGGCCAGCGTGCCCTTGCCCGAGGCGGTGGGGCCGTCGACGGTGATCACCGGCACCGCGCCGGCCTGCGGGGTGACGAGGGCGAGGAAATCGGCGAAGTAGTCCGGGTAGGTTTTGGCCACGCAGCCCGGGTCCAGCACCCGCACCGCCACCGCCGCCTGGCCCGCAGCGCCCGGCGCCAGCGGGTTGAAGGCCGCCAGCGAGGCGCACATCGCCATGCGGTGGTCGTCGTAGGTGTGGATCGCCGCGCGCCGCCAGGCGCCGGCCGGCGGGGTGACTTCCAGGAAGTCGGGCCCCTCGACCACGGTGGCGCCCAGCTTGCCCAGCTCGGCCCGCATGGCGGCCAGGCGGTCGGTTTCCTTCACGCGCCAGCTGGCGATGTTCGACAGCCGGGTCCTGCCCTCGGCGTAGAGCGCCATCACGGCCAGGGTCATGGCGGCGTCGGGGAGGGCATTGCAGTCCAGGTCCACGGCTTTCAGCGGCCAGGCGCCGCGCTTCACGAGCAGGGCATTGGGCTCCATCGTGACCTCGGCGCCCATGGCGCGGGCGGCATCGACGAAGCGGATGTCGCCCTGGATGGAGTCGGCGCCCACCCCCTCGATGCGCAGCGGCGCTCCGACCGCGGCGATCGCCGCGGCGCCGATGAAGTAGGAGGCCGAGGAGGCATCGCCCTCCACATGCACCGCGCCCGGCGAGCGGTAGCGGCTGCCGGCCGGCAGGGTGAAGCGCTGCCAGCCTTCGCGCTGCACGACGATACCGAAGCGCGCCAGCAGCTTGAGCGTGATCTCCACATAGGGCTTGGAGATCAGCTCTCCGACCACCTCCACCGTCAGCGGGCGGTCCTGCGCCACCAGGGGCAGGGCCAGCAGCAGGGCGGTGAGGAACTGGCTGGAGACATCGCCGCGCACGCGGATCGGCGCGTCCAGGGCCAGCGCGCTGGGGCCGCTCAGGGCCAGGGGCGGGTAGCCCTCGGTGCCGGTGCAGGCCACCTGGCAGCCCAGCGGCCGCAGGGCCTCGACCAGGTCACCGATGGGCCGCTCGTGCATGCGCGGGATACCGCGCAGGCGGAAGCCCGCGCCCGTCGTGCCCTGGCTGGCTGCCAGCAGGGCCAGGGCCGCGGTCAGCGGGCGCATGGCCGTGCCGGCATTGCCCAGGAAGAGATCGGCCTCCTTCACCGCCAGACGGCCGCCCAGGCCGGTGACCGCAATCGGGCCGCCCGGCGTGGCCGGGGGCGTGACGCTGCAGCCCAGGGTGCGCAGGGCGTCGAGCATCACCGCGGTGTCGTCCGAGTCCAGCAGGTCGTGGACGAGCGTCGTGCCCTCGGCCAGGCCGGCCAGCAGCAGCACGCGGTTGGAGATGCTCTTGGAGCCCGGCAGGCGCACGGTGCCCCCGAGGGCGACGAGGGGCGGCAGGTCCAGGAAGGGCGGGCGGTCGGCGGAGGCGGACATCGGCGGGCGTGTACTAAGCGGAACCACACTGATCCATCTCGAACTCAGTTGTGAAACGTTATAAATCG
>CAYSQO010000052.1:0-14748 GCA_964433315.1 uncultured Rubrivivax sp.
TGGCGGCCGCGCAGCTGCGCGGCCAGGCGCTCGGCATACAGCGGCGCGACGGTGGTGTTGCTGACGATGGCCGCCAGGGCCGAGCGCGGCAGGCCCTCGTAGCTGGCCGCGTCGTCGAGCAGGCCGCGGCCGATCAGGATCTCGTAGCTGCGTGCATCCAGCGCGATCGGCACGCGGCGCGGGCCTTCGGACGGGCGGGCAGACGAAGGAGCGGGCACGGCGGTCGACATGCGTTCGAGTGTACGGGCGCCCTCCCCGCCCCCCTGCACCCGGCCCGGCACGCCCCTCAGGGCGTGGCTTCGGGCGGCAGCCCCGGCCCGGGCCTCAAGCCGAGGCCGGCACCTCGGGCGGCGGCCCGGCCGGGCTGAGCGGCAGCAGGCCCGCCACCTCGATCTGCATCTGCACCATGCCGACCAGGGTCGCGACCGAGGGGCGGCCGGTCTCGATCACGTAGTGCGCGGTCTCGCGGTACAGCGGATCACGCTGCGCGAACAGCTCGCGCAGCTTGGCGCGCGGGTCCACGCCCTGCAGCAGCGGCCGCTGCTGGTCGCCCTTGAGGCGGCGCAGCAGTTCCTCGACCGTGGTCTTCAGGTAGATCACAGTGCTGTGCTCGCGCAGCGCCGCCCGGTTGGCCGGCCGCAGCACCGCGCCGCCGCCGGTGGCCAGCACGCGGCCGCCCGGTGCAGCCAGCAGCTCGGCGAGCACTGCAGCCTCCTGCTCGCGGAAGGCGGCCTCGCCCTCGGCGGCGAAGAAGTCGCGGATGCTGCAGCCCAGGCGCTCTTCGATGGCGGTGTCGACATCGACGAAACCCAGGCCCAGCCGGCGCGCCAGCTGGCGGCCGACGGAGGACTTGCCGCTGCCGGGCATGCCGACCAGCGCAATGCGCAGCCCGGCCGCGCTCATTGCGCCCAGCCGCTGCGTTCGGCGATGACTTTGGGGGTGAGGAACACGAGAAGCTCGGTCTTGCGCGTTTCGCGCGTGCGGTTCTTGAACAGGTTGCCGACGCCGGGCAGATCGCCGAGCACGGGCACCTTGTTCACATTCTCGGTGTCCTGCTGCTCGAAGATGCCGCCGATGACGACGGTGCCGCCATTCTCGACCAGCACCTGGGTGCGGACCTGCTTGGTGTCGATGGCCGGGCCGGCCGTGGTGTCCTGGCCGCGGCTGTCCTTGCTGACGTCGACGTCGAGCAGGATGCCACCCTCGGGCGTGATCTGCGGCGTGACCTCCAGCTTGAGCACCGCATCCTTGAAGGACACCTGGGTGCCGCCGGCCGCCCCCGGCGCGGCCGACTGGTAGGGGATCTGCGTGCCCTGGCGGATGGTGGCCTTGATCTGGTCGGCCGTGACCACCCGCGGGCTGGAGACGATCTTGCCCTTGCCCTCGGCCTCCAGGGCCGAGATCTCCAGGCTCAGGAAGCGGTTGGCCGCCTGGTTGAACAGCGACAGCGCCAGCGTCCCGGCCGACACCCCCGGCGCATTGCCCAGGCCGGGGGCGGGCAGGTTCACGAAGTTCAGGTTCTGGTTGTAGCCGGCCGGCGTCGGCGCCCCCAGGGTGCCCGCGGGCGTGGGCTGCACGCCGAGGTAGCTGCCGCCGACCTGCAGCTGCGGCGAGCCGCCGCTGCCGGCCACCCGCCCCAGGCCGCCGAGCCGCACGCCCAGCGAGCGGCCGAAGCTGTCGCTGGCCTCGACGATGCGGGCCTCGATCACCACCTGGCGCACCGGGATGTCGACCTTGCCGATGATGCGGCCGACCTCCTCCAGCTTGGCCCCGACATCGGTCACGAAGAGCTGGTTGGTACGCAGCTCGTAGCCGACGCTGCCGCGCGGCGACAGGATGCGGCTGCTGCCGGCGGGGTTCGCGGGCTCGCCCCCGCCGCCGCCGGCCGGGGCCGCGACGGCCACCGGCAGCGGCGCGGCCGCCGGCCCGCTGCGCCCGGTGCTGCCGGTCAGCAGCCGCACCAGGTCCTCGGCCTTGCTGTAGTTGAGCTGGAAGGCCTGGGTGCGCAGGGGCTCGAGCTCCTGGATCTGGCGGCTGGCCTCCAGATCGGCCTTCTCGCGCGCAGCGATCTCGTCCTTCGGCGCGATGCTCAGCACATTGCCGTTGCGGCGCAGGCCCAGGCCCTTGGACTGCAGCACGATGTCGAGTGCCTGGTCCCAGGGCACCTCCTTCAGGCGCAGCGTGACGCTGCCGGTGACGGTGTCGCTGGCGACCAGGTTGAGGTTGGTGAAGTCGGCAAAGACCTGCAGCAAGGCGCGCAGCTCGATGCTCTGGAAGTTCAGCGACAGCTTCTCGCCGCTGTAGCCCGGCCCGGGCAGCGGCTTGTTCGGGTCGGCCCGGTGCGGGCGCAGCTCGACGACCAGCAGCTGCTCGCTGCGGCTCACGCTGTGCTCCCAGCCGCCCTCGGCCTCCAGCCGCAGCCGCACCGTGTCACCGCGCTGCTCGCAGCGGACGGTGCGCACCGGGCTGCCGAAGTCGGCGACGTCGAGCACGCGGCGCAGGGCCGTCGGGAGCTGGGCCTGGGGCAGCTCGACCAGCAGGTGGCGGCCCTCGGGGCGCACCTCGACCTGCGCATCGCGGGCCGACAGGCGCAGCTCCAGCTGGCCGGCACCGGCCGCCTTGCCGCGGCGGAAGTCCAGCGAAAGCACCTGGATCGGGCCTGCGGGCGCCTCGGCCGCCAGGCCGGGCCCGGACGGCAGGCCGGCGGGCGGCGGGGCGGTTTGGGCCAGCGCCGGCGCGGCGCAGCAGGCCAGCAGGGCCCAGGCATGCACGAGCTTCATGAGGGATCCTTGGAGACGGGGCGCGCGGCCGACTGCAGTTCGAGCCGGGCCGGTCGCAGGACCCAGTCGCCGGCCGCGTCCTGCACGATCTCGCGCAGGTCCAGGCCCTGATCCTGGATCGCGGTGATGCGGCCGTAGTGCGGGCCGAGGTAGTCGCCCACGCGGACCCGGTGCAGCGTGCCGCCGACCTTGATCAGGGCCTGGGGACGGGCCTCGCGGACCAGCGTGCCGACCATGCTCATCTGGTCCAGGGGAACGTCCTCCAGCGGCTGGCGCGGGCGCTTCAGCTCGGGGGCCAGCAGGGCGGCGGGCCGGGCCTGGCCGCGCAGCGCCGCCGAGACCAGGCGCGCGGGGTGATAGGGGTCGGGGCGCTCGCCCGGCAGGTAGGCCTCGGGCTGGAAGGGCGGCGGCGGCACGAAGGGCTCGACCTTGCTGGGCAGCGTGGCCGGCTGGGCCGCCATCCAGGCGTCGAGGTCGGCATGGTCGTCGCCGCAGGCCGCGAGCAGGAGCGCCAGCAGCAGGGACAGCCCGCGCGTGCGGGGCCGGGGCGGGGCCGGGCGCCTCATGCGCCGCCTCCGGAACCCGCCGGGCGGGCCCGCCGCGCCGGGCCGCGCGGCTTGCGGCGGGCGGCCAGCTCCTCGGCATCGAGGTAGCGGTAGGTGCGGGCCTCGGCCTCGAAGCTCAGCACCCCGGGCACGGCCTGGGGGCCGGCCGGCTGCAGCATCACCAGCTTGTGCAGGGTGACGATGCGCGAGAGCCTGGCGATGTCGGCCGCGAAGGCGCCCAGCTCGTGGTAGCGGCCGCTGATGCGCAGGGCGACCGGCAGCTCGGCGTAGTGGTCACGGACGGACTCGATGCCCGGGCGGAACAGCTCGAACTGCAGGCCGCGGCCGACGCCGGCCTGGTTGATGTCGGCCAGCAGGGCATCCATCTCGGCCCGGCCGGGCAGCTGCTTCTCCAGCTGGTTGACAGCCTGCTCGACCTCGCGCTTTTGCTGCTTGAGCGCTTCCAGCCGCAGGGCCTTGCTGAGCTTGAGCCGGTAGTCGGCGCGCAGCGCGGGTTCGCGTTCGCGCTCGGACTGCAGCAGCTCGTAGGCCGGCAGCACCAGCGCCTGGGCCCCGGCGGCCAGGGCGGCCAGGGCCAGCAGCAGGTAGGCCGTCCAGCGCGGGGCGGCCGGCCACTGGCCGGCGCTGCGCAGGTCGAGGTCGATGCCGCTGAACTGGCGGCGCAAGGCTGCGGCATCGAGGGGCCAGCGCAGCCGGGGCAGACGTCGGGACACCATGGCCGGCTCCTCAGGATGCGCCACGCCGCGGCGCCGCCGCGGCCGAGGCCGCCGTCGCGCCGGGGGCCGCCGTCGCGCCGGGGGCCGGCGGCAGCTGCAGGCGCAGGGCGAAGTCCAGCAGGCGGCGCGGCGCGGGGGCCGCGACGGCGGCCGGGGCGGCCGCGGGCGGGGCGGACAGCTTGATCTCCAGCAGCTCGGGGGCGCGCAGGGCCTGGGGGTCCTGGCCGAGCTGGCGAAGGAACTCCGAGACGCGCTCGTTGCTCTGCGCCAGGCCGCCGAGCTGGACCCGCTCGCCGTCCATCCGCAGGCTGGACAGCACGATGCCCTCGGGCGTGCGCGCCAGCAGCTGCTCGAAGATGCGCACGGGCAGGTTGCGCTCGGCCTGCAGCTGCTCGACAGCCTGCTCGCGGGCCTTGAGCTGATCGATTTCCTCCTGCAGCTGGGCCACCTCGCGGATCTGCAGTTCGAGCCGGCCGATGGCCTGGCCCAGGTAGGCGTTGCGGGCCCGCTGACGCTCGGTGGCCTGCTGCAGCACCAGGCCGGCCAGGGCTGCGCAGGCCAGGCCGGCCAGCGCGGCCAGGCCCAGCGCCGTGAGGAAGGCCCGCTGGCGCTGGCGCCGGGCCTCGGCCCGGTGCGGCAGCAGATTGATGAGGATCATGCGAGGAAGCTCCGCATCGCCAGCCCGCAGGCGGTGAGGTAGGCCGGCGCCTCGCGCCGCAGCCGGGCCTCGCGCACGCCGGGGCCGAGGGTCATGCCCTCGAAGGGGTCGAGCACCTGCGTGTCGAAGCCGCAGGCCGCGCGCACCGCATCGGCCAGGCCCGGCAGGGCGGCGGTCCCGCCGCTCAGCAGCACCCGGTCGACGCGCAGGTGCGGGGTGCTGCTGAAGAAGAACTGCAGGGCGCGGTCGATCTCCTGGGCGAGCTCGGCCTGCCAGGCCGGCAGCAGCTGGGCCTCCAGGGCCTCGGGCAGGTCGCGCGCGACCTTGCGGCGCTCGGCCTCGTCCAGCGGCCAGCCCGCCTCGCGGGCGATCTGCTGCGTGAGCCAGGCCCCGCCGAAGGCCTGGGCGCGCTCGTAGAGCACCTCCTCGTCGCGCAGCACGGTCAGCACCGTGGTCTCGGCGCCGATCTCGACCAGGGCCAGCAGGGCCTCGCGGCCGCCCTGCGGCCAGCCGGCGACGATGCGCTGCAGGGCCAGCCGGGCGGCATGCGAGGCCACGTCGACCACCACGGGCCGCAGGCCGGCCGCCTCGATCAGGCCCTGGCGGTCCTGCACGCGGTCCTTGCGCGAGGCGGCGATCAGCACCTCCAGCTCGCCGGGCAGGCTGGGGTGGGGGCCGAGCACGCAGAAGTCCAGGCTGACCTCGTCGAGCGGGAAGGGCAGGATCTGCGCGGCCTCGGTCTCGACCTGGAGCTCCAGCTCGTCCTCGCGCAGGTGGGCCGGCAGGACGACCTTCTGGGTGATGACAGTGGCCGAGGGCATGGCCAGCGCGGCGCGGCGGCTGCGGCAGCCGCTCTTGGTCAGCACGCGGCGGACGGCCTCGACAACCTCGTCGAACTTCTCGATCTGGCCGTCGGCCACCCAGCCGCTCTCCAGCGGTTCGCGGGCGAAGTGGTCCAGCCGCAGCGCCGGGCCGGGCCCCTGGCCCAGCTCGACGAGCTTCACGCTCGAGTCGCTGATGTCGAGCCCGACGAGCGCCGCGGGCCGGCGGCTGAACCAGGCGTCGATCATGCTCATGGCGTCCTCGCTTTACCTTTCGGCATCCAGCATCCCACGGGGCGAATCGATGCTAGCGACGAAGAATCGGGGCGAAAGTGGGCCTGTCTCGCGCATCGGAGGGAAGGGAGAGCCCCTCCCTACAATCCGCCGGACTTCGCGCACCCCATGCCCGCACCGGACCCCACCCCGAAACCGCGCGCCCGCCCGGCGAGCGCCCCCCGTCCCCTGTGGCTGCGCGCCCTGGGTTTGCTGGCGCTGCTGGTCGGCGCAGGCCTGCTGGCGGGGTTGGGCCTGCTGGCCCTGGCCCTGGCCATGGCCTACCCCAACCTGCCCGACATCGACGGCATCGACAACTACCGCCCCAAGCTGCCGATGCGGATCTATTCGGCCGAAGGCCGGCTGATCGGCGAGTTCGGCGAGGAGCGGCGGCTGTTCACGCCGATCGCCCAGATCCCCGCGCGCATGAAGGAGGCGGTGCTGGCGATCGAGGACGCGCGCTTCTACCAGCACTCCGGCATCGACTACCTCGGCATCCTGCGTGCCGGCTTGGCCAACGTGACCGATGCGCGCAGCCAGGGCGCCTCGACCATCACGATGCAGGTCGCGCGCAACTTCTACCTGTCGACCGAGAAGACCCTGACCCGCAAGATCTACGAGATCCTGCTGTCCCTCAAGATCGAGAAGCAGCTCAGCAAGGACGAGATCCTCGAGCTGTACATGAACCAGATCTACCTGGGTCACCGGGCCTACGGCTTCGCGGCCGCGGCCGAGACCTACTTCGGCAAGCCGCTCGACAAGCTGTCGATCGCCGAGGCCGCGATGCTCGCCGGCCTGCCCAAGGCGCCCTCGGCCTACAACCCCTTCAGCAACCCGAAGCGCTCGCGGACGCGGCAGCTGCACATCATCGACCGCATGTACGAGAACGGCTTCATCACCGAGGAGGAAGCCGAGGCCGCCAAGGTCGCTCCGCTGAAGTACCGCGAGCGCAAGCAGGTGCCGCTGCACGCCGAGTACGTGGCCGAGCAGGCGCGCCAGCTGATGTTCCAGCAGTACGGCGAGAACGCCTACACCCGCGGCCTGCGCGTGGACACCAGCCTGCGCCTGGACGAGCAGGAGGTGGCCTACCGCGCCCTGCGCCGCGGCATCCTGGACTACGAACGACGCCAGCACTACCGCGGCCCGGAAGCCGAGCTGGCGCTGCCGGCCGACGGCGATCCGGCACTCGACGAGAAGATCGCCGAGGCGCTGGAGGGCTATCCCGACAACGACGAGGTGCAGGCCGCCGTGGTGCTGGCGGCCAGCCCGGGCGAAGTCAGCGTGATGCTGCGCGACGGCCAGCGCCTGCGCCTGAGCGGCGACAGCCTCAAGCCGGTGGCCTCGGGCCTGTCGCCCAAGGCCAATCCGAAGGTGCAGATCCGCCGCGGCTCGGTGGTGCGCGTGGTGCCGGCCGAGGGCCCGACGAGCGGCCCGGTCAGCCGCTGGTTCCTGACCCAGCTGCCCGAGGTCGAGGGCGCCTTCGTGGCACTGGACGTGAACACCGGCGCGATCCGCGCCCTGGTCGGCGGCTTCGACTTCGCGAAGAACAAGTTCAACCACGTGACCCAGGCCTGGCGCCAGCCGGGTTCGAGCTTCAAGCCCTTCGTCTACTCCGCCGCGCTGGAGAAGGGCATCACGCCCTCGACCGTGGTCGACGACGCACCGCTCTTCTACAGCGCCGAAGCCACCGGCAGCCAGCCCTGGGAGCCGAAGAACTACGACGGCAAGTTCGAAGGCCCCATGCCGCTGCGCACCGCGCTGGCGAAGTCGAAGAACATGGTCTCGATCCGGGTGCTGGAGTCCATCGGCACCGACTACGCACAGCAGTGGATCACCCGCTTCGGCTTCGAGGCGGCACGCCACCCGGCCTACCTGCCGATGGCCCTGGGCACCGGCTCGGTCACGCCGCTGCAGATGGCCAGCGCCTACGGCGTGTTCGGCAACGGCGGCTACCTGGTCGCGCCGCGGCTGGTCACGCGGGTGTCCGACGACCAGGGCCGCCTGCTGGCCGACCTGGCGCCCCAGCCGCCGGGCGAGGACCAGCGCGTCATCGCCCCGCGCAACGCCTTCCTCATGAGCAGCCTGCTGCAGGAGGTGACCCGCAGCGGCACCGCCGCCCGCGCCCAGGCCACGCTCAAGCGCCCCGACCTCTACGGCAAGACCGGCACGACCAACGACTCGGTCGACGCCTGGTTCGCCGGCTACGGGCCGGGCGTGGTCGCGGTCTGCTGGATCGGCTACGACCAGCCCAAGAAGCTCGGCTCGCGCGAGACCGGCGGCGGCCTGGCCCTGCCGGTGTGGATCGACTACATGACCCGGGCCCTGCGCGGCGTGCCGGTCTTCGAGGTGCCGGTGCCCGAGGGCGTGTCGCAGGTCAACGGCGAGTGGTACTTCGAGGAGTACACGCCGGGCCACGGCATCGACCACCTCGGCAAGGGCCTACCCGAAGCGGCACCGGCCTCGGCCGACGAGAAGAAGGGCATCCTCGATCTCTTCCGCTGAGCCTGCGGCAGCGGCGCCGGCCGCGCAGGCCGGCGCCCGGGCTCAGAAGCCCAGCGGCGTGCCGGCCTGTTCGCTGACGCAGGCGGCCAGCAGGGCGAAGAGCTCTTCGCCGGTCTTGGTGTCCACCCACTGCCCCGCCTGATGGCGGAAGTGGAAGCCGCCCCGGCGCGCGGCGACCCAGATCTCGTGCAGCGGCGGCTGGGTGTTGACGACGATCTTGCTGCGGTTCGGGAAGCTCAGCTCGATCAGCCCCCCGGTGCGGGCGCTGTCCACATCGACGCCCTCGTCCTGCAGCCAGCGGTCGGCGGCCAGCTCGATGCGGGCCAGCAGCTCGCGGCTGAGCGCCTGGTACTGCGCCTCGCTCAGGCCGGAGCGGGCGGCCGGGTCGGTGTGGCCCAGGGAGGTCTCGGTGCTCATCCTTAGAATCTTCTGATGCTGATGTTGCGATCGATTCTAGGCAGCGCCCTCCGCGGGTCCGGCCGCCCCACCCTGCGGCCCGTGCGGTCTCCCGCGGGCCTGCGCTGCGGCGCCTTGCTGGGTGGTCTCGGCCTGGCCCTGCTGCTGAGCGGCTGCGGACAGCGCGGCCCGCTCTACCTGCCCGGCCCGGCCGAGGGCCCGCCGGCCCGGCCGGCCGCAGCGGCCGCCTCGGAGCCGGCCCGATGAGCGCCCCCCCGAAGCTGCCCGGCGCCCCGCACCTGGCCTGGGGCGCCGAGGGCCTGACCCTGGACGGCCTGGCCCTGGAAGCCCTGGCAGCCGAGCACGGCACCCCGCTCTACGTCTACTCGCGCCCGGCCATGCAGGCCGCCCTGGCGCCCTACCAGCGCGCCCTGGCCGGTCGGCCGCACCTGATCTGCTACGCCATGAAGGCCAACAGCAACCTCGCGGTGCTGCAGACCTTCGCGCAGGCCGGCTGCGGCTTCGACATCGTCTCGGGCGGCGAGCTGGCCCGGGTGCGCGCCGCCGGCGGCGACCCGGCCAAGGTCGTCTTCTCCGGCCTGGGCAAGACCCGCGCCGAGATGGCCCAGGCCCTGGACGCCGGCATCAAGTGCTTCAACGTCGAGAGCGAGGCCGAGCTGGACGTGCTGTCCGCCGTGGCCGCGGCCCGCGGCCGGCGCGCGCCGGTGAGCCTGCGCGTCAACCCCGACGTCGACGCCAAGACCCACCCCTACATCTCCACCGGCCTGAAGGGCAACAAGTTCGGCATCGCCCACACCCGGGCGCTGGCGGCCTACCGCCACGCGGCCAGCCTGCCGGGGCTGGAGGTGGTCGGCATCGACTGCCACATCGGCTCGCAGATCACCGAGATCGCGCCCTACCTGGACGCGCTGGACCGGGTGCTGGACCTGGTCGAGGCGATCGAGGCCGCCGGCATCCCCCTGCACCACCTGGACCTGGGCGGCGGCCTGGGCATCACCTACACCGACGAGCAGCCGCCCGGCGCCGACGCCCTGATCGCCGCCCTGCTGGCCCGGCTGGACGCGCGCGGCCACGGCGGCCGCGAGCTGCTCTTCGAGCCCGGCCGCTCGCTGGTCGGCAATGCCGGCGTGCTGCTGACCGAGGTGCTCTACCTCAAGCCTGGCGAGGACAAGAACTTCTGCATCGTCGACGCCGCCATGAACGACCTGATGCGCCCGGCGCTGTACGAGGCGGTGATGGGCATCGTGCCGCTGCGTCCGCGCAGCGACGGCACGCCGGCGGTGGTCTGCGACGTGGTGGGCCCGGTCTGCGAATCCGGCGACTGGCTGGGCCGCGACCGCAGCCTGGCCGTGCAGGCCGGCGACCGCCTGGCGGTGCTGAGCGCCGGCGCCTACGGCATGGCCATGGCCAGCAACTACAACAGCCGCGGCCGCCCGGCCGAAGTGCTGATCGAGGGCGGACGGGCCCGCTGCGTGCGTGCCCGCGAGACCGTCGAATCGCTCTACGCCCCGGAGCAGGCGCCCGGAGCCTGAGCGGCCCGCCCCGCGGCGGGCCCGGCGGGCCTCAGGCCCGCCCCTCCTGCACGGCGTGGCAGGCCACGCGGCTGCCGGCATCGACGCGCCGCAGCACCGGCCGCTCCGCACGGCAGCGCTCGGTGGCCAGCGGGCAGCGGGGGTGGAAGACGCAGCCGGCCGGCGGACGGCTCGGATCCGGCGCCTCGCCGATCGGCAGCACCCGCGCCCGGCCCCGCCGGGCCGGGTCGGGCACGGCCGCCACCAGCTGGCGGGTGTAGGGGTGGCGCGGTGCCTGGAAGATGCGGCCGGCCGGGGCCTCCTCCACCAGCCGGCCGAGGTACATCACCCCGACGCTGTCGCACATGTGGCGCACGACGGCCAGGTTGTGCGAGATGAAGAGCTGGGTCATGCCGCGCGCCATCGCGCGCAGCTCGGCCAGCAGGGCCAGCACCTGGGCCTGGGTCGACATGTCCAGGGCCGAGGTCGGCTCGTCGCAGACCAGGAAGTCCGGCGCCGAGGCCAGGGCCCGCGCGATGGCGATGCGCTGGCGCTGCCCGCCCGAGAAGCTGTGCGGCAGACGTCCGGCATCGTCGGGGCTCAGGCCGACCAGGCGCAGCAGCTCGGCGACCCGCTCGGTCCGGGCCACGGCCGTCTCCAGCCCGCCCAGACCGTCGCCGAGCAGGCGCAGCGGCTCGCCGACGATGCGGCCAGCCGTCCAGCGCGGATTCAAGCTGGCCTGCGGGTCCTGGAAGACCATCTGCAGCCGACGGCGCAGGGCCTGCGCGCCGGGCCGGCGCAGGCGCAGGAACAGGTCGTCCCCCTCGAAGTTGACCTCGCCCTCGCTGGGCGGCAGCAGGCCCACCAGCATGCGGGCGACCGTGCTCTTGCCCGAGCCGGACTCGCCGACCAGGCCGTAGCTGCTGCCGACGGGGATCGACAGGTCGAGCCGGTCGACCGCCAGCAGCCGGCGCGGCGGCGTCAGCCAGCCCGTGCGCGGCAGCTCGAAGCTGCGGCTGAGGCCGAAGGTCTCGATCAGCGGGGGGCGGAAGCGCTGGCCGGGGCCGAGCGGCCGAAAGTCGGGGCTCATGCGGAGGCCTCGGAAACGGCGTCCGGCGCCGACGGGCCGGGACCCGCATCCAGCGGATGCCAGCAACTGACCTGGCCGGCCCACTGCGTCGGCAGGGCGTTCGGCGCCGCCGACCGGCCGGGGACGGCCTCACCCGCGCCGTCGAAGCCCAGCGCCCGGACGGCAATCGGCTGGCGGGTGCCGCGGATCACGGCCTCGGGCGACGTCAGGCAGGCGCTGTCGGCGCGCGGACAGCGCGGCTGGAAGGCGCAACCCCGCGGGCGATGACCGGGCGAGGGCATGTGGCCGGGCATGGGGCGCGGCAGGCCGGCGCGGTCCGACAGGCGCGGCAGCGTGCCGAGCAGCCCGGCGGTGTAGGGATGGAGCGGCCGGCCGAGCACCTCGACCACCGGCCCCTCCTCGACCATGCGGCCGGCGTAGAGCACGAGCACGCGCTGGCAGACCTCGGCCACGAGGCCCAGGTCATGGGTGATCAGCAGCACGCCCAGGCCGCGCTCGCGGGCCAGGCGGCGCAGGAGCTCGATCACCTGGGCCTGCAGGGTCACGTCCAGGGCGCTGGTCGGCTCGTCGGCGATCAGCACCTCGGGATCGCCGGCCAGGGCCAGCGCAATGACGACGCGCTGGCGCTGACCGCCCGAGAGCTCGTGCGGGTACTGCGCGAGCCGCGCTTCGGCCGGCGCCAGGCCGACCTCGCCCAGCAGGGCGAGGGCCCGTTCGCGCGCGGCCGCACGGCCGAGGCGGTGGTGGCAGGCCACCGTCTCGATGAGCTGGTCGCCAACGGTGAACAGCGGGTCCAGGGCCGCCTGCGCATCCTGGAAGATGGCCGCGATGCGGCGGCCGCGCAGCTTGGCACGGGCCGCAGGCCGCAAGGCGTCGAGCCGCTGACCGCCGAACCACAGCTTGCCGCTCAGCCGCTCGACGCCGGGCGGCAGCAGGTCGATCAGGGCCGCGCCGACCAGGGATTTGCCGGCACCGGATTCACCCACGAGGCCCAGCATCTCGCCACGCCGCAGGTCGAAGCTCAGGGCCTCGACCACCGGCCGCGGCGGCTCGCCCGCGGCACGCAGCTGCAGGCTGAGCTGCCGCACCCCGAAGACGCCCTCGCCGAGCCCCAGGCTGGCCGGGGGCTCGCGCCGCCCCTCGGAGGCCGTGGCCGCCGCCTGACCGGTGGCGGCCGGGTCCGACGGCTCGGCGGGCCCGGGGGATGCCGCCGGCGGGTCTGCGGCGTCGTGCAGGGCCCGCAGCCGGCCCGCCAGGCCCTCGAGGTCGGCCTGCGGATCGAAACCAGGCTCACGGCGTGAGACAGACGGCGGCGGACTCATGGCTTGAGCGGGTCGGCGGCACGGCGCCAGGCCTCGCCGACCAGGTTGAAGGCCAGGGCCAGCAGCAGCAGCAGGACGCCGGGCACCAGCGCAATCCACCAGGCGCCGCTGAGAAGGTGGTCGCCGCCGACACGGATCAGGCTGCCGAGCGAGGGCGCCGTCGGCGGCACCCCGACGCCGAGGAAGGACAGCGTGGCCTCCGTCAGCACCGCACTGGCCAGCTGCAGCGGCGCCAGCACCCAGACGGCGCCCAGCACATTGGGGAGCAGGTGCCGCAGCAGGATGCCGCGCTCGCCGACCCCCATCAAGCGGGCCGCGTCGATGTAGGCCTTCTGGCGTTCGACCTGGGTGGCGGCCCGCACGGTCCGGGCATAGGGCACCCAGCCGGCCAGGGCAATCGCAAAGACCAGCACGGCCAGCGCCTGGGTCTCGTCCGCACCGGGCGCAAGCACGCGGCCGATGCCGTCGATCAGCAGCGCGATGAGGATGGCCGGGAAGGCCAGCATCGCATCGCAAAGGCGCATCAGCACGCGGTCGGTCCGCCCCCCGCGATAGCCTGCCAGCAGGCCGACCGCGAGCCCCATCAACAGCGACAGGCCCACCGCCAGGGCCGCCAGCGTCAGCGAGACCCGTGCCCCGTAGAGCACGACGGACAGCAGATCGCGGCCCTGGTCGTCGGTGCCCAGCGGATAGCGGGCCGCGCCGTCCGGCAGCCAGGCCGGCGGGAGCTGGGCATCGCCGAGGCTGAGGCTGGCCAGATCGGCCGGGTCCTGGGGCGCAATCCACGGGGCGGCGGCCACGGCCAGCAGCAGCCCCGCGAGCGTGGCCAGCAGCAGGCGCCGCAGCGTGAACCCGCCCCCCACACGGGGTGCGTCCCGCCCGGTCGAGGCCCGCCGCGCGCTGCCGGATCGCCCCCGGAAGATGCTGCGGCTCATGCGGATGCCGTCCCGGCGGGTCGACGCAGGCGCGGATCGACCCGGCGGCAGGCCAGGTCCGCCACGAGATTCAGCACCAGGAAGAGCACGGCACTGGCGCAAAGGTAGGCGGCCATCACGGGAATGTCGGCATAGGCCACCGCCTGGATGAAGAGCAGACCGAGACCGGGCCACTGGAAGACCGACTCGGTGACGATGGAGAAGGCGATCAGGCTGCCAAGCTGCAGGCTGCTGATCGTGATGACCGGCGTCAGGGCATTGCGCAGCGCATGCCGGCCATGGATGCGCCAGGCCGGCAGACCGCGGGCGCGGGCAAAGCGGATGTGCTCGCTGGCCAGCACCTGCTGCATCTCCGCACGCATCAGGCGTGCGATCAGCGCAGCCTGGAACGCAGCCAGGGTCAGGGCCGGAAGGAGCAGGTGGCGCCAGCCGTCCAGGCTGCCCAGGCTGCTGCTGCCGCCCTCGGGCACCGGCCCGCGGCCGAAGCCCGGCAGCCAGCCGAGTTGCAGGGTGAAGACGAGGATCAGCAGCATGCCGAGCATGAAGCTCGGCAGCGAGATGCCGAACAGCGACAGGCCCATGGTCAGTCGCAGCAGCCGGCTGTGCGGATGGACGGCGGCCAGCATGCCCAGCGGCAGGCCGATGAGCAGGGCCAGCAAGGCCGCGGCCCCGGCCAGCTCCAGGGTGGCCGGAAGACGTTCGACCAGGAGCTCGGCCACGGGCCGACCGTGGCGCAGGCTGAGCCCGAACTCGCCCTGCACGGCCTGGCCGATGAACTGCAGGTACTGGACGGGAAGGGGCTCGTCGAGCCCGAGGCTGGCACGCAGCGCGGCCCGCTGCGCCGGGCTGGCCTCCTGGCCCAGCATCTGGGCCACCGGATCGCCGATGAACTGGAACAGGCCGAAGGCCAGTGCCGCCACCAGCAGCAGGACCAGCGCGGCTTCGGCCAGACGGCGCAGCAGGAAGCTCAGGGCATTCGGCATCGAGAAGGAAGGAGTCGCTTCGCCAAATTGTGACCTGCCGCAACCGGACGCGATGAGCAGGCAAAAAAAAGCAGCCCCGAAGGGCTGCTTGCTCGCGAGTCCGGAAACCGGAATCAGAAGCTGTGACCCAGACCGAAGAGCGTGATCTCGCGCTTGATGGCCAGGGTGTCGTCC
>CAYSQO010000053.1:0-14723 GCA_964433315.1 uncultured Rubrivivax sp.
CCGGCGCCTTCCTGGAAGCGCCCTGGCAGGCCCTGGTGTCCGCCCTGCGCGCCAGCCGCCCGCAGGCGGTGGCCGAGGAGTACGAGGCGCTCTTCCTTGGCGTCGGCCGGCCGGAGATCTTCCTGTACGCCAGCCACCACCTCAGCGGCTTCCTCAACGAGAAGCCACTGGTGCAGCTGCGCAGCGACCTGGCCGCCCTCGGCCTGCAGGGCGACCGCGAGCGCGGCGAGACCGAGGACCACGTGAGCGCGGTCTTCGAGGTGATGCGCTACCTGATCGCCGGCGACGACGTCGCCGTCTGCAACCTGGAGCAGCAGCGGCGCTTCTTCCGCGCGCACGTGCAGTCCTGGGTCGAGCGCCTGTGCGACGTGCTGCAGGCGCATCCGCAGGCGCGGGTGTACGCCGCGCTGGCGGCCTACACCCGGGCCTTCGTGCAGGTCGAGACCCAGGGCTTCGACCTGCTCGAAGCCTGAGCCCCGGGGCGGGCCGGCCGGCGCATGGGCGCGGCCCGGGGGGGTGGCGCGGACTTCAGGTTGCCTGCATCGACGCCGGCTTCGGCCCGGTGAAATCTTCATTCCCGAGCAAAGCGCTTTGCGGGCTTATCCCGGCAGACCGCGGGGGACCCGGCCGGCCACAATGGCCCACGCTTATGAACAGGGGTGCATGGCCGACTGGCCTGTGCGCCCGGCACGAGGAGACCGCCATGTCCGACGCAGAAGGTTCGAAGGAAGCCCTGTCCCGCCGCCGCCTCTTCGCCGGCGCGGGCACCGTCGGCGCGCTCGCGGCCGTGGCGGCCGTGCTGCCCCGCCCGTCCGCAGCCCCGGTCGAGCCGCCGCAGGCCGAGGCTGCCCCGGCCGAGGGCACGCCCGGCTACCGCGCCAGCGCCCACGTGCTGCGCTACTACCAGACCGCCCGCGTCTGAGGCCCCGGCCGGGCCGCCGCGCCCGGCCCCCTGCGCCGGCCATCCCCCGCAAGGCCCGTCGCGGCCGCTGCCCCGAGGAGTTCTCCATGTTGCTCACGCGCCGTTCGTCCCCGGTCGATGCGACCGCGACGCCGTCGATGCTTGCCAGCCTGCAGCGCGGCGTGGCCCGCGCGCTGCCCACCGTCGACCGTCGCGGCTTCCTGCGCCGCTCCGGCCTGGGCCTGGGGGCCGGCCTGGCCCTGCCGCAGCTGACGATGATCCGCCGGGCCGAGGCGGCCGAGGGCGCCCGGGCCGCGTCGGCCGACGCGGCCCGCAAGATCGAGGTCAAGCGCACCGTCTGCGGCCACTGCTCGGTGGGCTGCGCGGTCGATGCGGTGGTGGAGAACGGCGTCTGGGTCCGGCAGGAGCCGGTCTTCGACTCGCCGATCAATCTGGGCGCGCACTGCGCCAAGGGCGCCGCGCTGCGGGAGCACGGCCATGGCGAGTTCCGCCTCAAGACCCCGATGAAGCTGGTCGACGGCAAGTACCAGCGCATCAGCTGGGACCAGGCCTACGCCGAGATCAGCGAGCGCCTGCTGGCCATCAAGAAGGAGAGCGGCCCGGACGCGCTCTTCGTCGTCGGCTCCAGCAAGCACAACAACGAGCAGGCCTACCTGCTGCGCAAGTGGATCAGCTTCTGGGGCAGCAACAACACCGACCACCAGGCGCGCATCTGCCACTCCACCACGGTCGCGGGCGTCGCCAACACCTGGGGGTATGGGGCGATGACCAACTCCTACAACGACATGCAGAACGCCAAGGCGGCGATCTACATCGGCAGCAATGCGGCGGAGGCCCATCCCGTCTCGATGCTGCACATGCTGCATGCCAAGGAGAAGGGCTGCAAGATGATCGTCGTCGATCCGCGCTTCACGCGGACGGCGGCCAAGGCCGACGAGTACGTGCGCATCCGTTCGGGGTCCGACATCCCCTTCCTCTTCGGCGTGATGTGGCACATCTTCAAGAACGGCTGGGAGGACCAGAAGTACCTGGCCGACCGCGTCTACGGCATGGAGAAGGTGCGCGAGGAGGTGCTCGCGAACTGGACGCCGGACAAGGTGCAGGAGGCCTGCGGCGTCGACGAGGCCACCACCTTCAAGGTGGCCAAGATCCTGGCCGAGAACCGGCCCGGCACCATCGTCTGGTGCATGGGCCAGACGCAGCACACCATCGGCAACGCCATCGTCCGCGCCTCCTGCCTGCTGCAGCTGGCGCTGGGCAATGTGGGCGTGAGCGGCGGCGGCACCAACATCTTCCGCGGCCACGACAACGTGCAGGGTGCCACCGACGTCGGCCCCAACCCCGACAGCCTGCCGGGCTACTACGGCCTGGCCGAGGGCTCGTGGAAACACTACGCCAAGGTCTGGGGCGTGGACTTCGACTGGATCAAGGCCCAGTACGCGCCGGGCATGATGAGCAAGTCCGGCATGACCGTCTCGCGCTGGGTCGACGGCGTGCTGGAGAAGAACGAGCTGATCGACCAGGACAGCAACCTGCGCGCGCTGTTCTTCTGGGGCCACGCGCCCAACTCGCAGACCCGCGGCCTGGAGATGAAGCGGGCCATGGACAAGCTGGACCTGCTGGTCGTGGTGGACCCCTTCCCCAGCGCCACCGCCGCGATGGCGGCCATGCCGGGCAAGCCCGAGGACCACAACCCCAAGCGCGCCGTCTACCTGCTGCCGACCACCACGCAGTTCGAGACCAGCGGCTCCTGCACCGCGTCCAACCGCTCGATCCAGTGGCGCGAGAAGGTCATCGAGCCGCTGTGGGAGAGCCGCACCGACCACATGATCATGTGCCAGCTGGCCGACAGGCTCGGCTTCGGCAAGGAGCTGGTCAAGAACTACACCATGGTGCCGGGCAAGGGTGGCATGGAGCCCGAGACCGAGTCCATCCTGCGCGAGATCAACCGCGCCGTCTGGACCATCGGCTACACCGGCCAGAGCCCCGAGCGCCTGAAGGCCCACATGCGCAACATGCATGTCTTCGACGTCAACACGCTCAAGGCCAAGGGCGGCATCGACAAGGAAACGGGCTACAAGCTCGACGGCGACTACTTCGGCCTGCCCTGGCCCTGCTACGGCACGCCCGAGCTGCGCCATCCCGGTTCGCCCAACCTCTACGACACGTCCAAGCACGTGATGGAGGGCGGCGGCAACTTCCGCGCGAACTTCGGTGTCGAGAAGGACGGCGTGTCCCTGCTGGCGGCCGACGGCTCGCACAGCAAGGGCGCCGACCTGACGACCGGCTACCCCGAGTTCGACCACATCCTGCTCAAGAAGCTGGGCTGGTGGGACGAGCTCAGCGAGGACGAGAAGAAGGCCGCCGAGGGCAAGAACTGGAAGACCGATTCATCGGGCGGCATCATCCGCGTGGCCATGCAGAACCACGGCTGCCACCCCTTCGGCAATGCCAAGGCGCGGGCGGTGGTCTGGAACTTCCCCGACCCCATCCCCAAGCACCGCGAGCCGCTCTACAGCAACCGGCCGGACCTGGTCGCCAAGTACCCGACCCACGACGATAAGAAGGCCTTCTGGCGCCTGCCCACGCTCTACAAGACCGTGCAGGAGGCCAATGCCGACATCGGCAAGCAGTTCCCGCTGATCATGACCAGCGGCCGGCTCGTCGAGTACGAGGGCGGGGGCGAGGAGACGCGCTCCAACCCCTACCTGGCCGAGCTGCAGCAGGACATGTTCGTGGAGATCAATCCGCGCGCGGCCAACGACCGCGGCATCCGCCACGGCGACATGGTCTGGGTCAAGACCCCGCCGATGCAGCAGGTGCCCGGCTTCCCCGGCATCAAGGTCAAGGCCCTGGTCACCGAGCGGGTCGATGCCGAGACCGTCTTCCTGCCCTTCCACTTCTCCGGCCGCTGGGGGGGCGTCGACCTGGCGCCCTACTACCCGCAGGGCGCGATGCCGGTGGTCCGCGGCGAGGCGATCAACACCGCCACGACCTACGGCTACGACAGCGTGACGATGATGCAGGAGACGAAGACCACGCTCTGCCAGATCGAGAAGGCCTCGGCCTAAGAAGGAGTCCACATGGCCCGCATGAAGTTCATCTGCGACGCCGAGCGTTGCATCGAGTGCAACGGCTGCGTCACCGCCTGCAAGGCGGAGCACGAGGTGCCCTGGGGCGTGAACCGCCGCCGCGTCGTCACCCTCAACGACGGTCTGCCCGGCGAGAAGAGCATCTCGGTCGCCTGCATGCACTGCAGCGACGCGCCCTGCATGGCGGTCTGCCCGGTCGACTGCTTCTACCGCACCGACGAGGGCGTGGTGCTGCACGACAAGGACGTCTGCATCGGCTGCGGCTACTGCAGCTACGCCTGCCCCTTCGGCGCGCCGCAGTTCCCCACCAACGGCACCTTCGGCCTGCGCGGCAAGATGGACAAGTGCACCTTCTGCGCCGGCGGCCCCGAGAAGCACGGCAGCGAGGCCGAGTTCGAGAAGTACGGCAGCAACCGCCTCTCGGAAGGCAAGCTTCCGGCCTGCGCCGAGATGTGCTCGACCAAGGCCTTGCTCGGCGGCGATGGCGACGTGGTGGCCGACATTTTCCGCACCCGTGTGCTGACGCGTGGCAAGGGCAGTGAGGTCTGGGGCTGGGGCACGGCCTACGGCAAGCCCGCCGACGGCAAGGCGCCCGCCGGGGGGCGTTCATGATCGGCCGCCGCGCGTGGCCTGCGGGCTGGCTGCTCGCCGGTCTGCTGGGTGGCCTGAGCGCCTGCGGCGAACGCCCGCAGGACCTGGCCGCCGCCCAGAAGCGGCCCGACGCCGCGAGCTGGCAGGGCGAGCCGACCGGCTTCACCGCCCCGGGCTGGCAGGCCAACGACCGGGCGAGCTGGGAGCAGCAGATCCGCACCCGCAACCAGCGCCAGAACGAATACGCCCGCGTCGCGCAATGAGCCGCCGGCCCGCTCCGCGCGGGCCGTGCGCCGACTTCCTCCACCCCGAGGTCGAACCATGAGCATCCGAGCCACCTGCCGCGCCGCCCTGGCCGGCTGCGCGCTGGCCCTGGCCGGGCTGGGCGTCCAGGCCCAGGCTGCGGCGGACGTCCCGGCCGCGTCGCAGCCGCCCGCCGCCGCCGCGCCGGCCGAGCCGCGCGCCGACGAGAGCAACGCCGAGCGCGCCAAGAGCCAGCCGGGCAACAACGCGCCCTTCTGGCGGGCGGTGCGCGAGTCCGGCCACCAGGCCGGCTTCACCACCCTGCCCGGAGCCGAGAAGGGCGTGCTGATCCAGCCCTTCGTGCAGTACCCCGGCTCGCGCTGGTCGACCGCCGGCGAAGCCTGGCGCCAGGTGCGCAACCAGTGGATCCTGCCCTACGGCGGCGCGCTGCTGCTGATCGTCGTGCTGGCCCTGGGCCTGTTCTACAAGGCCAAGGGCACGATGAAGCTGCATGCGCCCGAGACCGGCCGCCGCATCGAGCGCTTCACCCACTTCGAGCGGGCCGCGCACTGGAGCAACGCCATCGCCTTCGTGCTGCTGGGCGTCTCCGGCCTGGTGATGGCCTTCGGCAAGTTCCTGCTGCTGCCGCTGATCGGCCCGACCCTCTTCGGCTGGCTGACCTACGGGCTGAAGACCCTGCACAACTTCGCCGGGCCGGTGTTCGCCGTTTCGCTGCTGGTGGTCTTCGTGACCTTCGTGCGCGACAACCTGCCGAGCCGCGAGGACTGGGCCTGGGTCGTCCAGGGTGGCGGCCTGTTCAGCGGTGCCCATGTGCCCTCGCACCGCTTCAATGCCGGCGAGAAGATCGTGTTCTGGGGCGGCGTCTTCGGCCTGGGCCTGATCGTGGTGGCCTCGGGTCTGGTGCTCGACAAGCTGGTGCCCGGCCTGGGCGAGACGCGCGGCCAGATGCAGGTCGCGCACATGGTCCACGCGACGGCCACCGTGCTGATGATCGCGATGTTCCTCGGCCACATCTACATGGGCACGATCGGCATGCAGGGCGCCTACCAGGCCATGCGCAGCGGCTATGTCGACGAGGCCTGGGCCCGCGAGCATCACGCCCTGTGGGCCGATGACATCCAGGCCGGTCGCATCCCGGCGCAGCGCAGCCCGCAACCGGGCGGCGACCCGGCCGCCCTGGGCCGCCCGGCCTGAGCCCCGACGACCCGCCCCTGCTGGGAGACGCCATGAAGCCCCATTCCCTCTGCCTCGCCGCCGCGCTGGGCACCCTGGCCCTGAGCCTGGCCGCCCCGGCCGCGGCCAAGCTGCCCCCGCCCAGCCCCGAGGCCAAGGCCAAGGCCGACGAGGCCAAGGCCAAGACGGCCCACGGCGACAAGGTGGGGGCCTACAAGCTCTGCCTGGCCATGGAGCGCACGGCCGCGCACTACCGCGCCACGGCCAAGGGCCTGGGCAAGGAGGCTCCACCGCCGGTGGCCACGCCGCCCTGCGCCGACCCGGGCCCCTTCGCCTACACGCCGCCCGAGGCGGCCTCGGCGCCCAAGCCCTGAGCCGGAGCCCGGGCGGTCGCCGCTGGCATCATGGCCGCCGCCCGCTTCCTTCCGCGACCCGATGCCGCTGCCCCGACTGACCCACGCCCAGGCGCCGCTGACCCAGGCCATCGAGGTGCTTGACGAGCACGGCGAGCGGCGCAGCACCTCCATCCCCGCCGAGCGGCCGCTGACCGTCTTCGTCGACAAGCGCGAGCTGCTGACCCTGATGACCCTGGGGGCCGCGCCGGAGCTGCTGGTGCTGGGCTACCTGCGCAACCAGCGCCTGCTGGAGCGCCTGGACGACATCGAATCCATCTCCGTCGACTGGGACGTGAATGCCGCCGCGGTCCGCACCGTGTCCGGCCTGCCCGACCTGGCGGCCCGCACCGCGCAGAAGGTGGTCACCACGGGCTGCGGCCAGGGCACGGTCTTCGGCGGCCTGATGGACGAGATCGACCGCATCGCGCTGCCCCCGCCCGCCGAGGCCCGCATCAGCCAGCGCGGGCTCTACGCCCTGCTGGAGGCCATGCGGCTGCAGGAGAGCACCTACAAGTCCTCGGGCTCGGTGCACGGCTGCGCGCTGTTCGCGCTCGGCCGCGACGCGCAGGGCGTGCAGGGTGCCGAGCTGCTGCACTTCGTCGAGGACGTGGGCCGCCACAACGCCATCGACACCATCGCCGGCTGGATGTGGATGCAGGGCCTGGACAGCCGCGGCAAGGTCTTCTACACGACCGGCCGGCTGACCAGCGAAATGGTCATCAAGGCCGCGCAGATGGGCGTGCCCATCGTCGTCTCGCGCTCGGGCGTCACGCAGATGGGCCACGCCCTGGCCCAGCAGCTCGGCATGACCCTGTTCGGGCGGGCCATCAACCGGCACTTCCTCTGCTACAGCGGCTTCGAGCGCTTCGATGCCGAGCCCGCCGCGGCGCTGGAGCGCCGGCCGCTGCCGGGCGACTGAGCCCCGCGGCCGGCCGGGCCTGCGTTCAGGCCAGCTGGGCGTGCAGCGCGACCAGGGCCTGCGTCAGCGCGTGGCGCGGCTCCAGGTGGATCATGGGCTGGGCCTGCTGGTGCGATTCGCGCACCTTCACCGAGCTGCTCAGGAAGGGCTTGAGCACCGGCAGGCCCTCGTCGATCAGCTCCTGCACCAGGCGCAGCGGCAGCTTGGCGCGCGGCTGGAACTGGTTGACCACGATGCCCTTGACCGTCAGCTCGGGGTTGTGGTCGGCGCGGATCTCCTCGACGTTGGCCAGCAGGGTGTAGAGCGCCTGGCGCGAGAAGTCGTCGCAGTCGAAGGGGATCAGGCAGCCGCCCGCGCCCATCAGCGCCGAGCGCGTGTAGAAGTTCAGCGCCGGCGGCGTGTCGATGTAGATGCGGTCGTAGTCGGCCGCCAGGGCCTGCAGCGCCTCGCGCAGCTTGTAGATCTTGTGGCGCGACTCCAGCTTGGTCTGCAGCTCGTCGAGGCGGGCGCTGGCCACCATCACGTCCAGGCCGGGGAAGGGCGAGGCGGTGACGAAGTCGCCGGGCGGTACCGGGCGGAAGCTGAAGCTCAGCGTCTGCTCGAAGAAGTCGGCCACGCCGCGCGCCTCGGCGGCGGCCTCGCGGCCGAGCAGGTAGGCGCTGGAGTTGCCCTGCTGGTCCAGGTCGATGACCAGGGTCTTCAGGCCCTCGTGCGCGCTGATCGCCGCAAGGTTGCAGGTGATGGTGGACTTGCCGACCCCGCCTTTCTGGTTGAACACGACGATGGGCATGGCGGCTTCCTGCAAGGGGAGGGGAGGGCACGGCGGGAGCGCCGTGCCGCCATTTTGCGGCAATGCAGCAAAAGCGGGACAGGCCCCCGGGCCGGGGGCGCCCGCTTCCTAGAATCCAGGCTTCACGACGAGGACCCCCGATGAGCATCAAGAGCGACCGCTGGATCCGCCGCATGGCCGAGCAGCACGGCCTGATCGAGCCCTTCGAACCGAAGCAGGTGCGCGAGGTCGAGGGCCGCCGGGTCATCAGCTACGGGACCAGCAGCTACGGCTACGACATCCGCTGCGCGCCCGAATTCAAGGTCTTCACCAACATCCACAGCACCGTGGTCGACCCGAAGAACTTCGACGAGAAGAGCTTCGTCGACTTCCACGGCGACCACTGCATCATCCCGCCCAACAGCTTCGCGCTGGCGCGCACGGTGGAGTACTTCCGCATCCCGCGCAATGTGCTGACCATCTGCCTGGGCAAGAGCACCTACGCGCGTTGCGGGATCATCGTCAACGTCACGCCCTTCGAGCCCGAATGGGAAGGCTATGTGACCCTGGAGTTCTCCAACACCACGCCGCTGCCGGCCAAGATCTACGCGGGCGAGGGCTGCGCCCAGGTGCTGTTCTTCGAGAGCGACGAGGTCTGCGAGACCAGCTACGCCGACCGCGGCGGCAAGTACCAGGGCCAGGTGGGCGTCACCCTGCCCAAGGCCTGAGGCGGCCCGGCCCGGGCGGCCGGATCTCACGCGGCGGCGGGATGCCCGTCGCGCCGGTCCAGCGTCAGTCGGCGAACAGGTCGCCGGTGCGGGGGCCGTCGCGCGGGACGCGCCGCGGCGGGGCGTCCCCCTCGGCGCCGGCCGGCTGCAGGCTGCTGGCCCGCACACCCAGCAGGCGCAGCGGCTGGTCCAGCGGCATGCGCTTGAGGCCCAGGCCGGCGGCGCGGCGCAGCGTGGCGGCCGCGTCGCTGGGCGCGTCCAGGGTCTGCTCGCGGCTCAGGGTGCGGAAGCCGGCGTCGCGCAGCTTCACGCCGATGCGGCCGGCGCGCAGGCCGCGCTGGCGCAGGTCCTCGGCCAGGCGTTCGCACAGGCGGGTGAAGACGGCGCCGAGCTCGGCCCGGTCGGCCCGCGGATGCAGGTTGCGCTCGAAGGTGGTCTCGCGGCTCAGGCTCTTGGGCTCGCGGTGGGTCACGACCGGCCGCGCGTCGCGGCCGTGCGCGGCCTCGTGCAGCCAGGCGCCGTAGCGCGGGCCAAAGTGCACGACCAGCCAGGCCGGGTCGGCCGCGGCCAGCTCGCCCAGCGTCGCCACGCCCAGGGCCGCCAGCTTCTCCGCCGCGCGCGGGCCGATGCCGTTGAGCTTGCGCGCCGGCAGCGGCCAGATGCGCGGGGCCAGGTCTTCGGGGCCGAGCACGGTCAGGCCGCCGGGCTTGTCCAGCTCGGAGCCCAGCTTGGCCAGCAGCTTGTTGGGGGCGACGGCGATCGAGCAGCTCAGGCCGGTGGCGGCCCGGACGGCCGCCTGGAGCGCGGCCGCGCAGGCCCGGCCCCCGTCCTCGGCGACGCCGGGCAGGCCGCTCAGGTCAAGGTAGATCTCGTCGATGCCGCGGTCCTCGATCGTCGGCGCGATCGTTGCGGCGGCGGCCTTGAAGGCGCGCGACGCCGCCTTGTAGGCCTCGAAGTCCGGCGGCAGCCGCAGGGCCTGTGGCGCGAGGCGGGCGGCCTGCATCAGCGGCATGCCGCTGTGCACGCCGAAGGCGCGCGCCGGGTAGGTGGCGGTGGTGACGACGCCGCGGCCGCGGTAGCGCCCGAGCGGCTCGGGTCGGGGCGGGCCTTCGCCCTCGGCCGGGCGGCGGCCGCCGATGACCAGGGGCAGGCCGGCCAGCTCGGGCCGGCTCAGCAGCTCGACGGACGCGAAGAAGGCGTCCATGTCGAGGTGGGCGATGCGGCGCGCCACGGTCGGCCGCGGAAGGCGGGGGGCGAGGAGGGCGCCCCGGCTGGCGCGAACCGGCCGGGCGCGCCCTGCGGGACGCTCAGCGCGGGGCGAACTCGCTGGCCAGCGCGCACAGCCGGGCGCTGCGCGCGCCGCTGCGGCAGAAGGCCAGGATGGGCTTGGGCAGGCGGGCCAGCAGCTCGGCCATGGCGCGGGCCTGCTCAGGCGTCTGCATGCTGCCGAGCACCGGCAGGTGGGCGTACTGCAGGCCGGCGGCCTGCGCCGCGGCCTGCACGGACGCGCTGCTCGGCTGCTCGGGGCCGCCCTCGCCGTCCGGGCGGTTGTTGATCACGCTGCGGAAGCCCGCCGCGGCGACGGCCGCCATGGCGTCGGGACCCAGCTGCGGTGCGAAGGCCAGGTCGGCGTTGGCGCGTTGGAGGGGCAGGTCGGAGGGGCTCATGGGCAGGGCGGGGTCAGGTCGCGTGGCGGGAACTGTAGCGGCTGGCGCGTCAGCGGCTGAGGCGGGCCTTCACCGCGGCCGAGACCTGGGCCATCTCGGCAATGCCGGCCAGCGCGGCCTTGGCGCTGCCCATCAGCTTGCCCATGTCGGCGGCGGCCAGCGCGCGGCCCAGCTCGGCGGCCAGGGCATCGCCCAGGGCGTCGACGCGGGCCTGCACCTCGGCGGCGTCCAGGCGCTGCGGCAGGTAGGCGGTCAGCACGGTGATCTCGGCCTGCTCCTTGTCGGCCAGGTCCTGGCGGCCGGCGGCGCTGTACTGGCTGACCGAGTCCTTGCGCTGCTTGATCAGCTTGTCGACCACCGCGATGACCGCGGCATCGTCCAGCACGACGCGCTCGTCGACTTCCTTTTGCTTGAGGGCCGCCAGCAGCAGGCGGATGGTGCCCAGGCGTTCGGCATCCTTCGCGCGCATCGCGGCCTTCATGTCTTCGGTGATGCGGTCTTTCAGGCTCATGTCGGGTCTCCAGAAACGACGAAGCCCGCTACGGCGTCCCGTGGCGGGCTTGGGTGCGGCGGCCGGTTCAGGCCACCCGCGCCGGGAAGGCGGTCAGTACAGGCGCTTGGGCAGCTGCTGGCTGCGGACCCGCTTGTAGTGGCGCTTCACGGCCGCGGCCTTCTTGCGCTTGCGCTCGGCGGTCGGCTTTTCGTAGAACTCGCGAGCGCGCAGGTCGGTCAGCAGGCCGAGCTTCTCGATGGTGCGCTTGAAGCGGCGCAGGGCGACATCGAAAGGCTCGTTTTCCTTGAGGCGGATGGTGGTCATGAACGGGTGGATCCAGTGGGTGCGACCGGTGTCGACGAACGGGCAGTTTCCGGAAAGCCCGGGGCGTCGATCGAGACGCTGTTGCCGGCAAAGAGCGCGAGTATAAGCGACTCCACGCACTGCGCCAGCACCCCAGCCCTCCGCCGTGGCAGGCCGCCGCTCAGGCCCCGGCCGCCCGCAGGCCCTGTGCGCAGGCTTGCGCGCTGGCCCAGGCCCACTGGAAGTTGTAGCCGCCGAGCCAGCCGGTGACGTCGGCCACCTCGCCGATGAAGTGCAGGCCGGGCACGCGTCGGCTCTCCATGGTCTGCGAGCTCAGCTCGCGGGTGTCCACCCCGCCCAGCGTGACCTCGGCCTTGCGGTAGCCCTCGGTGCCGCTGGGCAGCAGCTGCCAGCGCTGCAGGCGGTCCGCCAGGCCGCTCAGCGTCGCGTCGCGCTGCTCGGGCAGGGTGCGCCGGGCCAGCTCGCCCAGCGGCGCGCAGACCGCCTCGGCCAGCCGCGCCGGCAGCCAGGTCAGCAGTTCGTTGCCCAGCTGCTTGCGCGAGCGCTGCTTGGCCTCGCGCAGCGCGGCGGCCAGGTCGATGCCGGGCAGCAGGTCCAGCTCCAGCGTCTGGCCGGGCCGCCAGTGGCTGGAGATCTGCAGCACCGCCGGCCCGCTGAGGCCGCGGTGGGTGAAGAGCAGGTCCTCTAGGAACTCGCCGCGCGCCGGCTTGCTGCCGGTGGCCACCCGCACCGGCAGGGCCAGGCCGGCCAGCTCGGCGAAGGGCGCCCAGTCGGCGGCGGCGAAGGTCAGCGGCACCAGGCCCGGCCGCGGCTCGACGATGCGGTGGCCGAACTGCCGCGCCAGGCGGTGGCCCCAGTCGCTGGCGCCGATCTTCGGGATGGAGAGTCCGCCCGTGGCCACCACCAGCTGCCGGGCGCGCACCGGGCCGCGCGTGGTGTCGAGCTCGAAGCCCTCGGCCGCCTGCCGCACCGCCTCGACGCGGCAGGGCTGCCAGCGCCGCACGCCGCCGGCCTCGCACTCGCGCAGCAGCATCCGGATGATGGATTCGCTGCTGTCGTCGCAGAAGAGCTGGCCCTTGTGCTTCTCGTGCCAGGGGATGCGGTGACGCTGCACCAGGGCGATGAAGTCGGCCGGCCGGTAGCGCGCCAGGGCCGAGCGGCAGAAGGCCGGGTTTTCGGACAGGAAGTGGGCCGGGCCGGCGTCGCGATTGGTGAAGTTGCAGCGCCCGCCGCCGGAGATGCGGATCTTCTCGGCCACCTTCTCGGCATGGTCGATCAGCAGCACCGACAGGCCGCGCTGCCCCGCGACGCCCGCACAGAACAGGCCGGCCGCGCCGGCGCCCACGATGACGACATCAGCACGGTCCATCGGCCGATTATCGACAGGCCGCCGGGGCAGCCCCGGCCTAGCATCGGCCGATGTGCTCCTGCGTCGCTGTCCCCGACCCCCTCGGCCCTGCTTGGCCGCTGTTCGAAGCCCTGGCCGATGCGCTGGGCGCCGTGCTGTGGCGCAAGGACGCCGCAGGCCGCTACCTGCGCCTGAACGCCGCCGGCGCCCGGGCCCTGGGCCTGGCCTCGCCCGAGGCCGCGCACGGCCTGGACGATGCCCGCCTGCTCTCCCCTGTCCTGGCCGAACGCCTGGGCTGGGCGGCCGCGGCCGCCCCGGCCCGGCCGCTCCTGCTGGACCTGGGGCCGCCCGGCACCCCGGCGCCCTATCTGGGCGCCCAGCTCCGCCTGGATCCGCCGGCAGCCGACGGCAGCGCCCAGCTCGGCCTGTGGCTCGACGCCCGCAGCCAGCAGCAGGCCGAGCACGCGCTGCGCGAGGCCCTGGGCCAGATCGAGGCCCTGCAGGCCGCGCACGAGCAGCTCAGCCGCGCGCTGCAGCCGCGGGTGCTGGCCGAGGAGCCGGTGCCCGGCCTCTACCCGCCGGCCCAGTTCGAGGTGAACCTGCGCCGCGAGCTGGACCTGTCGCGCCGCGAGCACCGCGAGTTCGCGCTGGTGCTGATCGAGCCCGACCGCGAGCCGCCCGAAGGCCCGCCGCTGTCCGCCGCCGACCGGCCCCGCGTGCTGGCCGCGCTCGGCCGCCTGCTGCGCGGCGGCACGCGGGCCATGGACACGCCCTGCCGCCTGGACGGCGAGCGCCATGCCCTGCTGATGTCGGGCTGCGGCCTGGCCGCGGCCCACAAGCGCATGGAGGGCTTCCGGCGCCAGTGCGCGAGCGAGCTGGTCGTCGTCGACGGCCGGGTCCTGCGCTTCAGCATCGCGGTCGGCATCGCCGCTTACCCGACCAGCCACGACACGGCCGAGCCGCTGCGCGATGCGGCCGAGGCCGCTCTGCGGGAGGCCCAGGCCCACGGCGGCAACCAGGTCGCGCTGGCCCGCATCCCCTTCGCCGCCTGAGCGGCGCCCGCCGCCTCAGGCAGCCTGCGCGGCGCGGCGCAGCATCTCGGCGGCGATCAGCAGCAGCATCAGGCCGAAGAGCCGGCGCAGGCGGCGGGTGTCCGTGGCGTGCGAGAGCCGGGTGCCCAGCGGGGCTGCCAGCACGCTGGTGCTGACCAGCAGCACCCAGGACGGCAGATGCACCAGCCCCAGGCTGCCGGCCGGACGGCCCGGCAGCCCCTGGCCGACCACGACATAGGCCAGCGTCGCCGCCAGGGCCAGGGGCAGGCCCAGCGCGCTGGAGGTGGCCACCGCCCGGTGCATGGGCACCCGCCAGCGCGCCATCAGCGGCACCGAGAGGAAGGCGCCGCCGGCCCCCACCAGGGCCGAGAGCCCGCCGATCAGCGCGCCCGCCGCCAGCAGCCCCGGCCGGCCGGGCAGGCCCTGGGCGGGCCGCGGAGCCGGCGCGGCCACCAGCAGCATCTTCAGGCCCGCATGGCCGACGAAGAGCCCGAACAGCAGCGTGAGCCCGAGGGCCGGCAGATGGCGGGCCAGCAGCGCGCCCAGGGCGGTGCCCAGCAGCACGCCCGGCAGCAGGCGGCGCACGATCCCCCATTCGATCGCGCCCCGCGCCTGCTGGGCCCGCACGGCCGACATCGAGGTCAGGCAGATCGTGGCCATGGCCGTGGCCACCGCCATCTTCAGCTGCAGCGCCGGGCTGGCCCCGGCATGCGCCAGGCCCGTGCTGAGGAAGGGCACCAGGATCAGGCCTCCGCCGACCCCGAGCAGGCCGGCCAGCAGGCCGCTGACGCTGCCCAGCGCGAGCAGCAGGAGGAGGGTGGGGAGTTCGGGCATCGGCGCCGCCGAGGCGGGTGCCGATGCGCCGGCGCCGGTCCGCGTAAGGGGGAAAGAAGGTGTCCGCTGCGAGCCGGGGACCGCAGGCCTGAACCCAGGGGATTCAGGTGGGCGAGGTCAGCAAGGCTTCGGGTTCATCTGACGCGAGACGA
>CAYSQO010000054.1:0-14583 GCA_964433315.1 uncultured Rubrivivax sp.
GAACGCCCAGGTGCGCGGCATGAACGTGGCGGTCCGCAACGCCAACGACGGCATCTCGATGTTCCAGACCGCCGAAGGCGCGATGGGCAAGATCGGCGAGAACCTGCAGCGCATCCGCGAGCTGGCCGTGCAGTCGGCCAACGGCTCGATCAGCGACGCCGACCGCACCAACCTGCAGTCCGAGGCCGACCAGCTGGTCGAGGAGATCGCCCGCGTCGCCGACAACGCCAAGTTCAACGGCATCAACCTGCTCGACGGCAGCTTCACCAGCACCGACTTCCAGATCGGCGCCGACGGCACGGACGTCATCACCGCCGCCACCGACTTCGACATGACCGCGCTGACCGCCTATGCGGCGGCCGACATCAGCACCGCCGGCGCCGCGACCTCGGTCATCAGCGACATCGACACCGACCTCGACACGCTGAACACCGCCCGCTCGCAGGCCGGTGCCTTCCAGAGCCGCTTCGAGGCAGTGATCTCGCAGCTCTCGGTCAGCGTGGAAAGCACCTCGGCCGCGCGCGGCCGGATCATGGACGCCGACTTCGCCGCGGAAACCGCCAACCTGTCGAAGGCGCAGATCCTGCAGCAGGCCGGCACCGCCATGGTCGCCCAGGCCAACCAGCTGCCGCAGCAAGTCCTCAAGCTGCTGCAGGGCTGATGAGGGGCCCGCCACGCGCGGGCCGCCGCCCTCCCCTTGCCATCCCACCGGGCCCGGCCCGCTGGTCGTCCGCGACCGGCGCGCCGGGCCTTGTCTCAAGTCGGCGCCGATCCGGCCGATGCCCCTGAGACCCCACCGAGGATTTCCACCATGGCGACCGTCTCCTCCACCGGCCTGGGCAGCGGGCTCGACGTCAGCTCCATCGTCAGCCAGCTCGTCGCGCTCGAGCGCCAGCCCATCACCCAGCTGCAGACCGCGGCCAAGGGCATCCAGACCAAGATCTCGGCCTACGGCCAGATCACCAGCCTGACCAACACCCTGCGCGATGCCTCGGCCAAGCTGGCCGGCGCCAGCCTGTGGCAGCAGAGCAGCGCCAGCACCGACAGCGCCGCCGTCAAGGTCAGCGGCAGCGGCAGCGCCGCGGCCGGCAGCTACACGGTCAGCGTGCAGCAGCTGGCGCGGGCGCACAGCCTGGCCTCGCCGGCCCAGGCCAGCGCCGAGGCGGTGATGGGCAGCGGCCGCCTGGCACTGACCGTCGGCGGCACGACGACCACGCTGGACTTCAGCGACGCCGGCACCACGCTGAGCGAGATCCGCGACGCGATCAATGCCAGCGCGGCCGGCGTCAGCGCCGCCATCGTCAGCGACGTGAACGGCGCCCGCCTGACGCTGACCAGCCGCAGCAGCGGCCTGGCCCAGGCCATGACGATCAGCGCAAGCGACCTCTCCGGCGGCCCCGCCAGCGGTGCCTTCGCCGACCTGGGCTACCCCGGCGGCATGAGCCAGACCCAGGCGGCCGCCAATGCGCGGGCCACCGTCAACGGCCTGGCGGTGGAATCGGCCAGCAACCAGCTCGACGGCGCCATCCCCGGCCTGAGCCTGAACCTGCAGGCCGTCACCAGCACGCCGGCCGAGATCAGCGTCAGCAGCGACAGCAGCGGCCAGAAGGCCGCCGTGCAGGCCTTCGCGGACGCCTACAACGCGCTCAACAACTACCTGCGCACGCAGACCCGCTACGACGACAGCACCAGCACCGCCGGCACGCTGCAGGGCGACAGCACGGCCGTCAGCGTGCTCAGCCGCATGCGCGGCATGCTGCGCGAGAGCAGCAGCGCCTCGAGCCGCTTCAGCCGCCTTGCGGACCTGGGCTTCGACGTGCAGAAGGACGGCACGATCAAGGTCGACGGCAGCAAGCTCGACACCGCCCTGGCCCAGCCGGCCGAGCTGGCCAAGCTCTTCGGTGCCGCGGGCAGCAGCGCCACCCCGGCCACCCAGGGCCTGGCCCTGCGCATGCGCAACCTGGCCGACCGCCTGACCGGCTACGACGGCGAGCTGAGCTCGCGCAGCGACGGCCTGCGCTCGCGCCTGGACCGCAATGGCAGCGAGCAGGATCGCCTGGAGACCCGCGTCAGCCAGGTCCAGGCCCGCCTGCTGCGCCAGTACCAGGCCCTGGACGCCAGCATGAGCCAGCTCAACGGCCTGTCGAGCTACGTGACGCAGCAGATCACGGCGCTGAACAAGAGCAGCAGCGGCTGAGCCCGGCCGGACCGCAGCCGGCCATCAGCGGTCCGGACACCCTGCTGTTCGGGCTTTCCGCGACTCAAGCCGGGCCGCCCGCCGACCGATAGCCAGACATCGGCCCCGCGGCCCTGACCCCACCGCCCCCCGCCATGCACGCCTTCGCCAGCCCCTTCGCCCCGCGCCGCAGCGCCGGCCTCGCCAACGCCTACCGCCAGGTCGGCGTCGAGACCGAGGTCGACGCCGCCAACCCGCACCAGCTGATCGCCATGCTGTTCGGCGGCCTGCTCGACAGCATCCACCGCGCCCGCGGCGCCATGCGCCAGGGCGAGATCGCCGAGAAGGGCGCGGCCCTGACCCGCGCCATCCGCATCCTGGAAGAAGGCCTGCGCAGCGCGCTGGACCGCCAGGCCGGCGGCGAGCTGGCCGGCAGCCTGGACCGGCTCTACGCCTACCTGGCCCAGCGCCTGCTGGAGGCCAACCTGCGCAACGACGAGACCCTGCTCGATGAATGCGTGCGCCTGATCCAGCCGCTGCGCGAGGCCTGGAGCACCATCCAGCCGCAGGTCATCGGCCGCCCGGGACGCTGAGGCCATGCGCCACACCGCCGCCCCCGAATCCCGCGACCTGGAGCGCCCCGCCATGCACCCGACCCCCCTGCTGCCCTACTACCAGGCCCTGGAGAAGGCCAGCCAGCGCATGCTCGATGCCGCCCGCGATGGCGACTGGGACGGCGTGGTCCGTCTCGAAGGCGCCTGCGGCCTGCTGATCTCCCAGCTCAAGCACGCCGCCGGGCAGGGCGAGCTGGGCCGCGAGGAGCGCCAGCTCAAGCACCGCATCATGCAGCGCATCCTGACCAACGACGCGCAGATCCGCAGCCTGGCCGAGCCCTGGCTGGACGACCTGCAGGCCAGCCTCGGCGGCCGCCCGGCCCTGATGCACTGAGCCGCGGCCGCCGGGGTGGCGCAGCGGGCGAGCTGCGCCCCGGCCGCCCGCCTGCTCAGGCCGTGCCCAGCTCGGCCCGCAGCGTGCGGGCCGCCTCGACCATCACCCGCAGCGCGGCCTCGGTCTCGGGCCAGCCGCGGGTCTTCAGGCCGCAGTCCGGATTGACCCAGAGGCGCTGCGGCGGGATCACCGTCATCGCGCGCCGCAGCAGGTGCAGCACCTCCTCGCGGGCCGGTACCCGCGGCGAGTGGATGTCGTAGACCCCGGGCCCGATGTCGTTGGGATAGGCCGGGTCGCGGAACTCGTCGAGTAGCTCCATGCCCGAGCGGCTGGTCTCCAGCGTGATCACGTCGGCATCCAGGGCGATGATGCTGTCGAGGATGTCGCCGAACTCGGCGTAGCACATGTGGGTGTGGATCTGGGTCGCGTCGCCGACCCCGCCGACAGTCAGGCGGAAGGCACGCGTCGCCCAGCGCAGGTAGTCGGCCCAGGCGCTGCGCGGCAGCGGCAGGCCCTCGCGCAGCGCGGGCTCGTCGATCTGGATGATCGCGATGCCCGCGGCCTCCAGGTCGCGCACCTCGTCGCGGATGGCCAGGGCCAGCTGCAGGGCGGTGGTCTCGCGCGGCTGGTCGTCGCGCACGAAGGACCACTGCAGCATCGTCACCGGCCCGGTCAGCATGCCCTTGACCGGCCGCCGGCTCAGGGCCTGTGCCTCGCGGGCCCGGGCCACCGTCATCGGCTGCGGCCGCTCCACGTCGCCGTACAGGATGGGCGGCTTCACGCAGCGCGAGCCGTAGGACTGCACCCAGCCGTTCGCGCTGAAGGTGTAGCCGGCGAGCTGCTCGCCGAAGTACTCGACCATGTCGTTGCGCTCGGCCTCGCCGTGCACCAGCACGTCCAGGCCCAGGGCCTCCTGACGCTGCAGGGTGTCGGCCAGGATCTGGCGCAGCAGGGCCTCGTAGCCCGCATCGTCGAGCCGGCCGGCGCGGTGCGCGGCGCGGGCGGCCCGGATCTCGGCGGTCTGCGGGAAGGAGCCGATGGTCGTCGTGGGCAGCAGCGGCAGGCCGAGCCGCGCCTGCTGCAGCGCGGCGCGCTCGGCATGCGGGCGGTGGCGCGCCTCGTCGGCCGGCTGCAGCGCCGCCAGCCGTGCCGCCACCGCCGGGCGGCGCAGGCGTGGATCGGCACGCCGCGCCGCGCAGGCCGCGCGCGCGGCCGCCCAGGCCCCGGCCACCGCCTGCTGACCCTCGCACAGCGCGGTCTTGAGCAGGCGCAGCTCGTCGAGCTTCTCGCGGGCGCCGGCCAGCCAGGGGCGCACGCCGGGATCGACCCCGGCATCGTCCGACAGGCCCAGCGGCACATGCAGCAGCGAGCAGGACGGCGCCAGCCACAGCCGGCCCTGGCGCAGGCGGTGCAGGGTGCGCAGGCGGGGCAGCAGGGCATCCAGGTCGCTGCGCCAGATGTTGCGGCCGTCGATCAGGCCGACCGAGAGCTCGCGCTCCTGCGGCAGCAGGGCAGCCACGGCCTCCAGCTCCTGGGGGGCGCGCACGCCGTCGAGGTGCAGACCCGCCACCGGCAGGCTGCAGGCCAGGGTCAGGCGGTCGCCGAGCGGCGCGAAGTAGCTGGTGAGCATCAGCGCCATCTGCGCCGGCTGCAGCCGGGCGTAGGCGCGCGGGAAGGCCTCGCGCCAGGCCGGCGGCAGCTCCAGCCCGAGGATGGGCTCGTCCACCTGCACCCAGTTCAGGCCCAGGTTGCCCAGGCGGGTCAGCAGCTCCAGGTAGACCGGCAGCAGGCGGTCGAGCAGCTCCAGGCGGTCGAAGCCCGCGGCCTGGCTCTTGCCCAGCCAGAGGAAGCTCAGCGGGCCCAGCAGCACCGGCTTGACCGGATGCCCCAGGGCCTGGGCCTCGCGCACTTCATCGAGCAGGCGGTGCGAGGCCAGGCGGAAGGCGGTGTCGGGCCGGAACTCCGGCACCAGGTAGTGGTAGTTGGTGTCGAACCACTTGGTCATCTCCAGCGCCGGATGACCGGGCACGGCGGCGGACCCGCCCGCAGCGGCGGGCTGCGCGGCCTGGCCGCGGCCCAGGCGGAAATGGCGCGCCAGCTCGCTGTCCTGCGGACCGAAGCCCATGCGGGCCGGCTCGCAGCCGAACATCAGCACATGCTGGGCGACATGGTCGTACCAGGCGAAGTCGCCGACGGTGACCCAGTCCAGGCCGGCCGCGCGCTGCTCGGCCCAGCGTTCGGCGCGCAGGCTGCGGCCCAGGGCCTCCAGGGCCGGCTCGTCGATCTCGCCGCGCCAGTGGCGCTCCAGGGCCAGCTTCAGCTCGCGCTGTCGGCCGATGCGCGGAACCCCAAGAACATGAGAGAAAATCACTTCAATCCTCAATGGTGATGAATGAAGCGATGATTCCTGGGCGCAACCCTCGAATCAAGCGACAAATATCCCCACTCAGCATGAGCGCAATTCATGTCATCGGCCAACCCCATCGAGCTGCGCCATCTGCGCACCCTGCAGGCCCTGCGCGAGACCGGCAGCCTCACCCGGGCCGCACTGGCCCTGAACATCACCCAGTCGGCGCTGTCGCATCAGCTCAAGGGGCTGGAGGATCTGCTCGGCACGGCGCTGTTTGAGCGCAAGTCGCAGCCGCTGCGCTTCAGCGCCGCGGGTCAGCGCCTGCTGCAGCTGGCCGAGACGGTGCTGCCCCAGGTGGCCGAGGCCGGACGCGAGCTGAGCCGACTGGCAGCCGGCGCCCGCGGCAGCCTGCGTCTGGCGGTGGAGTGCCACACCTGCTTCGACTGGCTGATGCCGGCCATGGACGCGCTGCGCGAGGGCTGGCCCGAGGTGGAGCTGGACATCGTCTCCGGCTTCCACGCCGACCCGATCGGCCTGCTGCTGCAGGACCGCGCGGACCTGGCCATCGTCAGCGACGACGCCGAACGTCCGGCCGGGGTGCAGCTGCAGCCGCTGTTCGGCTTCGAGATCCTGGCGGTGCTGCCGCGCGCCCACCCCCTACTCGCCCGGCCCTGGCTGGAGGCCGCGGACTTCGCCGGCCAGGCCCTGATCACCTATCCGGTGCCCGACGAGCAGCTCGACCTGATCCGCCAGGTGCTGGCCCCCGCCGGCGTGCAGCCGCCACGCCGCACCACCGAGCTCACCGCGGCCATGCTGCAGCTGGTCGCCAGCGGCCGCGGCCTGGCCGCGCTGCCGGCCTGGGCCCTGCACGGCTACCTGGCCCGCAACTACGTGGCCAGCCGGCCCATCGGCCCCGAGGGCCTGCACGGCCGGCTGTGGGCGGCCCTGCCCGAAGGCGTGGCCGCCCGCGCCTACGCGCAGGACTTCCTGCGGCTGATGCGCGAGACCTCGGCCCGCAGCCTGCCCGGCATCACGCCGCTGTGAGGCGGCCGCGGCCGCTCACACCAGCCCGTTGCGGATGGCGTAGACGGTCAGCTCGGAGTTGTTCGACAGGCCCAGCTTCTCCAGCACCCGGGCGCGGTAGACGCTGACCGTCTTGGGGCTCAGCGTCAGCTCCTGCGCGATGTCCGACAGGCGCTTGCCGCTGGCGATGAGGGTGAGGGTCTGCAGCTCGCGGTCGGACAGGCGCTCGTGCAGCACCTCGGCCTGGGGCTGGCTGAGGCTCTCGGCCAGCATCTGCGCGATCTCGGGGGTGATGTACTTGCGGCCCTGGGCGACGATGCGCACCGCCTCGACGAGCTGGGCGGTGTCGCTGCCCTTGTTGACGTAGCCGTGCGCGCCGGCCTTGAGGGCGCGGATGGCGTACTGGTCCTCGGGGTACATGCTGACCACCAGCACGCGCACCGGGCTGCCCTCGTCCTTGAGCACGTGCATCACGTCCAGGCCGCTGCGGCCGGGCAGGTTGATGTCGAGCACCAGCACGTCGCAGCGGGTGTCGCGCATCAGGCTGCGCAGCTCGCCGTAGTCGCCGGCCTCGCCGACGACTTCGATGTCGGGCGCGTCGGTCAGGGTGTCGCGGATGCCGCGCCGGATCAGGGCGTGGTCGTCGCACAGGATGACGCGGATCAAGGATCGACTCCCCAGGTGGTCGGATCGTCGGCGGTGCGGCCGCCGTCCTCATGTTCGTCCTGCGGCGGCCGGCCATCCATGGGCAGCGACAGGATCAGGCTGGTGCCGCGCGCGCCGCTGCTCAGGTCGACCCAGCCGCCGACGGTGGCCGCCCGCTCGCGCAGGCCACGGAGGCCGAAGCTGCGCGCCTTGGCCAGATCCTGGGCGGTCAGGCCGCGGCCGTCGTCGCTGACCTCGAGCGAGAGCACGCCCGCGGCCAGCGTCAGGTCCAGCTTCACGCGGTGCGCCTGGGCATGCTTGCTGACATTGGTCAGCGCCTCCTGGGCGGTGCGGTAGGCGATCAGCGCCAGGCCCGGCGGCAGCGCCGGCAGCTCGGCCGGGCTGTGGCTGAAGCGCGTCTCCAGGCCGCTGCGCTTCTCGAAGCGCTGGGTCATCCACTGCAGGGCGGCCACCAGGCCCTGCTCCAGGATGGCGGGGCGCAGGTTGTGCATGATGCGCTGGCTGGCCTCGATGGCATGCGCCACGGTGTCGAGCGCCTCGCGCGCGCGCTGGCCGACGGCCGGCACGCCGCTGTGGCGCTCGATCCAGGCCAGGTCGAACTTCAGCGCGGTCAGCGAGCCGCCGACATCGTCGTGGATCTCGCGGGCGATGGCCGCACGCTCGGCCTCGACGCTGGCCTGCAGGTGCTGGGTCAGCTCGCGCAGCCGGGCCTCGCTGGCGGCCAGGGCCTCGCGGGCGGCCCGCTGGTCGCGCCGGCTGCGCGAGGCCTCGATCGCATGCTGCAGCGCCGGCACCAGGCGCACCAGGTTCTGCTTGAGCAGGTAGTCGCTGGCGCCGCGGCGCATGGCCTGCACGGCCGTGTCCTCGCCAATCGTGCCGGAGATCAGCACGAAGGGCAGCAGCGGGTCGTGGGCACGGACGATCTCCAGGGCCTGCAGGCCCGAGAAGCCGGGCAGCGCGAAGTCCGACACGACCAGGTCCCAGGCCGGCGCGCCGCGCAGCGCGGCACGCAGCTCGGCCTCGGTCTCGACGCGCCGGACCTCGGCCACCAGGCCGCCGGCGCGCAGGTGGGCCAGCAGGATCTCGTGGTCGAAAGGCGAATCCTCGAGATGCAGCAGGCGCAGCGGACGGGACAGGTTCTTCAGGTCGACGGCGGGCATGGCGGGGGATCCGGGCGGCATCCGGCGGACTCGCCGGGCGCCGCGGCGTGCAGTGTGCACGAGGCCGCGGCCCAGCCAGACCGGGCCGGCCGGCGCAGGCGCCAAACAGCGCGGCTTTCGGGCGGGTCTTCGGCGCACCGGCGGCGGGGCCCGCGGCGAAGAATGGTTCCGAAGCGCGGGGCCTGCCCCGCCCCGCCCCGCTGCTCCGCCCGCGGCCCCGATCCCCAACCCGCATCCGCGCCATGCCGAGTGCCTCCGAATCCACCGTCGAGCTGCCTGTCCTGGCCGTGGCCGAGCTGCAGGACCACCTGCTGGCCGTCGGCCACGACCTGGATCGCCTGCAGACCCTGCTGAGCGAAAGCTGCGCCCTGCTGCTCGGCGGCTTCGACGCCGCCCACCGCGCGCTCGACAGCGTCGACGGCGAACGCTCGCCGGCGGCCGTGCGGGCGCTGCGCGAGACGCTGAGCGACAACGTCGTCGCCCTGCAGTTCGAGGACATGGCCAGCCAGCTGCTGCGCCACACCCAGCAGCGCGTGCGCAGCTGTGCCGATCAGCTGGCCGCGCGCGCCTTCGGGGCCGACGAGGACGGCGAGGCCGCCATCACCCCCCCGCCACAGCGACCCAACCCGGTCACGCAGGACGAGATGGACGCCGGCTCGGTCGAGCTGTTCTGAGCCCGCGTCCTCAAGATCCCGCCCCCTCTGCCGATGACCCGATCTACCCCGGAGAACGTCCCCATGCCTTCCATCCTTGCCGTGGATGACTCCGCCTCGATGCGCCAGATGGTGAGCTTCACCCTCAAGAGCGCGGGATTCCAGGTGACCGAGGCCGTCGACGGCCGGGACGCCTGGGACAAGGCGGCCTCGCACCACTACGACCTGGTGCTGACCGACCAGAACATGCCCCACCTCGACGGCATCGGCCTGACCAAGAAGCTGCGCGAGCACCCGGCCTTCAAGGCCACGCCCATCCTGATCCTGACCACCGAGTCCAGCGACCAGATGAAGCAGGCCGGTCGCGCCGCCGGAGCCACCGGCTGGATGGTCAAGCCCTTCGATCCGGCCAAGCTGATCGAAGTGATCCGCAAGGTCATCCGCTGAGCCCGGCCCGCCGCGTGCGCCCCCGTTCAGGAACATCAAGGAGCCGATGATGGGCGAGTCCCCAGGCATGCAGGCCGGCGGCGCCGCCGGCATCGACCTCAGCCAGTTCTACCAAGTCTTCTTCGAAGAGGCCGGCGAGAACCTCCAGCAGATGGAGCAGCTGCTGCTCGCGCTGGACGTGGCCGTGCCGGACGACGAGCAGCTCAATGCCATCTTCCGCTGCGCGCATTCGATCAAGGGCGGCGCGGCCACCTTCGGCTTCAGCGATGTCGCCGAGCTGACCCACGTGATGGAGACCCTGCTCGACAAGCTGCGCCGCCACGAGCTGACGGCCACGGCCGGCATGGTCGACGTGCTGCTGGCCTCGGGCGACGCCCTGACCGGCCAGCTCGCCCGCCACCAGGGTGGCGGCGCGGGCCAGAGCCCCGACACCGGCGCCCTGCGCCGCCAGATCGCCGCCTACAGCCAGGGCGAGGCGCCGCCCCCCATGGCGAGCCCGGCCCCCGCCCTTCCCGCGGCCGTGGCCGACGCCGCGCCGGCCGCGCCCGAGCCGGCGACCGCCCCGGCCGACGTGCCCGTCACCCTCAAGGGCGAGCGCATCCTGGAGATGACGCTGGGCCCGCTGGAGCGGCCCGGCCTGGCCGACGATGTGCTGAGCCTGTTCAAGGAGATCGAGGGCCTGGGCCAGGTCGAGCCGGTCGACGGCGGCGTGGCCGCCGACGGCCTGCGCCGCTTCAAGCTGATCACCGCGACGGCCGACAGCGAGCTGCTGGACCTCTTCGCCTTCCACATCGCCCGCGAGCAGGTGCGGCTGCGACCCTGGGCCGGCGACCACATCGCCCCCGGCTACGGCTTCTACGCCAAGGCCCCGGGCTCGCCGGTGCTGGAGGAGGACCCGGGCTACGGCTTCTTCGACGACGCCCCGGGCGCGCCCGGCAGCACGGCCGCCGCGACCGAGGGCGGCTCCGCCCGCCCGGCCGAGGCCGTGGCCGCCCCGCCGGTGGCGGCACCCGGCGCACGCGCCGAAGCCAAGCCCGCCGGGCTGGAGGGCACCACGCTACGCGTCGGCCTGGAGAAGGTCGACCAGCTGATCAACCTGATGGGCGAACTGGTCATCACCCAGGCCATGCTGGCCCAGCACGGCCGCGTGCTGGACCCGGTGCAGCACCAGGCCCTGATCGCCGGCCTGACCGCGCTGGACCGCAACACCCGCGACCTGCAGGAAGCGGTGATGTCGATCCGCATGATTCCGATGGGCACCGTCTTCAGCCGCTTCCCGCGCATGCTGCGCGACCTGGCCGGCAAGCTGGGCAAGGAGGTCGAGCTGGTCACCGTCGGCGAAGCCACCGAGCTGGACAAGGGCCTGGTCGAGAAGATCACCGACCCCCTGACCCACCTGGTGCGCAACGCCTGCGACCACGGCATCGAATCGCCCGAGGAGCGCCGCGCCAAGGGCAAGCCCGAGCAGGGCACGATCACCCTGGCGGCCAGCCACCAGGGCGGCAGCATCGTCATCGAGGTGCGCGACGACGGCAAGGGCCTGTCGCGCGAACGCCTGCTGAAGAAGGCGCGCGAACGCGGCCTGGCCGTCAGCGACGACATGGGCGATGCCGAGGTCTGGTCGCTGATCTTCGCGCCCGGCTTCTCGACCGCCGAGGTGGTGACCGACGTGTCCGGCCGCGGCGTCGGCATGGACGTGGTCAAGAAGAACATCTCCGCGCTGGGTGGCTCGGTGGAGATCGACTCCGCCGAAGGCCACGGCATGCGCGTGGCGGTGCGCCTGCCGCTGACGCTGGCCATCATGGACGGCATGAGCGTGGGCGTGGCCGAGGAGGTCTACATCCTGCCGCTGGCCAGCGTGGTGGAGAGCTTCCAGGTCACGCCGCAGACGGTCAAGACGCTGGGCGGCACCGGCCGCGTCGTGCAGGTGCGCGAGGAGTACATGCCGGTCATCGAGCTGGAGTCGCTCTTCCACGTGCCGCGCGACGAGGGCCAGCTGCCGGCCAACCCGATCATGGTCGTCGTCGAGGCCGAAGGCAGCCGCGTGGCCATGATGGTCGACGAGCTGCTCGGCCAGCAGCAGGTCGTGGTCAAGAACCTCGAAGCCAACTACCGCAAGGTGCCCGACATCTCGGGCGCCACGATCATGGGCGACGGACGGGTCGCGCTGATCCTGGACATCGCCTCGCTGGTGCGTCGCTCGCGCCACTGAGCGGCGAGCCCCCGAATTCCCCGAGCCCGGACACAAGGACACGTCATGCTCAATCACCTGAAGATCGGCCAGCGCCTGGGCGTCGGCTTCGTCGGCCTGCTGCTGCTGCTGCTTGCGGTGCTGGCGGTCAGCCTGCAGCAGATGGCCGGCATCGAGCGCAAGCTGGAGGCCGTCAGCCAGACCACGATGCGCACCACCGAGCTGCTGGCCGATGTCGGCGCCGCCATCGACATGCGGGCCATCGCGGCGCGCAACCTGACCCTGCTGCACGAAGGCCAGGCCGTCGACAAGGAAGTCGAGCGCGTGCGCGCCGCGCAGGCCAAGCTCGACGGCAGCCTGACCGAGCTGGCCCAGCTGGTCGCCGACGACCCGCACGCGACCGCCGAGGACCAGGGCCGCGTGAAGTCGCTGATGGCGCTCGAAGCCCGCTACCTGCCGATCGCCAGCAACATCGTGGCCCTGGCCGTCGCGCACAAGCAGGCCGAGGCCGTGCAGCACCTGACGCAGGACTGCATGCCCCTGCTCGACCAGATCCTCACCGAGGTCCAGCAGTTCAACGACAGCAACCGCAAGCAGGCCCTGGCCGAGACCGCCACGGCCCTGGCCAGCTACAAGAACTCGCAGCTGACCATGCTGGCCCTGGGCGGCTTCGCCGTGCTGCTGCTCAGCGGCCTGGGCTGGACCCTGACCCGCTCGGTCACCCGGCCGCTGGCGCAGGCCGTGCAGGCCACCCGCACCATCGCCTCGGGCGACCTGAGCCAGCACATCGTCGTCGATGGCCGCGACGAGGTCTCCGAGCTTCAGCGCGGCCTGGCCGACATGCAGACCGCCCTGCTCAAGCTGATCACCGAGGTGCGCAACACCACCGACGGCATCTCGACGGCCAGCACCCAGATCGCCACCGGCAACCTGGACCTGTCGAGCCGCACCGAGCAGACTGCCTCCAACCTGCAGCAGACCGCCTCCTCGATGGAGGAGCTGACCGGCACCGTCAAGCAGACCGCCGACTCGGCGCGTACCGCCAACCAGCTGGCCTCCTCGGCCGCCACGGCGGCCCAGCGCGGCGGCGAGGTGGTGACCCAGGTCGTGGCCAACATGGAGGAGATCAGCGCCTCCAGCAAGAAGATCGCCGACATCATCGGCGTCATCGACGGCATCGCCTTCCAGACCAACATCCTGGCGCTGAACGCGGCGGTGGAAGCCGCGCGGGCCGGCGAGCAGGGCCGCGGCTTCGCCGTGGTGGCCGGCGAGGTGCGCAACCTGGCCCAGCGCAGCGCGCAGGCGGCCAAGGAGATCAAGACCCTGATCGGCGCCTCGGTGGACCGCGTCGAGTCCGGCGCCCGCCTGGTGCAGGACGCGGGCAGCACGATGGAGGAGATCGTCTCCAGCGTGCGCCGCGTCAGCGACATCATCGGCGAGATCACCGCCGCCTCGGCCGAGCAGAGCGACGGCATCGGCCAGGTCAACCAGGCCGTCAACAACCTCGACCAGATGACGCAGCAGAACGCCGCGCTGGTGGAGGAGAGCAGCGCAGCCGCCGAATCGCTGCGCGAACAGGCCCAGCGCCTGCAGCAGGCCATCGGCAGCTTCCGGCTCGAACAGGGCGCGCAGCTGCAGGCCGCCCACCTGATCGAACGCGTGCGCCACAGCGCCCCGCCGAAGGCGCGGCCCGCCGCGGCCGCCCCGCGCGCGGCCGCCGCCCCGGCCCGCAGCGAACGCCCGGCCAGCCCCCCGGCGCGCCCCGCCGCCGCCCGCCCGAGCGCTGCACCGTCCGCCCCGCCGGCCGCCGCCGCCGACGACGACTGGACCAGCTTCTGACCGCCCCCCGAACGCATCGGAACCCGCCATGGACACCCTGACCGCCCCCCGCACGACGAGCCCGGCCCCGGCCGTCGACCGCAGCCCCGCCCGCGCCAGCCTGGCCCAGGGCGCTCCGGCCAACGCCCCCGGCCGCGAGTACCTGAGCTTCTGCCTCGGCCAGGAGGAGTACGGCATCGACATCCTCAAGGTGCAGGAGATCCGCTCCTACGAGGCGCCGACCCGCATCGCCAATGCGCCGTCCTTCCTGAAGGGCGTGATCAACCTGCGCGGCGTGATCGTCCCGGTGATCGACCTGCGGGTGAAGTTCGGCTGCGAGGCCGAGATCACCGCGATCACCGCCGTCGTCGTGCTCAGCGTCAAGGGCCGCGTGGTCGGCGCGGTGGTCGATTCGGTCAGCGACGTGCTGGAGCTGCCCCACGCGCTGGTGAAGCCGGCGCCGGAGATGGGCACCCTGGTCGACACCAGCCACCTGATGGGCATCGCCAACGTCAACGAGCGCATGCTGATCCTGCTCGACATCGAATCCCTCATGTCGAGCAGCGAGCTCGGCCTGATCGACGCCGCCGCGCACTGAGGCCCCCGCCCGCGCCGGCCCGCCGCAGGACCGCGGCCCGCGAGCCACCGCCGCCCGACCGGGCGCGGCGGCTCGCGGCGTTTCAGGGGGCGCTGCGGCGCAGGGTGTCGACCACCGGCCGGGCCAGCAGGCCACGCAGGCCCCAGCGGCCGGCGCCCCAGGCCAGCAGCGCACCGGCGGCCGCCCCGGCCAGGGGCACCCACAGCGGGGCGGTCCAGCGGAAGGCGAAGGCCTGCTGGGCCAGGACCGCGCCCAGGCCCATGGCTGCCACCGAGGCGAGCAGGCCGGCCAGGGCGCCGAGGCCGAGCAGCTCGGCCGCCAGCACCTGGGCCATGAGGCGGCGGCTGGCGCCCAGGGCGCGCATCACCGCCGCCTCGTGCAGGCGCTGGGCGCGGCTGGCGCGCAGCGCCGCGAACAGCACCAGCAGGCCGGCCAGCAGGGTGAAGGCGAAGAGCAGCTCGACCGCCCGCACCACCGGGTCGAGCACGCCCTGCACCTGGGCCACGGCAGCGCCGAGGTCGACGACGGTCAGGTTGGGAAAGGCCTGGCTCAG
>CAYSQO010000055.1:0-14439 GCA_964433315.1 uncultured Rubrivivax sp.
ATCCAGCCTCCGTCCGCGGCACGGCGGTAGGCGGCGGCATAGCACTCGTTCATGCGGGCATCGACGGCGACCCAGGCCGTCTCGCCCGGCGCCGGGCCCTGGCCGGCGGGCCAGGCGGCCACCGCCACGGCCAGCAGGCTGTCGAGGGCCAGCACCGGCTTGTCGAGCCCGAAGGCCAGGCCCTGGGCCACCGCGCAGGCGGTGCGCACGCCAGTGAAGGCGCCGGGGCCGCGGCCGAAGCCGATCGCGTCCAGGTCGGCCGCCCGCAGCCCCGCCTCGTCCAGCAGGGCCTGCAGGGCCGGCAGCAGCTGGGCCGAGGCCTGGGCGCCGCCGGGCAGGGCCCGCACGGCCGTGTGCGGGCCGGCCTGCAGGGCCAGGTGCAGGGTGTCGGTGGCGGCGTCGAGGACGAGCAGCCGCGGCAGGGCGTCGAGGGCGGGCATGGCCGGCCAGTTTAGGCGGCCGGCCTGTCTATGATCGCCCGCATGCCTGTGTCCTTTCCGCGCCTGTCGCGCGCGCCCTTCGGCGGGCTGCACCGGGCCTGCACCCGGGGGCTGCGCCGGCTGGCGCTCGGCCTGCTGGCCGCCCCGGCCCTGGCCGCCCCGCCCCCGCTGCCCGCCGAGGTCCTGGACGCGCTGCGCGCGACGGGCCTGCCGCCCGAGGCCCTGGCCGTCGAGGTGCGCCCGCTGGTGGCGGCCGACGCGCTGCCGCGTCTGGCCTGGCGCGAGACCGAGGCCCTGAACCCGGCCTCGCTGATGAAGCTGTTCACCACCGGCGTGGCGCTGGAGCAGCTCGGCCCGTCCTGGACCTGGCGCACGCCGGTCGCCCTCAACGGCCGGCTGGATGCCGAGGGCGTGCTGCACGGCGACCTGGTGATCCAGGGCCGCGGCGATCCCAGCCTGGTGCTGGAGCGCGTCTGGCTGCTGCTGCGCGAGCTGCGCGAGCGCGGCCTGCGCGAGATCCGCGGCGACCTGCTGCTCGACCGCCGCGCCTTCGCCCTGCCGCCGCATGACCCGGCGGCCTTCGATGGCGAGGCCCTGCGGCCCTACAACGTCGGCCCCGACGCGCTCCTGCTCAACCAGCAGGTGCTGCGGCTGCGGCTGGTGCCCGAACCCGAGGCCGGCCGGGTGCGGATCAGCCGCGAGCCGCCCGCCGACGCCGAGGGCCGTGCCGACTTCCTGCCGCTGGCGGCCCCCGGGACGCCCTGCGGCGACTGGCGCACCGCGCTCACGCCGCGCCTGCAGCCGGGGCAGCCCCTGCGCCTGGCCGGCCGCTACCCGGCGGCCTGCGGCGAGCGGATCTGGGCCTTCGCCGACCCCGACCCGACCAGCTACGCCGCCCGCCTGCTGCCGCTGCTGTGGAGCGAGCTGGGCGGCCGCCTGCAGGGCCGGGTGCGCGAGGCGGCCATGCCGGCGGGTGCACGGCTGTGGTTCCTGGCCGAGTCGCCGCCGCTGGCCCACGTGGTGCGCGACATCAACAAGTTCAGCAACAACCCCATGGCCCGCCAGCTGGCGCTGACCCTCGCCCTGGAAGCCGGTCAGCCGCCGCGCGGCCCGGCCGAGGCGCCCGAGCCCGATCCGCTGGCCCTGCCACCCGCCGCCACGCCCGAGGCCGCCCGCCAGCTGATCGAGGCCTGGGTGCGCGAGCGCAGCGCCGGCGCCTGTCCGCCCGAGGCGCTGCGGGTCGACAACGGGGCCGGCCTCTCGCGCGAGGGCCGAAGCAGCATGCACTGCCTGGCGGGCTGGATCGCCGCGCTGTGGTTCGGCCCGGCCATGCCGGAGCTGCTGGCCTCGCTGCCGGTTGCGGGCGTCGACGGCACCGCCCGCCGCCGCGACCGCGACTGGGGCCTGGCCCGGGGACGGGCCTGGCTCAAGACCGGCTCGCTGCGCGACAGCCTGGGTCTGGCCGGCGTGGTGCAGGGCCGTTCGGGCCAGCGCTACGCCCTGGCCGTGCTGCTCAACCATCCGGCGGCCTCCGCCGGCCGGCCGGTGCTCGACGCCCTGGTGCGCTGGACGGCCGAGGACGCACCCGAGACCGCCGGCCGGCCGGCCCCGCCGGCCCGCGGGGCGGCGCGATGAGCGGCGTCGGTCCGCTGTGGGAGGCGGTCGGCCTGCTGGCGGCCACCCTCACCACCGCCGCCTTCGTGCCCCAGGTCTGGCTGAGCTGGCGCAGCGGCAACCTGGCCGGCGTGTCGATGGGCATGTACGCCGCCCTGGCCCTGGGCATCGCGCTGTGGCTGCTCTACGGCCTGGCGCTCGGGTCCTGGCCGCTGATCCTGGCCAATGCCGTCAGCCTGCTGCTGACGCTGGCCATGCTGGCCATGGCCTGGCGCTGGCGGCGCGCCCAGCGCGGCCAGCGCGGCCAGCCGCCCCGACCCTGAGCCGCGGCCGGCGCCCGCTCAGCCTTCCAGCAGGAACTGCATGTGGGTGCCGCCCAGCTCGATCAGGTCGCCGCTGCTCAGGTGCACCGGCTCGCCCCAGACCGCCTCGCCATTGACCTTGGGCCGGGCCGCACCCTCGATGTGCGCGAGCAGGTAGCCGCCAGGGCGCTTGGTGATGGAGGCCACCTGCACCCCGGGCTTGCCGAGCGTGGTGACGACCTTGCTGAGCGCGACCTCGCGCCCCGCCGAGGCGCCGTTCAGCACCCGGATGCTGGCCTGCAGCGCGCCGACCACCGTGGCCTGCACCGGCGTGCTGAGCGCCGGCAGGGTCTCGCCGCTGCGGGTCGGCGGCTGGCCGCGCAGGGTGACCGTGGTCTCGTAGTCGGTGGCCTCGGCGGCCAGGAAGCGCAGCCGGTACTTGCCGATCTCCACCACATCGCCGTGCAGCAGCACCTGGCGGCGGATGGCCTTGCCGTTGATGTAGGTGCCGTTGGTGGAGTTGAGGTCTTCGATGACGAAGCCCTCGCCGGTCTGCTGCAGCACCGCGTGTTCGCCGCTGACGGCGAGGTTGTCGATCACGATGTCGTTGTGCGGGCGGCGTCCCAGGCGGGTGCGGTCCTTGGTCAGGCCCACCTCCTTGATGACGACCCCGTCGAGCGACACGATCAGCTTGTTCATGGACTCAACCTAGTGATCCCGGGTTCTCGACGCTCCCTGTCGCCCGGGTGGGCCCCGATGGGATGCCGCCCGGTCAGCCGCGTCCGAGCGACCACCAGGACCGGGGCCGCACCGTCGGTGCGGGCGCCCGGATCAGCACCAGGGAAATGTTATCGCGCCCACCGGCCGCATTCGCCGCCGCCACCAGGGCCGCGGCCGTCTCGTCCAGCGGGCCGGGCCGCGCCAGCAGCCGGGCGAGCTGGGCGTCGTCGAGCATGTCGCTCAGGCCGTCGGAGCACAGCATCAGCCCGTCCCCGGCGGCCAGCGGATGCCAGGCCAGATCGGCCTCGACCCCAGCCTCCACGCCCAGAGCACGGGTGACGAGGTTGCGGTGCAGGGCCTCGCGCGCGTCCTCGGGGCGGATCAGGCCGGCGTCGAGCTGGTCCTGCAGCAGGGAATGGTCGCGACTGAGCTGCTGCAGCCCGCCCGCGCCCCAGCGGTAGGCCCGTGAATCGCCGACATGGGCCAGGTGCACCCCGCCGCCCTGGAGCGCGGCAATGACCACCGTGGTGCCCATGCCGGACCAGGCGGGCTGCCGCTGGGCGGCCGCCAGGATGGCCTGGTGGGCCTCGGCGACCGCGGCCCGCAGCCGGATCGCGAAGGCCTCGGGCCGGGCGCTGCGGCCCGGGCCGATCAGCCAGGGCCGCAGCTGGCGGTGAATCTCGTCGACCGCCAGCTGGCTGGCGACCTCGCCGGCGTTGTAGCCGCCCATGCCGTCGGCCAGCACGGCCAGGCCGGCGGCGGCGTCCACCCGGAGCGCGTCCTCGTTGTTGCGGCGCAGCCGCCCGGTGTCGCTGGCCCAGGCGAAGGCGAAGGCCGGGGCGGGCGCTCGCGGGCTCATGGCGCGCATGCCGGCGGCCCGGCGTGCCGGGCCGCCAGGGCGTCCAGTGCATCGGCCACGGCGTCGGCCCCGGCCGGCCGGTCCGCGGGCTCGGCCGCCAGGCTGCGCAGGACCAGCGCGTCCAGGGCCTCCGGCAGCTCCGGCCGCAGCGCGCGCAGCGGCGCGGGCGGACCACCGGCCCGGGCCCGCAGGCGCTGCGGCAGGGGCAGCTCGGCATGCGGCCACCGGCCGCTCAGCAGGCGGTGCAGGGTGGCGCCCAGGCTGTAGACATCGCAGCGGCCGTCGACCGGCGCGCCGGCCAGCAGCTCGGGCGCCACCGTGTCCAGGCTGCCGAGCGCCGTGCCGGTGCGGGTCGCTTCGGCGCCGTCGAGCCGGGCCAGGCCGAAGTCGGCCAGCTTGAGCAGGTCGCGCGCGGGGTCGATCAGTACATTGGCGGGCTTGAGGTCCCGGTGCAGCACGCCGTGGCGGTGGGCATGCGCCAGGGCCCGCGCGATGCGCGCGCCGAGGTGCAGCACGGTGCCGAGCGGCAGGGCCTGCCCGGGGGGGAGGGCGGCGCCCAGGTCGCCACCGTCGATGCGGTCCATCGCCAGGTAGGGCCGGCCGTCCCCGGTCACGCCCGCCTCGTGCACGCGCAGCAGGTCGGGGTGCAGCAGGCGGGCGGCGAGGCGGGCCTCCTGCAGGAAGCGCCTGCGGTGCTCGGCCGCGGCCGGCCCTTCGGCCGCATGCAGGCACTTGAGGGCGACGGCGCGGCCGTCACGCAGGTCGCGGGCCGCCAGCACCACGGCGCTGCCGCCCTCGCCCAGCCAGCCCTCGAGGCGGTAGGGCCCGAGCTGCTCGGGCCAGTGTCCCCCGGCGGGCAGCGGCCGCAGGGCGGGGGTCGGCCGCAGGCCGGCCCAGCGCGTGCCGCAGGGGGTGGGCAAGGCCGGGCTCGGGCGCGAGGGGACCGTCGCGGCGACGGTCCCGGATTCCGCTCAGTGGGCTGCGGCCCGCTTGCGGCCCGCCAGCTTGCCGATGGCCAGCACCAGCAGCGCACCGGCCACGCCCGCGCCGTACTTCAGGGCGTCGCTCTCCTGCAGCTTCGGCACCGAGGCCATGACCTCGGGGTTGATCAGCGCGGGGTCGGTCACGGCCATCGTCCCGGCGATCCAGCCCAGCAGCATGCCGCCGACGGTGATGATCACCGGGAAGCGGTCCATCAGCTTGATGACCAGCTGCGAGCCCCAGACGATGATCGGGATGCTGACCAGCAGGCCGAAGATGACCAGCGGCATCTGGTGGTCGCCCGCGCTCTCGGCGGCGCCGGCGATCGCGATCACGTTGTCGATGCTCATCACCAGGTCGGCGACGATGACCGTCTTGACCGCGGCCCACAGCTTGTCGGAGGCCTGGATGTTGGCGTGCTCGTCTTCGTGCTCGGGCATCAGCAGCTTCACGCCGATCCACACCAGCAGCACGGCGCCGACGATCTTGAGCAGCGGAATCTGCAGCAGCGTCAGGGCGAAGAAGATCAGCACGACCCGCAGGCCGATCGCGCCGGCGGTGCCCCACAGGATGCCAAGGCGGCGCTGGGCCGGCGGCAGCTTGCGGCAGGCCAGCGCGATGACGACCGCGTTGTCGCCGCCAAGCAGGATGTCGATCATGATGATCTGCCCGACGGCGATCCAGAACTCGGGGGTCATCAGGGCTTCCATCGGGCGATCCTCTCGGCGTGGTTTCGGGGCGCCCGCGGGCCGCGACAGCGGGCCCGGGCGGCAACAGCGCGGGAGTGTAGGGGCCGGCCGTGAGCGGCCCGTGCGTAGAGATACGCATCGCGTCAGCCGGTGCGTGCCCAAGCAAAACGGGGCCCCGAAGGGCCCCGTTGCGGAGGAGATCCGGGCGGCGCGCGGCCGCCTCAGCTCACAGCTTGGCCTTGAGCAGGCGGGCCATCTCCGAGGGGTTGCGGGTCACGGTGAAGCCGCACTCTTCCATGATCGCCAGCTTGGCGTCGGCGGTGTCGGCGCCGCCCGAGATCAGCGCGCCGGCATGGCCCATGCGCTTGCCCGGGGGGGCGGTGACGCCGGCGATGAAGCCCACCACCGGCTTCTTCATGTTCGCCTTGCACCAGCGGGCGGCTTCCGCTTCGTCGGGGCCGCCGATCTCGCCGATCATGATCACGGCGTCGGTGTCCGGATCGTCGTTGAAGGCCTGCATCACGTCGATGTGCTTCAGGCCGTTGATCGGATCACCGCCGATGCCGACCGCGCTCGACTGGCCGAGGCCCAGCTCGGTGAGCTGCGCCACCGCCTCGTAGGTCAGCGTGCCGGAGCGGCTGACCACGCCGATGCGGCCCTTGCGGTGGATGTGGCCCGGCATGATGCCGATCTTGATTTCCTCGGGCGTGATCAGGCCCGGGCAGTTGGGGCCCAGCAGCAGGGTCTTCTTGCCGCCGGCGGCTTCCTTGGCCTTCATCTTGTTGCGCACGACCAGCATGTCCTTCACGGGAATGCCTTCGGTGATGCAGATGACCAGGTCCAGGTCGGCCTCGACCGCTTCCCAGATCGCCGCGGCGGCGCCTGCCGGCGGCACGTAGATCACGGAGACGGTGGCGGCCTGCGCCTGGGCGGCTTCCTTGACGGTGGCGTAGATGGGGATGTCCGAGAACTTCTCGCCCGCCTTCTTCGGGTTCACGCCGGCGACGAAGGCGTTCTTGCCGTTCGCGTAGGCCTGGCAGCCCAGGGTGTGGAACTGGCCGGTCTTGCCGGTGATGCCCTGGGTGATGACCCGGGTGTCCTTGTTGATCAGGATGCTCATGGTGGGATCTCCGGGGGTCAGGCAGCGGCGGCGGCGACCACCTTGGTGGCCGCGTCGGCCATGGTGTCGGCGCTGATGATCGGCAGGCCGGATTCGGCCAGGATCTTCTTGCCCAGGTCCTCGTTGGTGCCCTTCATGCGCACGACCAGGGGCACCGAGAGGCCCACGGCGCGCGAGGCGGTGACCACGCCTTCGGCGATGGTGTCGCAGCGCATGATTCCGCCGAAGATGTTGACCAGGATGGCCTTGACGTCGGGGTTCTTCAGCATGATCTTGAAGGCCTCGGTGACCTTCTCGGCGGTCGCGCCGCCGCCGACGTCCAGGAAGTTCGCCGGCTCGCCGCCGAAGAGCTTGATGGTGTCCATGGTCGCCATGGCCAGGCCGGCGCCGTTGACCAGGCAGCCGATGTTGCCGTCGAGCTGGATGTAGGCCAGGTCGAACTTGCTGGCCTCGATCTCGGCCGGGTCTTCCTCGTCGAGGTCTCGGTAGGCCACGATCTCGGGGTGACGGAAGAGCGCGTTCGAGTCGAAGTTGAACTTCGCGTCGAGCGCGATCAGCTTGCCCTGGCTGTCGCAGTTGAGGGGATTGATCTCGACCAGCGAGGCGTCCGTCTCCATGTAGCAGCGGTACAGGTTCTGGAACAGCTCGATCGCCTGGGCGTGCGAGCCCTCCGGCAGGCCGATGGCCGCGGCGATCTTCTTGGCCTGCACGTCGCCGAGGCCGGTCAGCGGGTCGATCACCTCGGTGATGATCTTCTCGGGCGTGCTGTGCGCCACTTCCTCGATGTCCATGCCGCCTTCGCTGGAGGCGATGAAGGCGACCTTCTGCGTCGCGCGGTCGGTCACCAGCGAGACGTAGTACTCCTTCTTGATGTCCGCACCTTCCTCGATGTAGAGGCGGCGGACCTTCTGGCCTTCGGCGCCGGTCTGATGCGTGATCAGCTGCATGCCGAGGATCTGGCTGGCGAGTTCCTTCACGCCGTCGAGGGTCTTGGTGACCTTGACGCCACCGCCCTTGCCGCGGCCGCCGGCGTGGATCTGGGCCTTGACGACCCAGACCGGGCCGCCCAGCTGCTGCGCGGCCTCCACCGCCTCCTGCACGGTGAACGCGGGGATGCCGCGCGGAACCGGTACGCCGAACTGGCGCAGGATGTCCTTGCCTTGGTATTCGTGGATCTTCATCTGCGGAGCCTCTTCGAGGTCATGGGTGCTGCACCACGGGTGCGGGTGCAGCGGTCGGGAAGGCAGGGACCCGGCCGATCGGCGCCGGGTCTCGACCGGTCGCGTCCGAACCCTTCCGACCCGAGACGGTGGCAGGGCCACGGCAGGGGACGAGGACAGGGTCGAGGACGGCGTCGGGGGCGGTGGACATCGCGGGTGAGCGAAGAACCCCCGGGCGGACACGCGGTGCCGTCCATGGAGCACTTCACTCTATCATGGTGCGTTGCAGCATCGTGACAGCCTGGACCGCTGCGATGCCGTGTAGACGGGGCGGGCCCCAGGGCTCCGGAGGGCGCGGCCTTTCGTCGTGGCCTCGTCACCGGCTCCATCGAGAATTTCAAGCCCGCACGCTGACGCAGGCCTTGCCCTGCGTCGCCCGTTTTCCTCTCAGATCCCTGCCGACGCCCCGCCATGAGCACCCGCCCCGCACGCATCTTCATCGACGGCGAAGCCGGCACCACCGGCCTCGGCATCCGCGAGCGCCTGTCGGGGCTGCCCGGCATCGAACTGGTCTCCATCGACCCGGCCCAGCGCAAGGATCCGCAGGCCAAGCAGGCCCTGATGGCCGGGGTCGACCTGGTCGTGCTGTGCCTGCACGATGACGCGGCGCGGGAATCGGTCGCGCTCTGCGATGCCCTGCCCGGCGGCGGGCCGAAGATCGTCGACGCCAGCACGGCCCACCGCGTCGCGCCGGGCTGGACCTACGGCTTCCCGGAACTCTCGTCGGCGCAGGATGCGGCCGTGGCGGCCTCGCGCCGGGTGGCCAACCCGGGCTGCTACCCGACCGGCGCCATCGCCCTGCTGCGGCCGCTGATCGACGCGGGCCTGCTGGCGGCCGACTACCCCATCGCCATCCATGCCGTGAGCGGCTACTCGGGCGGGGGGCGCGGCATGATCGAGGGCTACGAGGCGCCCGGCAGCACGGCCCCAGCTTTCGAGCTCTATGGCCTGGCGCTGGAGCACAAGCACGTGGCCGAGATCATGGCCTACGGCGGTCTGAGCCGCCGGCCGATCTTCGTGCCCAGCGTGGGCCGCTTCAAGCAGGGCATGCTGGTGCAGATCGCCCTGCACCTCGACCTGTTGCCGGGCCGCCCGACGCCCGAGGCCCTGCAGGCGGCCCTGGCTGCGCGCTATGCCGGCAGCGAGTGGGTCCGGGTGCTGCCCCCCGAAGCCCTGGCAGCGGAGGGGGCCAAGCTGGAGCCCGAGGCCCTGAACGACAGCAACCGGCTGGAGCTGCGGGTCTACGGCAACGCCGCCCGCGGCCATGCGCTGCTGGTGGCCCGGCTCGACAACCTTGGCAAGGGGGCTTCCGGCGCGGCCGTTCAGAACCTGCGTCGCATGCTCGGCGTCTGAGCCGCCGGGTTCAGTCCGGGTCGCCGGCTTCGATCGGGTCGCGACCCTCGACCACCCGCCGCACCACGTCCAGCGGAAACCCGCGGCTGGCGAGAAAGCGCATCTGCCTGGCCCGCTCCGCAGGCTCGGCACTGACCGTGCCGTAGCGGCGCTGCCAGAGGGCCTGGGCATGCGCTAGGTCTTCCGAGCGCAGCTGGGCCCATTGCGCCGCATCCGGGGCCAGACCGTGGCGGGCCAGCTCCTGGCGGATGCGCGGGCTGCCATGGCGCCCGCTGCGGGCCTGGATGCGTCCGGCCACGAACCGCTGCTCGCTCAGCAGGTCGAGCCGGATCAACCAGTCGATCAGCGGATCGATCAGGGCTTCGGCGGACTCGGCGTCCACCGAGTCCGACGCGCCGGGGGCGGCGGCGGCCCTGCGCCGCAGGCTCTCATGCAGCTTGCGGCGCATTTCCTCCGGGCTGTGCTCTCGCCGGGCGATCAGGCCGAGGGCCCGGGCCTTCAGGCGCTGGCGCAGCCCGTCGGGCTCGGCCGCGTCGGCTGGAGCGCGGTCGGCGTGACGGGGCGCCCGGCGACCATCCGGTGCGTGGGAGCCCATCCGTCACCTCCCTCCAGGGCTCAGCCGCCTTCGGCAACCGGTCCGGGGGCCGCGCCCTTGCGGCCGGGCTTGGTCGGGGCGGGTGCGCCGGCGGGTCCCTCCAGCGCCGGGAGCAAGGGCACGCCGAGGGCTGCACGCACCTTGTTCTCGATTTCGCGGGCGAGTTCGCGGTTCTCGCGCAGGAACTCGCGTGCATTGTCCTTACCCTGGCCGATCTTTTCGCCGCTGTAGGCGTACCAGGCGCCCGACTTCTCGATGACCTTGGCGTTCACGCCCATGTCGATGATCTCGCCCTCGCGGCTGATGCCTTCCCCGTACAGGATGTCGAAATCGGCCGTCTTGAAGGGCGGGCTGACCTTGTTCTTGACGACCTTGACCTTGGTCTCGCTGCCGATGACCTCGTCACCACGCTTGATGCTGCCGACGCGGCGGATGTCCAGGCGCACCGAGGCGTAGAACTTCAGCGCATTGCCGCCGGTGGTGGTCTCCGGGCTGCCGAACATCACGCCGATCTTCATCCGGATCTGGTTGATGAAGATGACCATGCAGTTGGTCTTCTTGATGGTGGCGGTGAGCTTGCGCAGCGCCTGGCTCATCAGGCGGGCCTGCAGGCCGGGCAGGCTGTCGCCCATCTCGCCTTCCAGCTCGGCCTTCGGGGTGAGTGCGGCCACCGAGTCGATGACGATCAGGTCCACCGAGCCGGAGCGCACCAGCGCGTCGACGATCTCCAGGGCCTGCTCGCCGGTGTCGGGCTGGCTGATCAGCATTTCCTGCAGGTTCACGCCGAGCTTCTGCGCGTACTGCGCGTCCAGCGCGTGCTCGGCATCGATGAAGGCGCAGGTGCCCGCCTGTTTCTGCATCTCGGCGATGACCTGCAGGGTCAGGGTGGTCTTGCCCGAGGACTCGGGGCCGTAGATCTCGATCACCCGGCCGCGAGGCAGGCCGCCGACGCCGAGCGCCGTGTCCAGGCCGAGCGAGCCGGTCGAGACGACCTGGATGTCCTCCACCGCCTCGCCGGCACCGAGCCGCATGATGGTGCCCTTGCCGAACTGCTTCTCGATCTGCGCGAGTGCGGCCTGCAGGGCCTTGGTCTTTTCAGGGTTCACGGTGGGGGTCGGGGTGTCCATGACGGTCTCCATGCTTCGCGGGCTGTGGACCCGGATTATCCCGAAGACTGTTTGTTTGTACAGCTTTTTCGGGAGGCGGCGCCCGGGGGCTCCCTACAATCCGGCCACAACAGCGAAAACAGGACCGCAGTCCAGGAGACGGGCCATGAGGATACTCATCGCAGAGGACGATCAGGTGCTGGCCGATGGCCTGCTCCGCACGCTCAGGCAGGGGGGCTACGCGGTCGATCAAGTCAGTTCGGGTTCCCAGGCGGATGCCGCCCTGGCCGGGCAGGATTTCGACCTGCTGATCCTGGACCTGGGCCTGCCCAAGATGCACGGCCTGGAGGTCTTGCGCAAGCTGCGTTCGCGCGGCAACAGCCTGCCGGTGCTGATCCTCACGGCCGCGGACAGCGTGGAGCAGCGCGTGAAGGGCCTCGACCTGGGCGCCGACGATTACATGGCCAAGCCCTTCGCGCTGGCCGAGCTGGAGGCCCGTGTGCGTGCGCTCACGCGGCGAGGTCTGGGCACGGCGTCCAGCCTGATCAAGCATGGCCCGCTCAGCTTCGACGCGACCGGTCGGGTGGCCTACCTGAACGAGCAGATGATCGAGCTCTCGGCCCGCGAGCTCAGCCTGCTGGAGGTGCTGCTGCAGCGTGCCGGGCGCCTGGTCAGCAAGGACCAGCTGATCGAGAAGCTCTGCGAGTGGGGCGAGGAAGTCAGCAGCAACGCGATCGAGGTCTACATCCACCGCCTGCGCAAGAAGATCGAGCAGGGGCCGGTCCGGATCGCCACCGTGCGTGGCCTGGGCTACTGCCTGGAGAAGATCGCCGTCTGATCCGTCCGCCTGCGGCGCCCGGGCTGCGGCGGCCGTCCCGCCGCGTGCCGGCGACGGCTCGCGTCTGCGGCGCGACTATCCTGCACCGATGGTGGCCTCAACCCGCGAACAGCGTTCCCTGTTCGGCGAGATCCTCGACTGGATGCTCGCCCCCCTGCTGCTGCTGTGGCCGATGAGCGTCGCGCTGACCTGGCTGGTCGCGCAGGACATCGCCCACCACCCCTACGACCGCGCCCTGGGCGAGACGGCCCGGGCCTTGGCCCAGCAGCTGCAGGTGCTGCCGGGCGGGCGCCAGGGCCCGCCCCGCCTGCGCTTCGAGCTGCCGCCGGCGGCGGTCGAGATCCTGCGCTCCGACGCGGCCGACGAGCTGCATTTCCAGGTGCTCGGCAGCCACGGTGAGCTGCTGGGGGGCGTGCGCGACCTGCACGTGCCCGTGGAGGAGGAGGGCCGGGCGCCGCTGGGCGAGCTGCGCTTCCGCGACGACCTGCTGCACGGCGAGCCCATCCGCGTCGCCTACCTCTGGGTGGCGCCCACCGAGCCGGGCGGCACGGTGCCGCCCCTGGTGCAGGTGGCCGAGACGCTGGGCAAGCGCTCGCGCCTGGCCAACGAGATCATCAAGGGCGTGATCCTGCCGCAGTTCGTGATCCTGCCCGTCGCGGTGCTGCTGGTCTGGTTTGCACTGGCGCGCGGCATCGCGCCGCTCAACGAGCTGCAGCGGCGCATCCGCCGCCGCGAGGCGGACGATCTCAGTCCCATCGACGAGCGCGCCGCGCCGGAGGAGGTGGCCCCGCTGGTCCAGGCCATCAACGACCTGCTGGCCCGCCTGGATCGCTCGCTGACCACCCAGAAGCGCTTCCTGGCCGATGCCGCCCACCAGCTCAAGACGCCGCTGGCCGGCCTGCGCACCCAGGCCGAGCTGGTGCAGCGCGACATCGACCGCGGCGAGACCGACCCCGACACGCTGAAGCGATCGCTGCAGCAGATCGCGCGCTCCAGCCAGCGGGCGGCCCACATGGTCAACCAGCTGCTGGCGATGGCCCGGGCCGAGCAGCGCCACCAGCTGCTCCCGCGGGAGGCGGTCGATCTGGTCCAGCTGTCGACCGAGGTCACGCGCGACTTCGTGCCGCAGGCGCTCGAGCGCCAGATCGACCTCGGCTTCGAGCCGCCGGCCGATGACAGCCCCGCCCGGGTGCTGGCCCATCCGCTGCTGCTCGGCGAACTGATCCGCAACCTGGTCGACAACGCCCTGCGCTACACGCCGCCGGGCGGCACGGTCACCGTGCGCGTCGCGGTCGAGCCGGACGAGGTGCTGCTGCAGGTCGAGGACTCCGGGCCGGGCATCGCGCCGGCCGAGCGGGAGCTGGTCTTCCAGCCCTTCTACCGTTCGCTCGGCACCGAGGTCGACGGCTCGGGCCTGGGCCTGGCCATCGTGGCCGAGATCGCGCGCCAGCACGAGGGGCACCTCAGCCTCGATGCCCTGCACGCCGACCCGCTCCCCGAAGGCCTCAGCCCCGGGCTGCGCGTCACGCTGGTCCTGCCCCCGCTGGCGTCGGATGCCGGGCCGGCCGAGCCACCGCCGGCCGATCCGGACGATGCCGGCGAGGTCCACCCCTGAGCGCCCCGCCGGGCGCGCCGCGCCCGGTGCGGCTCAGCGCTGCATCAGCCCGCGGCTGCGCGCGATGGACATCAGCATGCCCAGGCCCAGGCCCAGCGTGACCATGGCCGTGCCGCCGTAGCTGATGAAGGGCAGGGGAATGCCGACCACCGGCAGGATGCCGCTGACCATGCCCATGTTCACCATCGCGTAGGTGAAGAAGCCCAGCGTGATCGCCCCGGCCAGCAGGCGCGAGAACAGCATGGGCGCCTGCGCCGCGATCACCAGCCCGCGCAGGATCAGGAAGCTGAAGCAGCCCAGCAGCATGAGCCCGCCGAGGAAGCCGAACTCCTCCCCCACGGCGGCGAAGATGAAATCGGTCGTGCGCTCGGGGATGAACTCCAGGTGGGTTTGCGTGCCGTTCATGAAGCCCTTGCCCCCGAGCCCGCCGGAGCCGATGGCGATCATGCCCTGCAGGATGTGGAAGCCCTTGCCCAGCGGATCGCGCGTCGGGTCGAGCAGGGTGCAGACCCGCTGCTTCTGGTAGTCGTGCAGCACGACCCAGTCCATGCCGGGCTCGCACAGCATGTCGCCCGAGGCGATCAGCGTGGTCACGCCGACCGCGCCGGCCAGGACCACCGGCAGGATCAGCTTCCAGCTCAGCCCTGCGAAGAACATCACGTAGAGCCCGCCGGCCAGCACCAGCAGCGAGGTGCCGAGGTCGGGCTGCTTCATGATCAGCCCCACCGGCAAGGCCAGCAGCAGGCCGGCGACCAGGAAGTCCAGCACCCGCAGCTGCCCCTCGCGGCGCTGGAACCACCAGGCCAGCATCAGCGGCATCGCGATCTTCATGATCTCGCTGGGCTGGGCCACGATCAGGCCGAGGTCCAGCCAGCGCGTCGCACCCTTGCGCGTGATGCCGAACAGCGCCACGCCCAGCAGCAGCAGCACTCCCAGCGCGTAGATCGGCAGGGCCAGCCGCATCAGCTGCTGCGGCGGCACCTGGGC
>CAYSQO010000056.1:0-13576 GCA_964433315.1 uncultured Rubrivivax sp.
GGGCGGGCGGGGTGCATGGCCTCAGTCCGGCTTGCGCAGCGTGAACTGCACGACATTGGTGTTGCCCATGGCGAAGGCGGCTTCGCAGTAGGCCAGGTAGAACTCCCAGATGCGCATGAAGCGGGTGTCGAAGCCCAGGCGCCGCACGCGGCCGTCCTGGCCGAGGAAGGCCTCGCGCCAGCGCTTGAGGGTCTCGGCGTAGTCGGGCCCGAAGGCCAGGCGGCGCTCCACCTGCAGGCCGTGCTTGCCCGCCATGGCCTCGAACTGGCTGATGCTGGGCAGCAGGCCGCCGGGGAAGATGTACTGCTGGATGAAGTCCGTGCTCTTCACGTAGCGTTCGAAGAGATCGTCGCGGATGGTGATGGTCTGGATGCAGGCCCGCCCGCCCGGCTTGAGCTGGCGTCGCACGGTGTCGAAGTAGCTGTCCCAGTACTCGCGGCCCACGGCTTCGAACATCTCGATCGAGACGACTGCGTCGTAAGGGCCGTCGTCGATCTCGCGGTAGTCCTGGTAGCGCAGCTGGGCGCGCTCGGCGAGGCCGGCCGCCTGCATGCGGGCCTGGCCCCAGGCGAGCTGCTCGCGCGAGATGGTCACGCCGTGCAGCGTGGCGCCGAACTCGGTGGCCGCGACCTCGGCCAGGCCGCCCCAGCCGCAGCCGATCTCCAGCACGCGGCTCTGCGGGCCGGCCTGCACCTCGCGCAGCGCACGGCGCACCTTGGCGCGCTGGGCCTCGGGCAGGGGCCGGTCCAGATCGCCTTCGAACAGGGCGCTGGAGTAGCTCATGGTCTCGTCCAGCCACAGGCTGTAGAAGCCATTGCCCAGGTCGTAGTGGGCGTGGATGTTCTTCTCGCTGCCGGCCTTGGTGTTGCGGTTGAGCAGGTGCTTGAGGCGGTAGAGCAGCGCGCCCCACCAGGAGCCGTAGACCACCGACTCGATGGCATCGCGGTTGGCGATGAAGACCTTGAGCAGCGCGGCCAGGTCGGGCGTGGTCCAGCGGCCGTCGATGTAGGCCTCGGCGAAGCCGATGTCGCCGGACTTCAGCGCCGCACCGCAGGCCGACCAGTCCAGCAGCCGCAGTGCGCCGTGGCGCTCGCGGGTGCTGGGGTGCGGCTCGCCGAAGCGCAGCAGGCTGCCGTCGGGCAGCTGCACGTCCAGCGTGCCGTGGCGCAGCTTCTGCAGCAGGCCGAAGACGACGCGGGCCGCGGCCGGCGCACCGGCCGGCAGGGCGCTGAGGCCCCCGAAGGCCGGGGCGGTGGCGGAGGGGTCGTGAAGGGTGCTCATCGGCAGGTTCCGGGTCGGGAGGGCGCTCAGGAATGCAGCGGGGCGGCCTGGGCCGTGGCGGCGGGCCGGGCTCCGTCCAGAAGCCCATCCCGGCTGAGGAAGTGGGCCGGCGGTTCGGGCTTGCGGAAGAAGGGCACGCGCTTGCGCCACAGCTTGAGCGCCTGCCAGTGGATGCGCCAGATCACGCCCAGGGTCATCAGCGGATGCCCCCAGAAGGCGCGGCGCAGGCTGTCGGCGGCCAGGGGCACGAGGCGGCCGCTCAGGCAGGTCTCGAGCAGCGGGCCTTCGGCGTCGTCGTGGTCGACACAGGCGATCAGGTGCTCGGCACCCTGGCGCTGCGCGGCCCGGCCGGTGCGCAGGAAGCGGAAGCGGTAGCGCCCCTCGACCTTGCAGAAGGGCGAGACATGGAAGACCTTGTCCGCCTGCAGCTCGCGGCCCCAGGCCAGGTCGGGGCCGTGCAGCAGGTAGGCGTGGCGCTCGCCGAAGGTGTTGTTGACCTCGGCCAGCACCGCGCCCAGCCGGCCGTCGGCATAGTGGGCGTACCAGAAGCTGACCGGCTTGAAGGCGTAGCCCAGCACGCGCGGGTAGGTCTGCAGCCAGACCTCGCCGTCCACCCCCTCGACGCCGGCCTCGGCCAGCAGCTGCTCGAACCAGGCCAGGGCGTCCGGGCCCCCCGCGCCGTGGTCGGCATCGTGGAAGCTGATCGCCCCGAAGCGGTTGCGCACCAGCGCCGGCTCGGGCTGGCTGCGCAGGCTGCGCATCGGCAGCAGCAGGCTGTAGGTGGGGTAGCTGAAGGCGTGGGGCTGCGGCCGCAGGCGCCGGTGCCGGACCCAGCCGAAAGCGAGCTGCGGCCGGGCCGTCAGGGGCGAGGGCGTGGCCGTGGCCATCTCAGGCCGCCTGGGTCTCGCGCGGGGCCGCAGCCGTCGGCGTGGCATCGAGCAGCGCATGGGCCACGGCGAGGCCGGACTTGAGGCCGTCCTCGTGGAAGCCGTAGCCGGTCCACGCGCCGCAGTACCAGGTGTTGTGCCGACCCTGCAGGGCCGGCAGCTCGCCCTGGGCGCGCACGGCCGCGAGATCGAACACGGGGTGCGCATAGTCGTACTCGCCGAGGACCTGCAGCGGCTCGCGCACCGGGTTGAGCGAGACGATCACCGGCTGCGCGAAGGGCAGGGGCTGCAGCTTGTTCAGCAGGTAGTGCAGGCAGACGGCGGCCTGCTCGCGCGGCCGGCTGCTCGCGCGCTCGTAGTTCCAGGCGGCCCAGGCCTTGGGCCGCTCGGGCAACACGGCGGTGTCGGTGTGCAGCACCGCGCGATTGCGGTGGTAGCGGATCGCGCCGAGCACGCGGCGCTCGTCGGCGCTGGGGTCGGCCAGCAGGGCCAGGGCCTGGTCGCTGTGGCAGGCCATCACGACGTCATCGAAGTCCTCGCTGCCCTGCTGGGTCCAGAGGCGCACGCCGCCGGGCACGCGCACGACCTTCTCGACCGGCATGCCCAGCCGGGCGTCCGGCAGGCGGCTCAGCATGCGCTGCACGTAGTGCTTGGCCCCGCCCTGCACGGTGAACCACTGCGGCCGGTTTGCCACCTGGATCAGGCCGTGGTTGTGGCAGAAGCGGATCATGGTGCCGATCGGGAAGCGCAGCATCTGGTCGGTCGGGCAGGACCAGATGCAGCCGATCATCGGCAGGAAGTACCAGTCGCGGAAGGTCGCGTCGAAGCCCTCGGCATCGAGGAAGTCGCCGATGGGCCGCGCCATCTCGGCTTCCTGGCCCTGCTCGGCCAGGGCGGTGCACAGCCGGTTGAAGCGCAGGATCTCCCGCAGCATGCGCCAGAAGGCCGGCCGCACGAGGTTGCTGCGCTGGGCGAAGACGGTGTCGAGGTCGCTGCCGTTCCATTCCAGGGCGCGGCCCGGCCCGAAGGCATCCGGCACCCGCACGGAGAAGGACATGTCCGAGGGCGCGGTGGCCACGCCCAGCTCGGCGAAGAGCTGGATCAGCTTCGGGTAGGTCCGCTCGTTGTAGACGAGGAAGCCGGTGTCGACGCCGTGGCTGACCCGCCGCCCGCGCGCATCCGGCAGGCTGACGTCGACCGTGTGGGTGTGGCCGCCGAAGTAGTCACCTGCCTCGAAGAGCGTGACCCGGGTGGCGGGCGATCGGTCCGGGTCGGCCAGCGTCCAGGCGGCCGAGAGGCCAGCGATGCCGGAGCCGATGACGGCGACTCGCCGGGCCGGCTTCAAGCGCGGCCTCCGGCGGCAGGGATGGAAAGCGTCGCGAAGCAGCCCCGAGCGAAGGAGGGAGGGAGGAGGGAGGAGGAGAAACGCTCGGAACGGGCCAGAGCCCAGAAGGCCTCCGGGCTTCGCGACAGAAAACGGAGCACCGACCCCGGCGCGCGGTCCGGCGCCTGCAGACGCCGGCTTCGTGCGACCGGCTGCCGAAAAAGTTCCTCGCCCGCCAAGACAGAGGACCGCGGGGCGCGCGGGCGGAGGGGGGCGGGGCGAGAAAGGCTCACGGCGTCAGGGGTTGCTGTGACTTGTTGGTCTTACTATAACCAATCAGTCGCGTTTTGGATCAAGTGGTTTTCATGGGCGGGGAAACCCGAGGCGGACGGGTCTCGACCGGATCGTCAGCCAGGACCTGCGCCCGCGGCGACGTGCAGGCTGGCCTGCGCGGCCCGGTTCCCGTGCTGGCAGCAAGGTCGGTGGTTTGTCCTGGGCAAATGTAGAGCGTTGCTGGCTACCATGCTGCCGGCTCGCTGTTTCGAGTCTTTGTCCAAGTCAATATCATGCAAGCTTCCTGGATTGCAGCCGGGCACGGCCTGGGTCGGGCGACCTCCGGGGCCGACCATGGCTGAGGGCGGCGAGGCCCGCCCGCTCAGCCTGTCGATCGCCGCTGTCGAGCGCGACACCGGCCTGTCCAAGGACACCCTGCGGGTCTGGGAGCGCCGCTATGGCTTTCCCGTGCCCTCGCGCGACGGCACCGGGGAGCGTGCCTACCCCCTGGACCAGGTCGAAAAGCTGCGCGTGGTCAAGCGCCTGATGGACGCAGGCCACCGGCCCGGCCGCATCGTCGCCCTGCCGATCGAGGACCTGCAGCAGCTGGCCGACAGCGGCTCGGGCAGCCCCCAGCGCCCGGGCGAGCTCCATCTCGTGCCGGACCTGCGGCCTTACATCGACCTGATCCGGGGCCACGACGTGGACCGCCTGCGCCGCCAGCTTTCCCAGGCTCTGGCCCGGCTCGGCCTGGGCAGCTTCGTGCTGGAACTCATCGCCCCCCTGAACACCCTGGTCGGCGACACCTGGATGCGCGGCCACCTCGAGATCTTCGAGGAGCACCTGTACACCGAGTCTGTCCACGTGGTGCTGCGCCAGGGCATCGCCAGCGTGCCGCGGCCCGAGGCCGGCAGCGCGCGGCCCACCGTCCTGCTCACCACCGTGCCCAACGAGCCGCACAGCCTCGGGCTGCTGATGGCCGAGGCGCTGCTTCTGCTGGAGGGCGCGCGCTGCGTCAGCCTCGGCACGCAGACCCCGATCTGGGACATCGTGCTCGCGGCGACGGCCCACCGGGCCGACATCGTCGCCCTGAGCTTCACCGCGGCGCAGAACCCGAACGTGGTGGTCGATGGCCTGGTCGAGCTGCGCGAGAAGCTGCCGAAGTCCACCGAGATCTGGGCCGGCGGCGCAGCGCCCGTCCTGCACCGACGTCCCACCCCCGGCGTGCAGGCCCTGGCGGCTCTGGGCGACCTCGGACCCGAGCTGCGCCGCTGGCGCCGCCACTGGCTGTGAGCGGCGGCTTCCGCGGCAACAAGGCGGCCCTGCCCAGCAAGCCCTGCCTGCACTGCGGGCGGCCGATGAGCTGGCGCAAGGCCTGGGCCAAGAACTGGGAAGCGGTGAAGTACTGCTCCGACCGCTGCCGCGCCGACGCCCGCCGCGCGCCCGCGGCGGCCCAAGGTCGGCCATGAGCCTGCGTCACCTGGTGCTGCTGCTGGGCGACCAGCTCGACCTGGACGGCCCCGCCCTGGACGACTTCGACCCGGCCCGGGACCGCGTGCTGATGATCGAGGCCCGCGGCGAGGCCGACGGTGTCTGCTGGAGCCACAAGGCCCGCATCGCGCTCTTCCTCAGCGCGATGCGCCACGCTGCCGAGGCCCTCCGCACCCGCGGCTGGCCGCTGGTCTATCTGCGGCTGGACGAAGCCGCCGGCGCCGCCGACGAGACTGCGCTGGGCGCCCGCCTGGCGGCCCAGCTGACGCGGCTCAGGCCGCAGGCGCTGGTCGTCACCGAGCCGGGGGAGTGGCGGCTGGCGCGCGACATCGAAGCCGCCGCCCGCGCCGCCGGCGTGCCGCTGCTGCCGCGCGTCGACCGGCACTTCCTCTGCACCCGGGCCGAGTTCAGCCGCTGGGCGCAGCCCATGAAGGGCAGCCTGCGCATGGAGTTCTTCTACCGCGAGCAGCGCCGCCGCCACCGCGTGCTGCTCGATGCGGACGGCCAGCCCGAGGGCGGCGCCTGGAACTTCGACGCCGACAACCGCAGCGCCTACCCCAAGAGCGGCCCGGGCGCGATCCCGCCGCCCGCCGCCTTCGCGCCCGATGCGATCACCCGCGAAGTCTTCGAGCTGGTCGAACGCCACTTCCCCCGGCACCCCGGCCGCCTCGACACCTTCGCCTGGCCGGTCACCCGCGCGCAGGCGCTGGAGGCCCTGGACCGCTTCATCGAACACCGGCTCGCCCACTTCGGCCCCTACCAGGACGCGATGTGGGACGCCACGCCCTTCGGCTGGCACTCCCTGCTCTCGACCAGCCTGAACCTCAAGCTGCTCGACCCGCGCGAGGTGATCGCCGCGGCCGAGGCGGCCTACCGCGCGGGCCGCGCGCCGCTGGCGGGGGTGGAGGGCTTCATCCGCCAGATCCTCGGCTGGCGCGAGTTCATCCGCGGCGTCTACTGGCGCTTCATGCCCGAGCTGGCCGAGGCCAACCACTACGGCCACCACCGGCCCCTGCCTCGCTGGTGGTGGACCGGCGACACGCAGATGGCCTGCGCGCGCGACGTGGTCCGCCAGACCCTGGCCCACGGCTACGCCCACCACATCCAGCGCCTGATGGTCACCGGCCTCTTCGCCCTGCTGGCCGGGCTGGACCCCCAGGCCGTGGCGGCCTGGTACCTGGCCGTCTACGTGGACGCGGTCGAGTGGGTCGAGCTGCCCAACGTCGCGGGCATGGCCCTGTTCGCCGACGGCGGGCGCTTCACCAGCAAGCCCTACCTGGCCTCGGGGGCCTACATCCAGCGCCAGAGCAACCACTGCAGCACCTGCCGCTACCGGCCGGACCGCAAGACCGGGCCCGACGCCTGTCCCTACACCGTGCTGTTCTGGGCCTTCCTGGACCGCCACGAGGACGCCCTGGCGGCCCAGCCGCGCACGGCGATGATGGTGCGCAACCTCCAGCGCCTCGACCCCGAGCAGCGGGCGGCGCTGCGCACCGAGGCGGCGGACCTGCTCGACCGGCTCGACACGCTCTGAGGCCGGGCCGGCCCCGCGCAGGGGCTTCATGAACGACTTGTCACGCGCCCCGCCTAAAATTCGAGCAGCCGAAAAGGATTGCCCATGCTTTACCCCGAACTTTTCAAGCAGCTCGAAGCCGTCCGCTGGAACATGGACACCGACATCCCCTGGGATCGCTTCGATGCCAGCCTGCTCACTGACGAGCAGGCCCAGACCATCAAGATGAACGCGATCACCGAGTGGGCGGCCCTGCCGGCCACCGAGATGTTCCTGCGCGACAACCGCGACGACAGCGACTTCAGCGCCTTCATGTCGGTCTGGTTCTTCGAAGAGCAGAAGCACTCGCTGGTGCTGATGGAGTACCTCAAGCGCTTCCGCCCGGACCTGGTGCCCACCGAGGCCGAGCTCCACGAGGTGCGCTTCGACTTCGATCCGGCCCCCGCGCTGGAGACCCTGATGCTGCATTTCTGCGGCGAGATCCGCCTCAACCACTGGTACCGCCGCGCGGCCGAGTGGCACACCGAGCCGGTCATCAAGGCCATCTACGAGACCCTGGCCCGCGACGAGGCCCGCCATGGCGGCGCCTACCTGCGCTACATGAAGCGGGCGATGCAGAAGTTCGGCGACGAGGCCAAGGCCGCCTTCGCCAAGGTCGGCGTGCTCATGGCCAGCGCCCGGCGCACGGCCCAGGCCCTGCACCCGACCAATCTGCACGTCAGCGAGAAGCTCTTTCCGCGCGACACCGTGCAGAGCCGCCTGCCCGACCCGGAGTGGCTGGAGCAGTGGCTGGACAAGCAGATCCAGTTCGACGCGGTCTGGGAGAACAAGGTGGTCGAGCGCATCCTCCACAACCTCAGCCTGCTGATGGAGCGCAGCTTCTCCACCGTGCAGGAGCTCAACCGCTTCCGCAAGGAAGTCAGCCAGCGTGTCGTCGCCGCGACGCCCGGGCGGGCGCAGCCGGCGGCCTGAGCCGGCGGGCGGGACACAATCCGCGGCATGCCTGACACCGCCGCCCCGCTGCCCGACTTCCTCGACAAGCTCTGTCCGCGCGAGGCCCTTCGCGAGCGGCTTGCGGCACTGCCCCGGCCGGTGGTCTTCACCAACGGCGTCTTCGACATCCTGCACCGCGGCCACGTGCAGTACCTGGCCCAGGCCCGCGCGCTCGGCGCCAGTCTGGTGATGGGCCTCAACAGCGATGCCTCGGCCCGCCTGCTGGGCAAGGGGCCGGACCGGCCCATCAACGGCGAGGCCGACCGGGCCACCGTGCTGGCGGCGCTGGAGAGCATCAGCCTGGTCACCCTGTTCGACGAGCAGACCCCGCTGGCGCTGCTGGAGATCGTCCGTCCCGACCTCTACGTCAAGGGCGGCGACTACGACATCGAGACCCTGGCCGAGACCACCCTGGTCCGCAGCTGGGGCGGTGACGCCCGGGCCCTGCCCTTCCTGGAAGGCCGCTCGACCACCTCGCTGATCCGCCGCATCCGCGGCTGAGACTGGCGCGCGCGGCGCGCTCAGCGCCGCATCGTCGCCAGCAGCAGGGCCAGCAGGGCGCCCAGGCCGGCCCCCCAGGCGTGGGCGGCGACGACGACGGGGAAGTCCCACTCGCTGCTGTCGCTCATGGGCCCGCGCCATGGCGTCTCCAGCCCGATCTTCAGCAGCAGGCCCAGCGCCAGCGCCAGGCCGATGCGGCGCAGCGCGCGCGGCTGTTCGAGCCCGGTGATCATTCGCACCGCCATCACCGCTACGCCCGCGTGCAGCACCCCGGACAGGCCGGCGTAGTGCTGCAGCAGCGGCGCGTGCACCAGCAGGGCCAGGTGCGTGGCCGGCCAGGCCAGGCTCCAGGCGACGACGGCGCCGCGGTTCACCCGTCCGGCCCAGCCCAGGGCGCCCACCAGCAGGCCGCCGATCAGGTTGACGCTGAGGTGGTCCGGGGCCAGGTGCACCCAGGCGGCGCTCCACAGCCGCCAGGGCTCGTCCAGCACGACGCTGGCCTGCCAGGCCAGGGTGGCGTCGGACAGCCGGTCCAGCCGCGGCGAGCCGCCGATCAGCAGGGCCGGCAGCAGCAGCAGCGCGCACATCATCAGCCACAGCGTCAGGGCGGCCCGGGCGCCGCCGTCGCGCCGGGGCGGGGTCTCGGGCGCGACGCCGCCGGCCGTGCGCGGCCGGAAATGGGCGGTGATGCCGGCGCCCCGGCGCCGTGCCGGGGCGGAGACCGGTGGGCTCATGCGGTGGCGGTCCCGCGCGTCGGGCCGAAGACGGCGGCCAGCAGGGCGCGCACGGCCGCCTGCTCGTGGGCCAAGTCGCTGGCCTCGAAGCGGGTCGAGGCCTCGTCGAGCCGGGCACGGTGCTGCACCTGGCGCAGGCGGCGGTAGGCGGCCGCGGCCGCTTCGCCGACCCCGCGAGGCAGCAGGCCGGCGACTTCGGCGCGCTGCAGCAGGGCGATGTTGCCGGCGTCGTCCTGCAGCGTCGCATGCTGGGCGCTGTGGGCCAGCACCAGGTACTGCACCGCGAACTCGACGTCCATCATGCCGCCGGGGCTCTGCTTGAGGTCGTAGCGCCCGGCCGGCACCGGGTGGGCGGCCTGCACGCGCTCGCGCATCGCGGTGATCTCGCCGGCCAGGGCCCGGGCGTCGCGCGGCGCGGCGATCACGCTGCGTCGCACGGCCTCGACCCGTGCGGCCAGGCCGGGGTCGCCGGCGCACCAGCGGGCGCGGGTGATGGCCTGATGCTCCCAGGTCCAGGCGGTGTTGCTGCCGCGCTGGGTCTGGTAGCGCTCGAAGGCCTCGACCGAGGTCACCAGCAGGCCGGAGTTGCCGTTGGGCCGCAGCGCGGTGTCGATGTCGAACAGCTCGCCCTCGGCCGTGCGCAGGGTCAGCCAGGTGATCAGCTTGCGGACGAAGGCGGCGTAGACCTCGGCCGCGGTGTCGGCGTCGGGCTCGTCGGCCGGGTCGAAGAGGAAGACGACGTCGAGGTCGCTGCCGTAGCCCAGCTCCTTGCCGCCGAGCTTGCCGTAGGCGACCACCGCGAAGCGCGGCCGTTCGGGCCGCGCCAGCCGCAGCCGCGGCTTGAAGATCTGCCAGCTCCAGCGGATGGCGACGTCCAGCGTCGCGTCGGCCAGGGCCGAGAGGTCGTCGGCCACCTGCTCGATGCTGAGCAGGCCCTCCACGTCGCGCACCAGGGTGCGGAAGACCTCGGCATGGTGCGCGCGCCGCAGGGTGTCGAGCAGGGCCTCCTCGCTGGCCTCGCCGCCGCGCGTCCAGGCGTCGTGGCGGTCCTGCATCTCGCGCAGGAAGGCGCCGCGGTCGAAGCGGCCGGCCATCAGGCGCGGGTCGGCCAGTTCGTCGATCACGCCCGGATGCTTCATCAGGTAGCGCATCGGCCAGCGCGCCAGGCCCAGCAGGCGCAGCAGCCGGGTCAGGACCTCGGGCCGCTCGGCCAGCAGGGCCAGGTAGCTCTCGCGGCGCAGCAGCGGCTCGATCCAGTCGATGAAGCGCAGCACGGCCGACTCGGGGATGGTGGCCTGCGGCGTGGCCACCAGGTTCGCGCGCTCGCCCTCGGCCGGTGCCGCCTCGGGGACGCTGGCCGGTCCGTGGCCGCTGACGCTGGGGCAGATCTCCGCCGTGCCCCCGCCGCCGATGCAGCGCGCGGCCCGGGCGATCAGCATGGCCAGACGCAGCTTGCTCTCGTCGCGCAGCAGGGCCACGCGCGGGCTGGCGGCGAAGCTGCGCACCCGTTCGGCCAGCGCGGCCGGCAGCTTCTCGGCGAAGCCGGGCGCATCCACCGGCAGGGGCGGACCACCGCAGTTGCGGCAGCCGCCGGCACCACCGCCGGCGGCCGGGCTGCGGCCGTCGTGCAGCAGGGCGTCGAACTCGTTGGCGACGAACTCGCGGTGCGCGACCAGGCCTTCGAGCAGCTCGCAGGCATCGGCCGTGCAGCGCAGGCCCATGCTGCGGCCGATCCAGGCCAGGTCCTCGTCGGCCGTCGGCAGCAGCTGGGTCTGCTGGTCGTCGAGGTACTGGATGCGGTGCTCGACGCGGCGCAGGAAGGTGTAGGCCTCGCCCAGGCGGCGCGCGGTCTCGGCCGGCATCAGGCCTACGGTGACCAGGCGTTCCAGGGCCGTCAGGGTGCTGCGCGTGCGCAGCTCGGGGAACTGGCCGCCGCGCACCACCTGCAGCAGCTGAACGATGAACTCGATCTCGCGGATGCCGCCGCGCGAGAGCTTCACGTCGTTGGCCCGCTGCGGGCGGCCGGCGGCACGGCGCGCCGCCTCGTCGCGCACCTTGCGGTGCAGCTGGCGCAGGCCCTCGAAGACGCCGTAGTCCAGGTAGCGCCGGAACACGAAGGGCACGACGACCTCGCGCAGCGCGAGCGGGCCGTCGCCGCAGTCGGCCACGGCCGGGGCCACCACCCGGCTCTTGAGCCAGGCGAAGCGCTCCCACTCGCGGCCCTGCACCAGGAAGTACTCCTCCAGCATCGCCAGGCTGACCACGGCCGGCCCCGAGTTGCCGTTGGGCCGCAGCGCCAGGTCGACCCGGAAGACGAAGCCGTCTTCCGTGGTCTCGCCGATCAGGGTGTAGAGCTGGCGTGCGACCGAGGCGTAGTACTCGTGGTGGCTCAGCACGCCGCCGCCGTCGGGGCGGCCGGTGGTCTGGCCGTCCTCGTCGTAGACGTAGATCAGGTCGATGTCGCTGGAGACGTTGAGCTCGCGTCCGCCCAGCTTGCCCATGCCGATCACCCAGAAGGCCGAGCGGCTGCCGTCGGCACGGCGGGGCATGCCGTGGCGCGCATCGTGGTCGGCCAGGGCCTGGGCCAGCGCGCGCTGCAGGGCGACCTCGGCCAGCGTGCTCATCGTCTGGGTGACGGCCTGCAGCGATCCGTCCTGCTCGGTGTCCAGCACCACCAGGCGCTCCAGCACCAGCTGGCGGGTGATGCGCAGCGCGGCGGCCAGGCCGTGGCCGGCCGCCAGCAGCTGGTCGATCAGGGCCTGCAGCGTGGCCGCCTCGGGCCAGCCGGGCGGCAGCTGCTCGCGCAGGGACGCGTAGCGGCGATGGATGCGCTGCACGAAGCGCGAGTGCAGGGCGATGCCGTCGCGGGCGATCGGCGCTGCAGCGTGGGGGTTGAAGCCCATGGGGCGTTCAGCTCTGTGCTAGGGTGATTGGGCTCAGGACCGCCGTCGGACGGACCCGGTGGCCGGCGGGATGGGGCGGTGCCCGATCGTTCCAGTCCGGCGCGTCGGGCCGGAACCAGCAGGATTCGGGCCGCTCGGAGGCCCCATGGCCCGGGTGACCTGCCCACCGCCTGCGGCGCCCTCTCTCCGTCATGCCTTCCGCTCCGACTGTCCCTGCCGATCCGCCCCCCGAGAAGCTGCCGAAGGTCCGGTCGCGCTCTGGCCTGGCCCGGCTGGGGCGATGGCTGCTGGGGTTCCTCATCCTGGGCCCCAGTGTGCTGGGGCTGCTCTGGCTCGTGCTCCAGTGGGGCATTCTGCCCCGGATCGACCATTGGCGACCCTGGGTGGAGCAGCGCGCCACCGAGGCCCTCGGCCGGCCGCTGCGGATCGGCGCGATCAGCACCCATGGCGGCCGCGCCTGGCAGCAGGAACTGCGCATCGAGCGCGTCCAGCTCTTCGATGCCCAGGGCCAGGTCGCCCTGGAACTGCCGGCGCTGCGGGCCACGGTCTCGCCGACCTCGCTGCTGCACTGGCCGCCACGGCTGACCCTGCTGGAGCTCCAGGCCCCGCGGCTCGACATCCGCCGCGACGTCCACGGCCAGCTGTGGATCGGCGGCCTGGCCCTCGCCACCGCCACCGCCGACCCGGACGATCGCCTCGCCGACTGGCTGCTGCGCCAGCCGCAGCTGCGCATCGTCGACGGCCAGCTGCGCTGGCTCGACGAGCGCCGCGGCGCCCCGCCGCTGAGCCTGGACCGGGTCGACCTACAGTGGCACAACGGCGTGCGCCACCACGCCTTGCGCATCGACGCCAGCCCGCCGGCCGACTGGGGCGAGCGCTTCAGCCTGCGTGCCGACTGGACCCGCCCCCTGCTGCTGCCGCTGGGCCATGTCGGCGAGGCCGGCCGCCTGCTCGCCTCGCCGGCCGACTGGCGGCGCTGGCGCGGCAGCCTCTATGCCGAGCTGCCGCGTGCCGACGTGCAGCAGCTGTCCCGCCATCTCAGCCTGCCCGTGGACCTGCAGCGGGGCGATGGCGCGCTGCGCGCCTGGTTCGATTTCGCCGACGGCCGCGCCGAGGACCTGACCCTGGACCTGGCGCTCGACACCGTCACCCTGCGCCTGGCGCCCCACCTGGCGCCGCTGGACCTGCGCCGCCTGCGCGGTCGCCTGCAGGCGCGGGACGGTCCGCTCGGCGGCCGCCTGCGCCTGGAGGACCTGAGCTTCCACACCCCCGAGGGCGAGGCCTGGCCGGCCACCACCACCACCCTGGCCTGGCGCTACGCCCCGGCCGAGCCCGCCCGGCCGGCCGCGGCGGCCTCCGCCGGCTCCGCCGTCGACGCGGGGCCTGCGCCGTCCGAGCCCGAACCCGCGCCCGACCTGCTCTTCTTCGGCCAGCGTCCGCTCGCCGGCGGCGAGCTCAGCGTCGGCCAGCTCGACCTGGCCCACCTCGGCCGCCTGGCGGCCCGCCTGCCGCTGCCGCCGCTGGGGCAGCAGACCCTGGCCGAGCTGGCCCCCGAAGGCCAGGTCAGGCAGCTGGACCTCCGCTGGGAGGGCCGGCTCGAAGCGCCCGCAGCCCTGCAGGTGTCGGCCGGCTTCGAAGGCCTGACGCTTGCGGCCCGCGCGCTGCCGACCGACCCG
>CAYSQO010000057.1:0-13336 GCA_964433315.1 uncultured Rubrivivax sp.
GCGCTGGGCGACAGGTTTCAAGGGCCGCCGAACCTCCCACGCCGACGGCATCCGCCGTTCGGTCCTTCGCTGGGGTTCAGCGGTTTCCTTCACGTTACGGAGTCACATCATGCAAAGCTTCATCAAGCGTTTCATCAAGGACGAATCGGGTGCCACCGCCATCGAGTACGCGCTGATCGCGGCGCTGATCGCCGTCGGCTTGGTGGCCTCGCTGGACGGTGTCCGCACCGCGCTGGTCGCCACCTTCACCAGCGTCGTCAACGCGCTCACCTGAGCGACGAGCCCCGGTCCGGGCCGTGGTCGGGGCGCTGGCATGCTGGCTCCTGGCCGCGGCCGTCTGGGACGCCGGCTGGCGCCGCCTGCCGAATGCGCTGATGCTGATCGGCGCGTTCGCGGCGGCGTTTTCCATCCTGCCGCCCCCGGCGCTGGCCGGGCTCGGCGGCCCGCAGGGCCCGCTGCAGGCCCTGGGCTGGGCGGCCGGGGGGCTGGCGATTTCGCTACCCTTCCATCTGCTCGGCCGCATGGGTGCCGGCGATGTGAAGATGCTCGCCGTGCTGGGGGCCTGGATCGGGCCGCTGCTGCTGCCCGTCTGGCTGATCGCCAGCCTCAGCCAGGGCCTGCATGCCCTGGCCCGCCTGGCGCTGCGGTCCCGCCCTGCGCCGGGTCGCGAGCGACTCCCTTTCGGCACCCACCTCGGGCTGGCGGCACTGCTGGTGCTGGCGGCTCGCGGCTTGCAAGCATGAATGCCCACGCCATGACCCTGCGCCCGCCCCGTCCCGCCCGAACCGGTCGACCGACCGCGGCCCCGGGCCGTGCGCGGGGCGTCGCCGCCCTGGAGTTCGCGCTCATCCTGCCGCTCTTCCTGACCGTGCTGTTCGCGATCATCCATTTCGCGGTGCAGTTCGGGGCCCAGCAGCTGATGACCCTGGCCGCCGCCGAAGGCGCGCGCGCCGCCCTGCAGTACCAGCCGGCCCCGGATGCCGCCACCGCCGTGGGCCTGCGCCGCACCCGTGCCTGCACCAGCGCCATGGCCCTGGTCGGCACCCTCCAGGCCCGCACCGGCAACAGCGTCAGCTGCTCGACCGTGCTGACCACCTGCGCGCACGACGCCGCGCTGCAGTGCCTGCAGGTGCGGCTGAGCTACCCCTACCGCAGCCGGCCGCTGATCCCGACCCTGCCCTACATGAACAACCTGTCGCCGGTGACCATGCTGGGCCTGGCCACCGTGCAGCTCAATCCGCTTTCGCTGACCCGGGCGCCGCAGCCGTCCCGGCCGCTCGGCTGAGCCCGACCGTCTTTCCCATGCCCCGACCCGGAGTCTTCTCATGAACGGAGTGATCAAGGCGCTGGCCATCGCGCTGATCGTCATCGCGATCGCGCTGGCTGCCTTTGCCTGGACGCTGTCGCGTCGCGCCCCCGCGCCGGGTGCCGAGGGCCTGGCCGGGGCCAGCGCGCCGGCCCTGCCGACCTTCCCGGTGGTGGTGCTGACCCAGCCGCTGGCCGCCGGGCAGGCCATCACCGCGGCCATGCTGCGCACCGAGCGCATCGGCTTTCCGATGGCCGGTGCGGTCAGCGAGCCCTCAGTCCTGGTCGGCCGCCGCCTCGCGGTGCCGCTGGCGGCGGGCTCGCCGGTGGTCGAGTCGCAGCTGATGTCGGGCCTGGCCCTGAAGGTCGGCGAGGGCGAGCGCGCCATGGCGCTGCGCGTCGACGAGCAGATCGGCATCGGCCACCGCGTGCGGCCGGGCGATCTCGTCGACGTCTTCGTGACCGTGCGCCGCGACAGCCAGGAGCTGGTCGACAGCAAGGCCCGGCTGCTGCTGTCCAAGCTGCGCGTGCTGGCCTACGGCAGCGATTCCGTCGACGGCCCGCCCCCCGGTGCGACGGCCGGCAGCGAGCCGCCCCCGCCCGGCGTGCGGCCCGAGCCGGCGCGTACCGTCGTGCTGGCGGTGCCGGTCGATCAGGTGCCGCAGCTCGTGCTCGGCCAGCAGAGCGGCATGCTCTCGCTGGCCCTGCGCCATCCCGACGACCCGACGCTGCCGACGGCCAAGCCCCTGATCGAACCGGCCCCGGCCCTGGCCCTCGCCCCCGCCTCGGGGCCGCGCAGCGCAGCCGACCTGGCGCTGGCTGGCCTCTCGCTGTCCGGCCTGGCCGGCGAGCTGCCGATGGACCGTCGTCCCGAGGCCCGTCGCGGTGCCGCTGCCCCGGCCTTTCCGGCCCTGGCCCTGCCGGGCGCGGCTGGCGCGGTGCCGAAGCGTCGCGCAGCCGGCGACAGCGGCTCGGTCGAGGTGATCCGTGGCGGCCAGCGCGAGCAGGTGGCCTACTGAGCCCCGCGCTTCCCGCCCGCTCGATTCCCGCATCTCCGAGACCCTTGCCGAGGACGGCCGCATGACCGCTCACGCTTTCCGCTTCCTGACCGCCCGCCCCGGCGCCGCCTGGCGTCCGGCCCTGGGCCTGCTGCTGGGCAGCCTGCTGGCCGCCCAGGCCCTGGCCCAGACCGCCCCGGCCCCGGCGCGCCGTGCGGGGGCCGCCCGCCCGGCGCCCGAGCCGGCCCTGCCCGAGCCCAGCACGCAGACCCTGCAACCCGGCCAGCAGCTGCTGCTGCCGGTGGGCGGCAAGCTGCTGCGGGTCTCGGTCGGTCAGGAGAGCATCGCCGACGTGACCCCGCTGCGCGACGCCAAGCGCGGCGACAGCGTGCTGGTGCGCGCCCGCGGCGTGGGTCGCACCGAGGTGCTGATCTGGCGCCAGGGCACGGCGCAGCCCGTGAGCCACACGATCGAGGTCGCGACCCGCCTGGGCGGGCTGGAGCTCAAGCCCGGTGAGTCCGGGGCGGCCGTGCTGGAGGGCGGGGCGCCCTCGCTGATCGAGCATGCCCAGGGCCGCAGCGCCCTGCAGCGCGCGAGCGGGCTCAAGGACGCGGTGATCGATGCCTCGGTCGTGCACGCGACGCCGTCGACCGTGCAGGTCGACGTGAAGGTCGTCGAGTTCAGCCGCAGCGTGCTCAAGGAGGTCGGCCTCAACCTGTTCAGCAACCGCACCGGCTTCTCCTGGGGGGTGTTCAGCCCCTCGACGCTCGGCACGGTCACGCCCGGCCCGGCGCTCGGCAACGGGGTCTCCAACGGCTCGGCCGCGCGGGTCACCTTCACCGGCAGCCGCGCACCCTTCACCGACGCCTTCAACCTGATCATCGGCCGCCGCGGCCTGGTGGCCAATCTGAGCCTGCTGGAGTCCAACGGCCTGGCCCGCGTGCTGGCCGAGCCCAGCCTGACGGCGCTCTCGGGCCAGAGCGCGAGCTTCCTGGCCGGTGGCGAGATCCCGGTGCCGGTGCCCCAGGGCCTGGGTTCGGTGGCCATTGAGTACAAGTCCTTCGGCATCGGCCTGCAGGTCTCGCCGACGGTGCTGAGCGACGACCGCATCGTGCTGAAGGTCGCGCCCGAGGCCAGCGACCTGGACTTCGGCAACGGCCTGCAGATCAACGGCGCGCTGGTGCCGGCCATCATCACCCGCCGCGCCGACACCACGGTGGAGCTGGGCGACGGCGAGAGCTTCGTGATCGGCGGCCTGGTCAACACGACCACCACCTCCAATGTCGAGAAGCTGCCCGTGCTGGGCGACCTGCCCATCCTCGGCAGCTTCTTCAAGAACACGCGCTACAGCAAGGACGAGCGCGAGCTGCTGATCATCGTCACCCCGCGCCTCGTGCGTCCGATCGCGCGCGGCGCCGAGGTGCCGGGCCTGCCCGGCCAGGCCCGCAGCCGCGAGGACGGTGCGGCCTTCCGCCACCACCTGCTCGGCCCGGCCCTCAGCGGCGAGGTCGTGCCGGGCTTCTCGCGCTGAGCCGCGATCCCGCCATGAGCACCAACCCCCCCGTGGACGGTTCGCTGCCCGGGCTCGCGCTGGGCCTGCTGACCCTGGTCAGCGACAGCGAGGCCTCCACCCGCTGGCTGCGCGAGGTGCTGGGCCCCGCGGGCACCCTGCGGGTCTGCGGCATCGAGCCCGACCGCCTGGCCGAGCGCCTGGGCATCGAGCGCGGCAGCCTGGTCGTCGTCGACTTCAGCGACACGCCGCGCGTGCCGGCCGCCGAGCTGGCCCAGCGCGCGGCGCTGGCGCTGCCGCAGGCGACGATCGTCGCCATGGGCCGGGCCGCCGATGCCGCCACCGCCCTGGCCGCCCTGCGGGCCGGCGTGCGCGAGTTCATCGACACCGAATCGCCGGCCGCCGACGCGCTGGCCGTGCTGGCCCGCCTGGTGCAGGCGCCGGCCGCGCCGCGGGTCATCCAGGGCAGCGTGGTCTCGCTGGTCGGCGCGCGGCCGGGCGTTGGCACCAGCACCCTGGCGGCGCACCTGGCGGTCATGCTGCAGGAGCACCTCAAGCGCGACCAGCGCGGCGCCGCCCTGCTCGACCTGGGCATCCCGGTCGGCGACAGCCAGGTGCTGCTGGAGACCCGCGGCAGCTTCAGCTTCGCCGAGGCGGCCCGCAGCCAGCACCGCATCGACGCAACCTTCGTGCAGTCGGCCCTGCCGCGCCATGCCAGCGGCCTGGCCGTGCTCTCGCTGCCGTCCAATGTGGCCGAGCTGCGCGAGCTCTCGCATGCCTCGGCGGTCTCGGTCACGCAGCGCCTGCGGGCCTTCGTCGACCTGCAGCTCATCGACCTCGGGGGCTTCGCCAACCAGGAGTTCATCGCCCAGGTCGCGTCCATCAGCGACCACTGCCTCATGGTCTGCGACCAGGGGGCCCCGTCGGTGATCTCCGCGCTCGAACTCACCCGCACGCTGCGCGCACGCGGCCTGCGGCCGCAGCTGGTGGTGACCAAGACGGACGACAGCGTCGACCCGTCGCCGGCACAGATCGCCGAGCGCCTGGAGCTGCCGCTGCTCATGGCCCTGCCCAACCGCTCGACCGTGCTGCTGCAGGCCATGAACACCGGCCGCCTGCTGAGCCAGGTGGCCCCCGGCGATCCCTACGTCAAGCTGGTCCGCCAGTTGCTGACGCGCCTGCTGCCTGAAGGCGAGGGTGCGGCGCCCGCGGCGTCGGCCCCGGCCGCCGGGCCCGCGGCCGGCCTGCGGCAATGGATCGGCAGCCTCCGCAAGGGCGGCGGCGGCCGCAGCGGGGCCTGAGGAGCGCCAGGATGCACAGCAACTTCATCACCTTCGCCGACGACGGCGGCAGCGCGTTCACCACGACGCGCGAGTTCATGGACATCAAGGCGCGGGCCTACGAGCACCTGCTGACCCGCATCGAGGAGCTCGGCAGCGAGTTCACCCGGCTGTCGCGTGCGGCCGTGCAGCGCCTGGTCAGCTCGGAGGTCGAGCGCTTCGTGCTCGGCAACAACCTGCCGCTGAACCAGGAGGAGCTGCGCACCGTCAGCGACTCGCTGACCAAGGAGCTGACCGGCTTCGGCCCCATCGAGGACCTGCTGCAGGACCCGGCGGTCGAGGACATCCTGATCAACGGCTGCAACTCGGTCTACGTCTCGCGCGGCGGCAAGCTGCAGAAGGTGGCCGTGCGCTTCGCCGACAACGCCCACCTGCTGCGCATCGTGCGCCGCATCCTGGCGCCGATCGGCCGGCGGCTGGATGAATCCAGTCCCATGGTCGATGCGCGCCTGGTCGACGGTGGCCGCATCAACGCCATCATCGAGCCGCTCTCGATCGACGGCCCGGTGGTCTCGATCCGCAAGTTCCGCAAGGACCCGCTCAAGCCCTCGGACCTGGTGGCGCTGGGCAGCTTCGACCAGCGCATGCACGACCTGCTGGAACAGGCGGTCAAGGCGCGCTGCAACATCCTGGTCAGCGGCGGCACCAGCTCGGGCAAGACCTCGCTGCTCAATGCCCTGGCCTCTTTCGCCACGCCCAGCGAGCGCGTGGTGACGATCGAGGACACCGCCGAGCTCTCGCTGAACCACCCCCACGTGGTGCGCCTGGAGACGCGGCCCGGCAGCTACGACGGCGGCGGTGCGGTCGGTCCGCGCGAGCTGCTGCGCAACACCCTGCGGATGCGGCCCGACCGCATCATCGTCGGCGAAGTGCGCGGCGCCGAGGTGCTGGAGATGCTGCAGGCCATGAACACCGGCCACGACGGCTCGATGGGCACCATCCACGCCAGCTCGCCACGCGAATGCCTGTACCGCCTGGAGATGCTGGCCGGCTTCGGCGGCTACCAGGGCAGCGAGGCCAGCCTGCGGCGCCAGATCGCCAATGCCATCGACTTCATCATCCAGGTCGGCCGCCTGCCCGACGGCCGGCGCCGCGTGCTCTCCCTGACCGAGGTGACCGGGGTCGGCGACGCGATCATCGCCACCCAGGAGCTCTGCCGCCTGGACCCGGGCGAGGGCGCCGACACCGAGCGCTGGGTCTGGACCGGCATCCGCGCGCACTCGCCGCGCCTGTCCGCGGTGGCCGCCGTGCCGGCCTCGCCCAGCCTGGGGGATGCCTTCGGTGTCTAGCCAGATCCTCGTCCTTCTCGCGGTGGCGCTGCTGCTGCTGGCCCTCGGTCTCGGGCTGTGGGCGGCGCACCGCCAGCGCGGGGAATCGCGCCGCGCCGCGCAGTTCCTCGACGCCCGGCTGGCGGTGGTCCGCCAGGTCGCCAACGAGCCGGCGCCGGCCGGCGAGCCGCTGCCGCGCGGGCCGCGACAGGTTTCGCTCAGCGCGCGCGGCAGCGACCCCTGGTCGCGCATGCTGCATCGCGCCGGCCTGCGGCCGGGGCTCGCGGCCAGCCTCGCGGTGCTGCTGCCGCCGCTGGGCCTGGGCCTGGTGATCGGCCTGCAGTCCACCCCGGCGGTCGGCCTGCTCGGCCTGGCGGTCGGGGTGGCCCTCGCCGCCCTCGTGCTGGGCCTGCGCATGCAGCGCCAGACCGAGGCCATGACCCACGCCCTGCCCCCCTTCATCGACACCATGGTCCGCCTGCTGGCCGTGGGCCAGAGCATCCCGGCGGCCTTCCTGGCCGCGGTGGGCACCACCCGCGGCCCGCTGCGGACCTGCCTGGAGGCGGTGGCCCAGCGGGTGCGCGCCGGGGCCGACCTGGACCGCGCGCTGGAGCAGGCCGGGGCGGTCTACGGCTTTGCGCCGCTGATGCTGTTCGGCGCCGTCGTGCGCATGAGCATCCAGTACGGCGGCCGGGTCGACCAGGTGCTCGAACGCGTGGCCGTCTTCATGCGCGACCGCGAGCAGGCGCAGCAGGAGCTGGTCGCCCTGTCGGCCGAGACCCGCCTGTCGGCCTGGATCCTGGCCCTGCTGCCCGCGGCGGTCGGCCTGAGCATCCTGTTCTTCAACGCGGCCTACCTCTCGGGCATGTGGGTGGACCCGACCGGCCAGACCCTGCTGATGGCCGCCTTCGGCCTGCAGCTGTTCGGCAGCTTCCTGATGTACCGCCTGGCCCGGCTGCGCTGAGATGAGCCCCACCTCCAGCCCCCTTCCCCTGCTGCTGCTGGCGGCCGCCCTGGCGCTGCTGCTGGCCGTGCTGCTGCTGGGCCTGGCCCTGCTGCAGCGCCGCCGCGCGCGCCAGCGCAGCCACGAGCACCTGGAACGCGCCGTCGCCCTGCGCCGCCAGGAGGCCAGCGACCTGCTCGACGACACCGACCTCTCCACCCTCGGTGCGCCCCCGCCGCAGCTCGCCTTCCTGCAGCCGCTGTTCACCCTGCTCGACCAGAGCCTGGGGCGGGCGCTGGTTGCCCAGGAGGACCGCGGCCTGCTCGACCAGGCCGGCTTCCATGCGCGCCACCACCGCGGCCTCTACCTCATCGCCCGGCTGCTGACCCTGGGCCTGTTCACCCTGGGCGCGATGGTGCTGCTGCCCCAGCCCGAGGCCGCCATGCGCGTGCTGCTGCTGTGGCTGAGCGGCCTGGTCCTGGGCCTGATGCTGCCCAAGATCGTGCTGCGCGGCCTGGCCGCGCGCCGGCTGCAGCAGGCGCACGAGGAGACCCCGCTGCTCATCGACCTGCTGAAGCTGCTGCAGGGCACCGGCATCAGCCTCGACCAGACCCTGCAGATCATCGCCAGCGACTTCCGCCAGGTGCTGCCGGTGCTGGGCGCCGAGCTTGAGGCCGCCAACCGCCAGTTCGCCGCCGGGCGCAACCGCGGCGACACGCTGCGCCGCCTGGCCCGCGTCTACCAGAGCGAGGACCTGGCCAACCTCGTCACCCTGCTCGGCCAGATCGACCGCCACGGCGGGGCCGTGCAGGAGCCGCTGCGCCAGTTCGGCGAGCGCATCCGCGAGAAGCGCCGCGCCGCGCTGCGCGAGCATGTCGGCCGCCTGAACGTGAAGATGACCGGCGTGATGGTCGTGACCCTGCTGCCGGCCCTGCTGATCGTCGTGGCCGGCCCGGGCTTCCTGGCCATCGTGCGCTCGCTGACCCGGATCTGAGCCATGCCCACGACCCCACGGTCCGCCCGGCGGGCGCTGCTGTCCGCCACCCTGCTGCTGGCCGCCGCAGCCGCGTCGGCCGCGCCCAGCGTCGGTCCGGGCACGGCGCGCGGCGAGGTTCCCGAGCCGGGCGTCGAGCGTCCGGCCACCGACCCGCGCAGCGCCTACCTGGCCGTGCTCGGCGAGCTGCGGGCCACCGGCCAGCACTACGCGGTGCTGGCCCACCTGCAGAGCTTCGAGGCCGAGTTCGGCGAGAGCCCCGACACCCTCATGCTGCGCGCCGACGCGCTGCGCGCCACCGGCCAGGGCGAGGCGGCCGGCCGGGTCTACACCCGCCTGCTCACCACGCCGCGTGCGGCGGCCGGGCACCACGGCCTGGGCCTGCTGGCTGGTGCGCGCGGCGACATGGCGCAGGCCGCGACCCTGCTCGGCCGCGCCGTCGCGCTCGAGCCCACCAACCCCGTGCTGCAGAGCGACCTGGGCTATGCCCTGATCGCCGGCCAGCGCCTGGGCGAGGCGCGCGGGCCGATCTTCACCGCCGCCCAGCTCGCGCCCAACGACCCGCGCATCCTGGCCAACCTGGCGCTCTACCACGCCAGCGTCGGCGACCGCGCGGCGGCCGAGAGCGTGCTGGCCCGGCCCGGCATCAGCGAGGCCTCGCGCCAGATCATCCGCAGCATGCTGGCTCCGCCCGCCGTCCCCGCCCCGCGCAGCCCCGAGCCGCCGCGGGCCGAGGGCCTGAACCTGCAGTTCGACTACCGGCTGCCGCAGGTCCGCGGACCGGTGGCCGCCCCCCCGCCGTCCCCTGCCTCTCCCGCCCCCGTCCCGCTGCCTGGAGCGCCCCGATGAGCCTTCGATCCACCGCCCTGTTCCGCCGGCTGCCGGCGGCCCTGCTGCTCGGCCTGCTGGCCCCGTGTGCGCTGCATGCGCAGGACAGCACGCCGCCCGAGGGCGCCATCGGCAGCAGCACCCGCGCCTGGCTGGAGCTGCAGCGCAGCAACGCCCAGGCCGGCCGCAGCCACCCGGTGCCGGGCGAGGTGGCCGCCGCGATCTGGCAGCGCCATGTCGACAGCTTCCGCCTGTCGTCCGGCGTCTCGGCGGCGCCCGCGCCCAGCGCCGTCACCGGCGGGGCCGGCCGGTCCGGCAATGCCGCCCGCGGCGACACCGCCGGCAGCAGCGGGACCCGCTGAGATGCACCGCCCGGCCCTTCACCGTCGCCCGCGCCAGCGCGGCGCGGCCATGCTGATCGGCGTGGCCGCGCTGGGCCTGGCCCTGGCCGCGCTGATGGTGCTGGACGTGGCCCATGTCTTCTCGCAGCGCCGCATCCTGCAGAAGGCGGCCGATGCTGCGGCGCTGGCCGCGACCCAGTTCGTCGAGCCGACCTGCTCGACGGCCACGCCCACCGCCCGCTCGGTGGCCCAGCAGAACGGTCTGCCGAGCAGCGGCGGCACCACCACCGCGACCTGCGGTCGCTGGGACCCGCAGGCGGTGGCCGCGCCGACCTACTTCAGCGCCGGGGCCACGCCCTTCAACGCGGTACGCGTGCGGCTCTCGCGCACGGTGCCCTACTTCTTCGGCCTGCTCGGCGGCAGCGCCGGCCGCACGGTGACGGCCGAGGCCACGGCCGCCATCACGCCGGTCACGACGCTGTCGATCGGCTCCGGCGTGGCGGCGCTGACCGATGCCAGCCCGCTGAACGCGCTGCTCTCGGGCCTGCTGCGCAGCAGCGTGAACCTGAGCCTGGCCAGCTACCAGGGCCTGGCCAGCGCCCGGGTGCGGCTGCTGGACCTGGTCCAGGCCGACCCCATCCGTCTGGGCACCGTCGACGAGCTGCTGGCCAGCAACATCACCCTGGGCAACCTGCTGCTGGCCTCGGCCAACGCGCTCGGCCCGAGCCAGGCCCTGGCCGTCAATGTGCTCAACAGCCTGGCCCTGCAGGCCCAGACGCTCAACGTGCCGGTGGCCCAGCTGCTCAACGTGGCCGCGCCCACCGACGCGGCCGCGGCCGAGGCGCGCATCAATGTGCTGGAGCTCCTGACGGTGGGCGCGCAGGTGGCCAACCGCAACAACTTCATCGCCCTGAACACCGGCCTGAACCTCGGGCCGCTGGCCAGCCTCAGCCTGGGCCTGCGCATCATCGAGCCGCCGCAGATCGCCGTGGGCGGGGTCGGGGCCAGCGCCAAGACCGCGCAGACCCGGCTGCGGCTCAACCTCTCGCTGCTCAACCTGAACCTGGGCGTGGCCAGCACCGTCATCCAGCTGCCGCTGGCGCTGGAGGTGGCGCCGGCGCGGGCCACGGTCTCCGCCCTGCAGTGCGGCCGGACCTTTGCCGAGTCGCGGGTCCAGCTGGCGGCCCAGACCGGCCTGGCCAGCGTCTGCCTGAGTCGCACCGCCGCCGGCTCGCTGAGCTCGCCCGAGACCTGCGCGACCAACGCCCAGCCCGCGACCCTCGCCAACATCAATGTGCTGGGCCTGGTGAACGTCGGTCTGCTCGGCTACGTCAACCTGCAGGCCATCAACCCCAGCGCCACGCCGCTGAGCTACGGCAGCGGGGCGCCCCAGCCGGTGACCGACGGCAGCTACCGCATCGGCACCTCGCTGGGCGGCGCGCTGGCCCATGCGCTGCGGCCGGGTTCGCTGCAGCTGAGCCTGGACACCTCGGGCGTGCTGGGGCTGGTGGCGATCCTGGTCAACCCGGTGCTTTCGACCCTGATCCCGCTCATCGAGGGCCTGCTCAGCACGACGCTGGCGGCCATCACGCCCCTGCTCGACGGCGTGCTGGCCCTGCTCGGCCTCGACATCGGCTACGCCGACGTGAACCAGATCCGCCTGCAGTGCAACCAGGCCGAGCTGGTCTACTGAGCCGGCCCGGTCCGCCTCAGCCGCGCGCGAAGGGCGCCACGCCGATCCAGTCGGCATGCAGCCGGAAGGCGAACAGCGCCCAGAGCGCCAGGCCGAGCGCAAGCGTCAGCAGCGTCGGCAGCAGGCGGCCCGGGGCGCGGACGGTGCCGGCGGCCCGGTCGCGCTGGCGTGCGGCCCGGAAGCTCAGCACCGCCCAGGCGGTGAAGCTGCCGAACAGCAGCAGGTCGGCCAGGCTGCCATTGGCCAGCAGGTGGGCCAGACCCCAGAGCTTCACCCCCAGCACCAGCGGGTGACCCAGCCGCGCCCGCAGGGCATTGCCCGGCAGCTTGGCCGCAACGAACAGCACGAAGGCCGGCAGGGTCAGCAGCGCCGCCAGGTGGCGCATGGCGGCCGGCGGGGTCCACAGGATCAGCGGCTGCTCGCGCGCCGCCGCGTAGCCGAGCACGATCAGCGCCAGGCCCAGCGCCGAGACCAGGCTGTAGCCCAGCTTCCAGGCCGTCGGCCCGAAGCGGGCGATCAGGGCCAGCCGTGCCGGTTCGGCCACGATGCGGACGGAGTGCAGGCCGAGGAAGCTCAGCAGGCCGAGGATCAGCAGGGTCATGGAGGGAACTCCTTGGGAGGCGGCCGGGGCCGTGGGGGGGAAGGCTCGCGGGCCGGCGCTTCAGCGCCGCGCGGGAAGCAGGCGGCCGGCCAGGCCTAGCAGCGCCGCCGCCGGCCAGAGCCAGCCGACCCATTGCGAGATGCCGTGGAAGCGGATGAAGCGGCCCTGCTCCCAGCCCTGCAGGCTGGCTTCCACATAGGGATCGGCCGGGGCCAGATTGGCCAGCAGCAGGCCTGCGGCCAGCAGGGGCAGGCCGAGCTGCGCCACCCGCCGGGCCGGCAGCGGCACCAGCAGCAGGGCCCCTGCGGCCGTCAGGGCCAGGGCCGGGCCCACCGGCTCGGTCCACCAGGCCAGGGCATGTTCGGGCCCGAAGTTCAGCGCCGTGGACAGCGTCGTCGCCCCCAGCGCGATCCCCAGGGCGCCCAGCAGCAGCAGCGCGCGCCGTAGGCCGGGGGCGGTGATCGCGGCGGCGACCAGGCAGGGGGCGAGCGCGCCCAGGCCGATCGCCAGCAGCTCGCCCAGCGGCCCCAGGCCGGGCAGGGGGCCGGGCCAGCGCTCGGCGAGCGCGGCCCAGCGGGTGTCGGCCAGGGCGTCGCCGAGCAGTTCCTGCAGCCGGGGCAGCACCTGGCCGGGCGCGAAGGGCAGCGCCGGGGGGTAGAGCAGGCCCAGCGGCCACAGCCAGAGCAGGGCGAGGCCGAAATCTGCCCCCGGCAGGAACCACTGCCGGCGCACGCTGGACCAGCGGCCCAGCGCGCCCAGCGCATGCAGGGACAGCGTGAAGGCCGCGCCCAGCGCCGTGCCGGCGGTGTTGCACAGCCAGTCCAGCCGCGAGGGCACGCGCACGGGCAGCAGGTGCTGGGCCGATTCCAGGCCCTGGCTCAGCAGGGCGCCCGCCAGGGTGGCCTGCAGCAGCGCCACCCCCCGGCCCCGGCCGCCGCGCAGCTGGGCGGTGGTCAGGAAGGCGCCGAAGGGTGCATAGCCCAGCACGTTGACCAGGGTGTCGAAGCCGGTCTGGTAGTGCGGCCAGGGCAGCTCGCCCAGGCGCAGCCAGCCCTCGCGCGGGTGGGTCCAGCCGGTGAAGGGATGCAGGCTGGCGTAGACGATGAGGCCCGCGCAGACCGCGGCCAGCGTCCAGGCCGAGCTGCGTTCGGTCGCCATCGGGCGCCGTTCAGAAGGGCTTGACGACGACCAGCACGACGATCGCGATGAACAGCAGCACCGAGACCTCGTTGAACACCCGGAACCAGCGGTGGCTGCGCCGGTTGCTGAAGGCCTCGAAGTCGCGCAGCAGGCGCCGGCAGACGTGGTGGTAGCCGATCACGCCCCCGACCAGCAGCAGCTTGGCATGCATCCAGCCGTTGCCCGGGCCGCGGCCGATGCCGTAGTGCAGCCACAGCAGCAGGCCCAGCACCAGCGCCGGGATCATCAGCAGCCCCGCGAAGCGGTGCAGCTTGCGCGCCATCAGCAGCAGGCGCTCGCGCTCGGCGTGGCTGTCGGCCGGGACCATCGCCAGGT
>CAYSQO010000058.1:0-13161 GCA_964433315.1 uncultured Rubrivivax sp.
GGCCGACGCGGAGGCGCCCGCCGGCGCGGCGGAGGCGCCCCCCCCGCCGGACGCCGCCGGCCCGGCCGGTGCCGCCCCGGCGTCGCCGGATGCTGCGGCGGAGCCGCCGGCCACCGACTGCTCGGGGGCCGGGCCCAGGGCCGGCAGCGGCACCTCGGCGGCCTGCCGGGGCGCGCCGATCGGCGCGGCCACCCGGCCCTCGCGGACCAGGGCCAGGTCCTCCTCGCTGGGGTACTGGCCGGTCAGCAGGTAGTCCAGCACCCGGCGCGCGATCGGCGCGGCCGCTTCGGCGCCGAAGCCGGCGTTCTCGACGATCACCGCCAGCGCGACCTGCGGTGCCTCGACCGGCGCGAAGGCGGTGTAGAGCGAATGGTCGCGCAGGTACTCGTCGATCCGCGCCTTGTTGTACTTCTCGTTCTGGCGGATGCCGACGGCCTGGGCGGTGCCGGTCTTGCCGCCGCTCGTGTAGGGCGCACCGGCGAACACGCGCGTGGCCGTGCCCTCCAGCGTCACGCCCTGCAGGCCGCGCAGCACGGCCGCGACATGCTCGGCGCGCAGCGGCAGCGGCGGCAGCTCGCCGCCCGGCACGCTCACCCGGCGGTGGTGCACCGGATCCTCGATCTCGCGGACGATGCGCGGCTCGTGGCGCTGTCCGCCCGAGACCAGGGTCGACATCGCATACGCCAGCTGCAGCATCGTGAAGTTGTTGTAGCCCTGGCCGATGCCCAGCGAGATGGTCTCGCCCGCATACCAGCGCTGGTGCTCGGGCCGCTTGTAGGTCGCGCGCTTCCAGGCCGTCGAGGGCAGCACGCCGTTGACCTCGCCCTGCAGGTCGATGCCGGTCTTGCGGCCGAAGCCGAAGGGCTCCAGCTGCGCGTGCATCAGGTCCACGCCCATGTCGTTGGCCAGCTGGTAGTAGTAGACGTTGCTGGACTTGACGATGGAGCGGTAGAGGTCCACCGCGCCCAGGCCATGGTCGCCGTGGCTGCGGAAGACGTGGTTGCCGAACACGAAGGAGCCGTTGTCCATCGTGATCTGGCCGGGGGTGCGCTTGCCGGTGTTCAGCGCGGCCATGGCCATGAAGGGCTTGAAGGTCGAGCCCGGCGGGTAGGTGCCGCGCAGGGCGCGGTTGAGCAGCGGCTTGTCGATGCTCTCGTTGAGCGCCTTCCAGTTCTCGACGTCGATGCCGTCGACGAAGAGGTTGGGGTCGAAGGTCGGCTTGCTGACGAAGGCCAGCACCTCGCCGTTGCGCGGGTCGATGGCCACCAGCGCCCCGCGGCGCTCGCCGAACATCTGCTCGACCAGGGCCTGCAGCTTGATGTCGATGGACAGGCGGATGGTCTGCCCGGGCGTCGGCGGGCTGGCCGACAGGCGCCGCACCGGCCGGCCGCTGGCGCTGGTCTCGACCTGCTCGAAGCCGGTCAGGCCGTGCAGCTCGCGCTCGTAGCGTTGCTCGACGCCGAGCTTGCCGATGTACTCGGTGCCCTGGTAGTTGGCCGCGTCCTCGCTGTCCTCGATCGACGCCTGCTCGTTACGGTTGATGCGGCCGATGTAGCCCAGGACATGGCTGGCCAGCTCGCCGTAGGGGTAGTGGCGGAACAGCCGCGCCTTGATGTCGACCCCCGGGAAGCGGAAGCGCTGCGCGGTGAAGCGCGCCACCTCTTCGTCGCTGAGCTTGCTGCGGATCGGCAGCGACTCGAAGCGCTTGCCATCGGCCATCAGGCGCTTGAAGCGGCGGCGGTGGACCGGGGTGATCTCCACCAGCTCGGCCAGCGCGTCGATCGTCGCCTCCAGGTTCTTGATCTTGTTGGGCGTGAGCTCCAGCGTGTGCGCCGCGTAGTTGTTGGCCAGCACCACGCCGTTGCGGTCCACGATCAGGCCGCGGTTGGGCACGATCGGCAGCACCGAGATGCGGTTGGCCTCGGCCTGGGTCGCCAGGTCTTCATGGCGAACGACCTGCAGCCAGTGCAGGCGCAGGCCGAGCAGACTGAAGCCGAACAGCACGGTCAGCCCGGCCACCACCACCCGGCGGTGGAAGCGCCGCAGCTCGCCCTGGGTGTCGCGCAGTTCGATGCGGTGGCGCGTGCTCATCGACGCAGACGGCGGCTCACAGCGGGCGGTTCTCGTCCGGGTCCGGGGCCCGGCGCTGCGGCGCGAGCAGCAGGTGCACGACCAGGGGCCACAGCGCGGCCTCGATCAACGGCGCGGCCATCAGCGACCAGCCGGGAAAGCTGCCGCCGGCCAGCATCCGCACCAGCAGCGCCATGCCCTGGGCCGCGGCGAACAGCGGCAGCACGTGCAGGGCCTGGGTCGGCGTGGAGAACCACAGCAGGCGCCGGTGGATGGTGATCGCGAAGAAGCTCAGCAGCGAATAGGCCAGCGCGTGCTGGCCGAGCAGCGCCGTCTGGTGCACGTCGGTCAGCAGCCCGAAGACGAAGGCCCAGCCCATGCCGACGCGGCGCGGCTGGTGCACGTTCCAGAAGACCAGCACCAGGGCCAGCATGTCCGGCCGCATCGGCTCGCGGCCCAGCGGCAGCATGTTCAGCAGCAGCGCCACCGCCAGCGAGAAGGCGATGAACCAGGGCCTGGCCGGCAGCAGCAGCTGGTCGGCGGCGCGGGGCATGATCATCGCGAGGCTCCCGAGGCGGCGGTGTGCGGCGCCCCTGCGGCGGCCGCATCGGCCGGCGGCGGGCAGGCGGCTTCCTCGGCGGATCCGGGAAGGGGCAGCGGCTTGCGCACCGGCGCGATCACCAGCACGTGGCGCACCGCGTCGGGCTGGGTGACCGGTGCCAGCGTGACCTTGGCGAAGGTCGAGCCGGCGCGCCGGTCCACCGAGGCGATGCGTGCCACCGGCAGGCCCGCCGGGTAGATGCCGTCGATGCCCGAGGTCTGCAGCAGGTCGCCCGGCTGCACATCGGCATTGGCGGGCATGAAGCGCAGCTCCATGCCCCCGCCGGTGGTGGCCGTCGACGGATCGCCGAAGGCGGCCGCGCGCGACTGCGTGCGCTGGTTGAGCACCGGGATGGCGGCGTCCTTGTCGGTCAGCAGGGTCACCTCCGACATCAGCGGCAGCACCCGCGTGACCTGGCCGACCACGCCTTCGGCGTCCAGCACCGGCGAGGCCGGCTGCACGCCGTGCAGCCGGCCCCGGTCAATCATCAGCTTGCGCGAGAAGGGGTCGGTGGCCTCGTACATCACCTCGGCGGCCACGCTGTGGATGCTCAACGCCTCGCGCAGGTCCAGCAGGCGGCGCAGGTGGGCGTTCTCCTCGGCCAGCTCGTCCATGCGGGCCTGGCGCTCGGCCTGGCGCAGCAGGGTGGCCTGGGCCTCGCGCTCGCGGCTCTGCGCACTGTCCAGGCCGTCGAGACGCTCGATGGCTTCTTCCCACAGGTGCACCGGCACCACCATGCCGTGCTGCAGGGGGTGCAGCACGGTGGCCAGGGTGTCGCGCAGCGGACCGGTCACCTTGAAGCGGGTGTCGGCCACCATCAGGAAGAAAGACAGCGCTGCGAAGAACAGCAGCTGGGACAAGCCCGAAGGCCCTTGCTTGAAGAAGGGCGGCGGGCTGCGGTCCAGGGTGCCCAGCGGCATGGCGTTGGCGCTCGCGGAGTCCGGGGCCGCGGCGCGGGGCCGCCGGCCGGACGGGCGGCGGCTTTACTCCGAGGTGAAGATGGCGCCGAGGCGCTCCATGCGCTCCAGGGCCATGCCGCAGCCGCGCACCACGCAGGTCAGCGGGTCCTCGGCCACCAGCACCGGCAGGCCGGTTTCCTCGGCGAGCAGGCGGTCCAGGTCGCGCAGCAGCGCGCCGCCGCCGGTCAGCATCATCCCGCGCTCGGCGATGTCGGCTCCCAGCTCGGGCGGGGTCTGCTCCAGCGCGTTCTTGACCGAGCTGACGATGTTGTTCAGCGGGTCGGTCAGGGCTTCGAGGATCTCGTTGCTGCTGATCGTGAAGCTGCGCGGCACGCCTTCGGACAGGTTGCGGCCCTTGACCTCCATCTCCTTGACCTCGGAGCCGGGGAAGGCGCTGCCGATGGTCTTCTTGATGGATTCCGCCGTCGGCTCGCCGATCAGCATGCCGTAGTTGCGGCGGATGTAGTTGATGATCGATTCGTCGAACTTGTCGCCGCCGACCCGCACGCTGCCCTTGTAGACCATGCCGCCGAGCGAGATCACGCCGACTTCCGTCGTGCCGCCGCCGATGTCCACCACCATCGAGCCCGAGGCTTCCGAGACCGGCAGGCCGGCCCCGATGGCCGCGGCCATGGGTTCCTCGATCAGGTAGACCTCGCTGGCGCCGGCGCCCAGCGCCGACTCGCGGATCGCGCGCCGCTCGACCTGGGTCGAGCCGCAGGGCACGCAGATGATGATGCGCGGGCTGGGCTTCAGGACGGACCGCGGATGGACCATCTTGATGAACTGCTTGAGCATCTGCTCGGTGACCGTGAAGTCGGCGATCACGCCGTCCTTCATCGGGCGTATGGCCTCGATGTTGCCCGGCACCTTGCCGAGCATGGCCTTGGCTTCCTTGCCGACGGCCTGGATGGTCTTCTTGCCGCTCGGGCCGCCTTCCTGGCGGATGGCGACGACCGAGGGCTCGTCGAGGACGATGCCCTTGCCCCGCACATAGATCAGCGTGTTCGCGGTGCCGAGGTCGATCGCCAGATCGGTGGAGAGGTAACGGCGCAGGGATCCGTACATGGGGGGAAGCGGGTCGTGGCAGCAGGCGGCGGACGCAAGCGGCGGCGCATCGGCGGCGGGGCCGGCGGCACGGGGCCTGGAGCCAGGGGGGGAACCGGACGCGGAGGTGGGGGCGGAACGGGGCGGGGCAGGCGGCCCCGGCACACGGGCGGGCCGGCGGGTGTTGCGGCCCTGGGGATTTCACCCTGGCGCCTTCGTCCGGACCGGCTCCGGACGGACCGGGGGTCAGCCGCGGATAATACCCGACGCCCTCCCTCCACGACCTCCGCCGCAGCCCGCGTGCGGGGGCGGCGGGGTCGCCCCGCCCGCGCCGGAACGTCCCCGATCCTGGTGCCACCCCTAGAGACCATGGCCCTGACCTCCCACGACGTGCAACGCATCGCGATGCTCGCCCGGCTCGAACTGAGTCCCGCCGAGTCCGACACGATGCTGACCCAGCTCAACGGCTTCTTCGACATCGTCGAGCGCATGCGCGCCGTCGACACCACCGGCGTCGAGCCGCTCTACACGCCTCTGTCGGCCGTGCAGGACGTGACCCTGCGCCTGCGCGAGGACGCCGTCGGCGTGCCGCGCTCCGAGGCCGCCCGCGCCGCCAACCAGCGCAGCGCCCCGGCGGTGGACGGCGGGCTCTTCCTCGTGCCCCGCGTCATCGAGTGAGGCAGGGCCCCCGACCATGAGCGAACTCCACACCCTGGGCCTGGCGGCGATCGCCGACGGCCTGGCCGCCAAGCGCTTCTCCAGCCTGGAGCTGAGCGAGGCCCTGCTCGCCCGCGAGGCGGCCCACGCCGGCCTCCACGCCGTGCTGCACTTCGACCGCGCCGCCGAGGCCGAGGCCGCCCGCACCGCCGCCCGCGCCAGCGACGCCCGCCGCGCCGCCGGCCAGACCCTGGGCGCGCTGGACGGCGTGCCCATCGGCCACAAGGACGTCTTCGTCACCACCGACTTCCCGACCACCGCCGCCTCGAAGATGCTGGTCGGCGCGCAGGGCCCCTACCGCTCGCCCTTCGACGCCACCGTGGTCGCGCAGCTCAAGGCGGCCGGCACGGTCAGCCTGGGCAAGCTCAACTGCGACGAGTACGCCATGGGCGGCGCCAACGAGCACTCCGCCTTCGGCGCGGCGAAGAACCCCTGGGATGCCACGCGCATCCCGGGCGGCTCCTCGGGGGGCTCGGCGGTGGCGGTGGCCGCGCGCCTGATGCCGGCCGCCACCGGCACCGACACCGGCGGCTCGGTGCGCCAGCCCGCCGCCCTGTGCGGCGTGAGCGGCCTCAAGCCGACCTACGGCCGCTGCTCGCGCCACGGCATGATCGCCTTCGCCTCCAGCCTGGACCAGGCCGGCGTGCTGGCCCGCAGCGCGGCCGACTGCGCCCTGCTGATCGACGCCATGGCCGGCTTCGACCCGCTGGACGCCACCAGCGCCGAATTCGCGGGCAGCGAAGCCAACCGCCCCGGCCTGATCGGCGCCCAGCTTGCGGCGCGCCGCGCCGCGGTGGCCGACCTGGCCCGTCCGCTGGCCGGCCTGCGCATCGGCCTGCCGCGCGAGTTCTTCGGCGAGGGCCTGGCCGAGGACGTGCGTGCCGCCGTCCAGCAGGGCCTGGACCAGCTGCGCGCCCTGGGCGCCACCCTGGTCGAGGTCAGCCTGCCGCGCACCGAGCTGGCCATCCCGGTCTACTACATCATTGCCCCGGCCGAGGCCAGCTCCAACCTGAGCCGCTACGACGGGGTGCGCTACGGCCACCGCGCCGAGGGCGCGAAGGACCTGCTGGAGCTCTACCGCCGCAGCCGCAGCGAGGGCTTCGGCGCCGAGGTCAAGCGCCGCATCATGATCGGCACCTACGTGCTGAGCCACGGCTACTACGACGCCTACTACCTGCAGGCGCAGAAGCTGCGCCGCATGATCGCCGACGACTTCCAGGCCGCCTTCCAGGCCTGCGACCTGATCGCCGGCCCCGTCACCCCCACCGTGGCCCGCCCCCTGGGCGCCAGCAGCGATCCGGTGTCCGAGTACCTGGCCGACATCTTCACCCTGCCCGCCAGCCTGGCCGGCCTGCCCGGCATGAGCGTGCCCACGGGCTTCGCCGCGGGCGGCAGCCCGCAAGGTCTGCCGGTGGGCCTGCAGCTCATCGGCAACGTCTGGCAGGAGGCCACGCTGCTGCATGCCGCCGAGGCCTTCCAGCAGGCCACCGACTTCCACCTCCGCACGCCGGAGGGCTATTGAGATGAACGCCCCCCTGATCCGCGGCTACGAAGTCGTCATCGGCCTGGAGACCCACGCCCAGCTCTCGACCACGGCCAAGATCTTCTCCGGCGCGCCCACCGCCTTCGGCGCCGCGCCCAACACCCAGGCCGCGCCCCTGGACCTGGCCCTGCCCGGCACCCTGCCGGTGATGAACCGCGGCGCCGTCGAGCGCGCCATCCAGTTCGGCCTGGCCGTGGGCGGGGCGGTGGCGCCGCGCTCGATCTTCGCGCGCAAGAACTACTTCTACCCCGACCTGCCCAAGGGCTACCAGATCAGCCAGTACGAGAACCCGGTCGTGCAGGGCGGGGCGATCGACTTCCTGCTCGACGGCCAGGCTCGCCGCGTGAGGCTGACCCGCGCTCACCTGGAGGAGGACGCGGGCAAGTCGGTGCACGGCGCCGTGGAAGGCTTCAGCGGCATCGACCTGAACCGCGCCGGCACGCCGCTGCTGGAGATCGTCTCCGAGCCCGAGATGCGCTCGGCCGCCGAGGCCGTGGCCTATGCCAAGGCCCTGCACACCCTGGTGGTCTGGCTGGGCCTGTGCGACGGCAACATGCAGGAAGGCAGCTTCCGCTGCGACGCCAACGTCTCGATCCGCCGCCCCGGTGCGCCCTTCGGCACCCGGCGCGAGATCAAGAACCTCAACAGCTTCCGCTTCCTGCAGCTGGCCATCGACGCCGAGGTGCAGTGGCAGATCGAGCGCCTGGAGGACGGCCTGCCCATCCAGCAGGCGACCGTGCTCTTCGACCCCGACGCCAACGGCGGCCGCGGCGAGACGCGCAGCATGCGGACCAAGGAAGACGCGCACGACTATCGCTACTTCCCCGACCCCGACCTGCCGCCGCTGGTGATCGGTGCCGACTGGGTCGAGCGCGTCCGGGCCGCCATGCCCGAGCTGCCCGGCGTGATGGCCGCGCGCTTCCAGCGCGAGGACGGCCTGCCGGCCTACGACGCGGCCATGGTCACCCAGAGCCTGCCCTTCGCGCGCTTCTACGAGGCGGCGCGCGAGGCCTGCAAGGCTCTGGCGGCCGGCCGCGATGCGACCGGCTTGCCCAAGCTCGTCGCCAACTGGCTGATGGGCGAGGTGAGCAAGCGCCTGAACACCGAGGAGCGCGGCATCGAGTCCAGCCCGGTGGGCCCGGCCGCGCTGGCTGCGCTGATCGCGCGTATCGCCGATGGCACCATCTCCAACAACGCCGGCAAGCAGGTCTTCGACGCGCTGTGGTCGGGTGAAGGCCAGGACGTGGACGCCCTCATCGAGGCCAAGGGCCTGCGGCAGATGAGCGACACCGGCGAGCTCGAGGCCCTCCTCGATGCCGTGCTGGCAGCCAACCCCAAGTCGGTGGAGGAGTTCCGCGCCGGCAAGGACAAGGCCTTCAACGCCCTCGTCGGCCAGGCCATGAAGGCCACGAAGGGCAAGGCCAACCCGGGCCTGGTCAACGAGCTGCTGAAGAAGAAGCTCGCCGGCTGAGCCTGGCAGGCCGGGCCGCCCGCCGGGCGGCCCGCGGCGGCTCAGACGCCGTAGCGCTCGCGGTAGGCCAGCACGCGCGGGCGGTGCTCGGCCAGGGCCGGGTCGGCGCTGGCCTGCAGGTAGTCCAGCAGGTCGGCCAAGGTGGCGATGGGCTGCACCGCCAGGCCATGGCGGGCCTGCACCTCCTGGACCGCCGAGTGCGGCGTGTCCTGCACGCTGCCGTCGGCGGCCTTGGCCGTGCCGCGCTCCTGGCGGTCCAGCGCGATCGCCACGCCGACCGGGGTCGCGCCGGCGGCCGTGATCATCGCGATCGACTCGCGCACCGAGGTGCCGGCCGAGATCACGTCGTCGATGATCAGCACGCGGCCCTGCATCGGCGCGCCGACCAGGGTGCCGCCCTCGCCGTGGTCCTTGGCTTCCTTGCGGTTGTAGGCGAAGGGCTTGTTGTGGCCCAGCCGCGCCAGCTCGACGGACACCGCCGCAGCCAGGGTGATGCCCTTGTAGGCCGGCCCGAAGATCATGTCGAAGGCCAGGCCCGAGGCCGCCAGACGCCGTGCATAGAATGAAGCGAGCCGCCCCAGCTTGAGGCCGTCGTCGAACAGGCCGGCATTGAAGAAGTAGGGGCTCAGGCGACCGGCCTTGGTCTTGAATTCCCCGAAGCGAAGCACGCCGGCCTCGACCGCGAAGGCCACGAAATCCCGGGCCAGCGTGTCGCCGGTCGGGGTCAGGGGAAGGGATGCATCGGACATGGGGGCTCGGCTTGCGGCTGGTTTCACTGAATCTTAATGGGGTGCGCTCGGCCGCCTCCAAGGGCTGGATGGACTGGGCCGCGGCGACCGCGCCCGACCTGATGGGCGTGCAGGAGCTCAAGGCCCAGGCGCCCGACCTGGCCGGCCGCTTCGAGACCGTGGCTGGTCTGGCGGGCCACTTCCACTGCGCCGAGAAGAAGGGCTACTCGGGCGTCGGCCTCTACAGCCGCGTGGCGCCCAGCGAGGTGCGCATCGGCCTGGGCGAGGCCGATCCCTCGGGCGAGTTCGATGCCGAGGGCCGCTGGGTCGAGCTGCGCTTCGACGGCCCGGCCTATGCCCATGGCTTCGAGCGGCTCAGCGTCGTCAGCTGCTACTTCCCCAGCGGCTCCAGCAGCGAGGAGCGCCAGCAGGCCAAGTTCCGCTTCCTGGCCCGGATGGCACCGCACCTGCGCGCGCTGGCGGCCGGACGCGAGCTCATCCTGGTGGGGGACGTGAACATCGCCCACCGCGAGATCGACCTGAAGAACTGGAAGGGCAACCTGAAGAACAGCGGCTTCCTGCCCGAGGAGCGCGCCTGGATGGACACCCTGCTGCGCCCCGCGGCCGAGGGCGGCGGCGGCCTGGTCGACGTGCACCGCATGCTGCGCCCCGAGGACGGCGGCGAGGCCTACACCTGGTGGAGCAACCGCGGCCAGGCCTGGGCCAAGAACGTGGGCTGGCGCATCGACTACCAGCTCGCCACCCCGCGGGTGGCGGCCACCGCGCAGGCGGTCAGCGTCTACAAGGACCAGCGCTTCTCCGACCACGCGCCGCTCACGGTGGACTACGGCTTCACGCTCTGAGCCCGGCGGCGGGCCGGCCGCGCGGCCGTCCCGACGCGGGGGCCGGTCTCAGCTGCGGGCCCCGGCCAGCCCCGGCGCCAGCACGAAGCGCGCGGCGGCCTCCGACAGGCGCACGGCCTGCTGGCGCAGGCTCTCGGCGGCGGCGGCGCTCTCCTCGACCAGGGCCGCGTTCTGCTGGGTCGACTGGTCCAGCAGGGCCACCGCGGTGTTGACCTGCTCGATGCCGCGGCTCTGCTCCTCGTTGGCCGCGCTCATCTCGTGCATCAGGTCGGCCACCTGCTGCACCTGGGCGACGACCGAGGCCATGGTGGCGCCCGCCTGGCCGACCAGTTCGCTGCCGGAGGCCACCTTGCCCGTGGCGTCGGCGATCAGGCCGCGGATCTCGCGCGCAGCCTGCGCGCTGCGCTGGGCCAGGGTGCGCACCTCGCCGGCCACCACGGCGAAGCCGCGGCCCTGCTCGCCGGCCCGCGCCGCTTCCACCGCGGCGTTGAGCGCCAGGATGTTGGTCTGGAAGGCCAGGCCGTCGATCACGCCGGTGATCTCGCCGATGCGGCTGCTGCTGCCACGGATGTCCTCCATGGTCTGCACGACCTGCTGCACCACCGCGCCGCCTTCACGGGCCACGCCCGAGGCGGTGCTCGCCAGTTCGCGGGCGTGCCGGGCGTGGTCGGCATGCGAGCGCACGCTGCCGTTCATCTGCTCCATCGAGGCCGCGGTTTCCTGCAGGCTGCTGGCCTGCTGCTCGGTGCGGGCCGAGAGGTCCTGGTTGCCGGCGGCGATCTGGGTCGAGGCGGTCTGCACCGCGTCCACGCCCTGGCGCACCTCGGCGATGACCCGGCCCACATGGTCCATGACGGTGTCGAGGGCGCGGGCGATCTCGCCCAGCTCGTCGCGGCCGGCCAGGCCGATGCGGCGGCTCAGGTCGCCGCGCGCCATGGCTGCGGCGGCGTCCAGCGTGCGCCGCACGCTCTGGGCGGTCTGCCGCGTGACCGTCCAGACCAGCAGGCTGCCCAGCAGCAGCATGGCGCCGGCCAGGCCGAGCACGGTCAGCACGCTGCGGTCCGCGCTGTCCACACGCTGGCGCAGGATGCCGTCCAGGGTGGCCAGCGTGGTGTCGATCAGCGCGAACTGGCTGTCGATGGCCTGGGTGCTGCGCTGGAAGAAGCTGTCGGGGTCGAGCTGGGGCGTGTCGGCCGGGGCCAGCAGGCGGTCGAGCAGGGTCACGGTCGCGCCGAAGCGGGCGGCGGCGGCTTCGCGCGCCGGCTTCAGCGCCTCGCCGACGGCGGCGTCGGCCCGGGCGGCCTTGTCGAGTGCGATGTCGGCGTCGTGCGCCCGGCTGCGCAGCAGGCCTTCGGCCACCAGCAGGCGGCCGCGGACTTCCGGGTCCAGCTTGCCGCGCAGCAGCGCGGCGGTGCCCTGGGCGCGCACCTGGCCCAGCGCCTCGCTGACCTGCGGCAGGTGGCCGAGGCCGCCGAGGATCATGTAGTAGCTGGCCGCTTCCGGGTCGAGCGCCAGGGTCGAGTCGTCGACCACGCCGTCGAGCAGCTGCAGCGCGCCGGCGATCAGGGCCGTGTGGCGCTGGAAGCTGTCGGCCGGGGCCAGGCGCCGGGCGGCGACCTCGGCGCTCAGGGCCTGCCAGTCACGGCGCTGGGCCTGCAGGCTCGCGGCCTGGGCCGGGTAGATCGCCAGGCGTTCCTGCCAGGCCGCCAGGGCCTGGAGCAGCTCGCCGTTGACCGCGCTGCGGCGCCGCTCGAAGTCGGCCTCGCCGCCGAGCGCGGCCTGGCTGAGGCCGCGGTGCTGCTGCGCCAGACGGATCACCGCCAGCGCGGCGCGTGCCGGGGCGAGGCCGTCGGCCTCGGCCTGGGCCGCATCGCGCAGGGCCAGGGCCTGGCGCAGGCCGGCCACGGTCGGGATGCCGGCCATGACCAAGGCCAGGATGCCGAGCAGCAGAAACTTCTGCCCGATCTTGAGGTTCTGCAGGAATTGCATCGGAGCTCCACCAACACCGGGGCCCGACGCACGCCCCTGCGTGGTCCGTCTGCCCGGGCGTCAAGGATGCGCCGGGCCGCCCGCGGGCATCCCCCGAACAGCGGGACCGGGTCGGCGCTGTTCCGACCCCGCGGCGGCTCAGTTCGCGCTGGGCGCGGCGCCGGGCGTGACGGTTTGCCCGGTTTCGGCCGGGGCGCACAGCACCCGGAACTTGTGCCAGAGCTGATCGCGGCTCTCGACGTGCGCCGGGTTCACCGGGATGCAGGCCACCGGGCACAGGGCCACGCACTGCGGCTCGTCGAAGTGGCCGACGCATTCGGTGCAGCGGCCGGGGTCGATCAGGTAATAGTCCGGGCCCATGGAGATGGCCTGGTTCGGGCATTCCGGCTCGCAGACATCGCAGTTGATGCACTCGTCCGTGATCATCAGCGCCATGGGCTTCTCCTCAGGCCGTGGCCGGGCGGCTGCCGACCTTCTCGCGCAGCCGGGCCAGCACGCTGGGGGCGACGAACTTGGACACATCCCCGCCGAGCAGGGCGATCTCGCGCACGAAGGTGCCGCTGATGAACTGGTACTGGTCGCTGGGCGTGAGGAAGAGGGTCTCCACGTCCGGCATCAGCTGGCGGTTCATGCCGGCCATCTGGAACTCGTACTCGAAGTCGCTCACGGCACGCAGGCCGCGCAGCACGACCTGGCCGCCATGGTCGACGACGAAGTCGCGCAGCAGGCCGCGGAAGGCGATGACCTCGACATTCGGCAGCGTCGATGCCACGGCGCGCGCCATCTCCAGCCGCTCCTCGACGGAGAACATCGTGCGCTTGTGGTGGCCGGCAGCCACCGCCAGGATCAGGCGCTCGAACAGCCGGCTGCCGCGCCGCATCAGGTCCTCGTGGCCGAGGGTGATGGGGTCGAAGGTGCCGGGGTAGATGGCCGTCAGGCGGGTGCTCGAGGTCATGGCGTGGCCGCTGCGAACGTCATGCCGGCAGTGTAGGCCCCGGGCCTGCGGGCTCCAGGGCCTGCAGCAGGTGGGCGTGGACCGCCCCGGCCCGCAGCTGGCGGTGCAGGCGCAGGCCGAGCGCGGCCAGCTCGGCCTCGGGCCAGGCGCGTTCGGCTTCCAGGTAGATCCAGCCCTGCGGCGCCAGCAGCGGCCGGGCCAGCTGCAGGGCCTCGCGG
>CAYSQO010000059.1:0-12169 GCA_964433315.1 uncultured Rubrivivax sp.
GGCAGGGTGAGCGGCCGGGCGGGCCGGTCCGTCGAGGGGGTGGCGCGCAGGGCGCGCGGCAGCTCACGCAGCATGATGGTCATCCGATCGCAAGGACGGACCGCGCGCCCTGGCGCCGTCCGATGATGTTCAGCAGGTTGGCGAGGGCGGCCTCCTCGCCGGGCGCGGCCGAGGCCTCGCCCCGGAAGCGCAGGCCGCGGGCGCCGAGCTGGCCTTCGCCGCTCAGCTGCAGCGCGCCGTCGCGCGTCGACAGGCTCAGCCGCGCCCGGCCCGGGCCCTCGCCGGCCAGCTGCAGCTCGTAGCTGCCCAGGCGCGGCAGCGGGCTGAGCCGGGCCGAAAAATCCTGCAGCCCGAGCACCGCCACGCCGTCGAGCTGCCAGCCTGCACGCGACCAGTCCAGGCCCAGGGCCTGGCTGCGCAGGGTCAGCCGGCCGCCGGCCTGCAGGGTGTTCCAGGGCGTGCCCAGCCCGCTCAGCCAGGCGGCGGGCCAGCGCGCCAGCTCCGGCGCGGTCTCGGCCGCGCGGGCGGGAGGCGGCTCCAGGCTCAGCCGCAGCCGGCCCCAGCCGCCGTCCAGCCGCAGCCGGGTGCCGGCCTCGATGCAGCAGGCCTGGGCCAGCGCCAGCACCGGCCCGCCGGACCAGCCCAGCGTCCAGTGCAGGCGGTCGGGCAGGGCGAGCGCGTCGCGGCTGCCCGGACCGCCGCTGAGCACCGGCACGGCGCTGCCACGCCAGAGGCTGCCGTCGGGGGCGTCCAGGCGCAGGCGCTCGCCGCTGGCCGCGGCCAGGGCCTTGCCCAGCCAGGCCGCCGGGGCCTGGGCGATCAGGCCCAGCAGCCCGCCCAGCAGGGCCCCGGCCAGGGCCCAGCGGCGCGGCCGGCGGCTGGGAGCCGCGCCGGCCGCGGCCGGGCGGGCCGGCGCGCGGCCGGGCGGACGGGGCCGATGGGGCAGGCGGGCCGTCATGTGCGGGCTCAGGGGGCGGAGGCCAGCGCCAGCACCGCGCTGCCGCTGTAGAGCTCGCCCTGGCGGCGCAGCTTGAGCTCGACAGGCAGGGCCCGCGCGCCGGCGCGCAGCTCGCGCAGCCAGCCCAGCAGGGCTTCGCCGGACACGCCCTGCAGGGCCACGACCGCACGGTCGCCCTGCAGCTGCACGCGGTTGCCGGGGCCCAGCGCGGCGGTGGCCGCCTGCAGCGCGGCCTCGGCCTGGCCGGCGGCCAGGGGCGGGCGTTCGCGCAGGCTGCGCACTTCCGTGGCCAGCTGGCGCATCTGCTGCAGCTGCACCGCCAGCGCCGCCCGCTGGGCCGGGGCCTCGCGCAGGGTGCGCAGCAGGGGCTGCAGCCACAGGCTCCACAGCAGCAGGCCGGCCAGCAGGCAGGCCGCCAGGCCCAGGCCCTGGCGCTCGCGCGGCTGCAGGGCCTGCCAGCGGCGGGCGAGGGTCGAGCGCAGGGCCTGCGGCGTCATGGGCGGGTCTCCGGACGGGCCGCTGCGGCCCGGCGCAGGTTCAGGCGGCCGGGCTGCACCTCAGCCTGCCAGCCGGCCGGCGCCAGCTGTGCGACCAGCAGTTCGGTGGCGGGGGGGCGCAGGCCGGTGGCGTCGATGCGCAGCTGGCGGTTCTCGTAGCTCAGGCCTTCGGCTGTCACGGCTTCGGGCCAGGCGCTGGCCACGGCGGCCAGCGCGGTCTCCAGGTCGGCCTCGCCGGCGGCACCCGCGGCGTGGCGCAGGCGCTCGGTCTCGGTCTTCATCTGGCGCGGCGCGTCCAGCACCACCCGCAGCTGCGGGAAGCTCTCGCGCAGCACGGTCTGCAGGGCCAAGCGGTCGGCGGCCAGGGCGCGCTGCAGCTGCCAGGCGCCGAGCTGCAGGCCCAGGGCCTGCACCAGCAGCAGGGCGGCAAGGCCCCAGCGCAGCGGCCGCCACAGCGGCTCGCGCAGGACGCGCTGCGTGCCCTCGCGCAGCCGGGCCCAGCCGCGGTGGCGCCGGGCGAGCTCGAACTGGCGCAGGTTCCAGGACGAGGCCAGGGCCTCGCGGGCCTGCTCGATCCGGCCGAGCACCTGCACCGGCCGGTCGAGCCAGGCCTCGGCCGCGGCCGCCGCCGCCGGGCTGGCCTGGGCCAGCAGGGGGGCCTGCGCGTCGGGCAGCAGGGCCCGTGCGCCGCCGCCGTCGAGCGGCCAGTGGCGCAGGCCCTCGGCGTCGGCCAGGCTGGCGCGCAGGCGCGGGTTGGCGCCGCTGTCGGGGGCGGCCTCGATCCACAGGCGTGCCGGCGGCTCCGGGGTGTCCAGCGGGGCCAGGGCCGGCACCAGCTGGTCGATGGGCCGCTGGGCGGCGTCGAAGCGGTCCAGGGTCTCGGCCAGGGCCGCCCGGTCGGCGACGGCCACCCAGCCGGTCTGGCCGCCGCGCAGCCCCTCGGGCAGGGCGTAGTGCAGCTGGGTGGCGTCGTCGAGCAGGGCCTCCTCCAGCAGCCCGGCCAGCGCGGCGGCGCGCTGGCGCGGCGGGGCCTTCGGGCAGACCAGGCGATGCCATCCGAGCGCGGCCGGGGGCAGCACGGCGACGATGCGGTCCGCCGCCGGCAGGGCGGCCGGCAGGCTGTGCCCGTCGAGCGGGTTCAGGCCCTCGGCGGGCCAAAGCACCCAGTCGCAGCTCTCGAGCGGGGCAGGGGCTGCGGGGCGGCCGCCGGCCCGCAGGCGCGGACGGTCGGGCAGGAAGACGACCAGGGTGCTCATCGAGGGGCCTTGGGGCGCCCGACAGCAGGGGTCTGCGGGGCGCGGCGGATTGTAGGAGGCGGTTTTTGCACGACCGGGACAGGCTGCGGTCAGGGTTCGAAGGCCGCCCGGCGGGCCCGGAAGATCGTCAGCACGTCGGTGCCGCGGCGCTCCAGCACGGCGTGCTCCTCGACGATGCGGTTCTCCAGCCGCAGGCGGCCGCGGACCTCGAACCAGGACGAGGCGACGGCCACCCGGTCCGCATCCAGTTCGACCGTGGCCGGCAGCAGGCCGCGGGCCTCGCCGAGGTTGGCCAGCGGCTTGCGCTCGCGGGCCTGCACCAGGCGCTCGGCGGTGGAGCTGTCGACATCGAGCACGGCGGCCAGTACCTCGCGCGAGGCGGTGTTCAGGTTGAGCGGCGTGGTCACCGGCAGCACGGTCAGCAGCGGCTCCAGGGCGCGCACGGCGGCTTCGTCCAAGCCCATCCAGCGCAGGTCGCGCAGCCGCGCCGGACGCAGCGGGCGGTCGGCCACCGCGGCCTCGGACGGCGCCGCGTCGGAGGCGGGCGACATCGTCGGCACGGCCTGCCGCATGGCCTGGCTGAGCGAGGCGGCCAGGCCCGGGGCCAGGCCGGCGGCCGCCAGCACGCGGGCCAGCACGCGGCTCTCGCGATTGCGCACCTCGGGCAGGGCGGCGACGACGTTGAGCAGGTTGTAGCGCGACTGCAGGTCGCGGATCTCGCCGGAGAGGAAGGCCTCGGGGCCCTGGTCGGCCCGGCGGTCGGGGTCGGTGGCCAGGAAGCTCGACAGGCGGGCTTCGGCCAGCGGCGTGGCCCAGGGCTCGCTGAGCGCGTCGTAGCCCCCGTTGCGGGCGTCCTCGCGCAGGATCAGCCGGGCGTAGTCGGTGGCGCCGGCCAGGATCCACTGGCTCTGCGTGCGTGCGCGCTCGGCCGATTCCACCTGCACCGCCTGCCACTGCTGCCACACCACGCCGGCGGCCAGGCTGGCGATCAGGGCGACCAGCAGCATCGCGGTCAGCAGGGCGACGCCGCGGGCGCGCGGCCGTCGGGCGGGGAGGGGGCGGGGCATGTCGGGGTCTCGGGCCGGTCAGCTGCGGCGGCCCAGGGCCAGCTGCAGGTCGCGCTGCAGCAGCAGGGCGTCCCCGGCGGGGCCCGCGGGGGGATCCAGGCTCAGCAGCAGGCGCACGCCGGCGGGCAGCTGCTCCTGGCCCTGGGCGTCGGCGTCACCGCTCGACTGGGCGTTGGTCCAGGCGGTGTCGCGCCAGTAGTAGAGCTGCCAGGCACGCACGCCGTCGAGCATGACCAGCCGGGCCGGGCCCTCGCGGTCCAGCGCGGTCCCGGCCTCGCTCCACTGCGCCTGCAGCGCCGCCAGGCGCTGCTGCGGCACGCCGGCCCAGCGCAGCCAGCGGCCGCCGCGCAGCGACCAGGCGACGATCTGCACGCCCTCGGCCGTGCTGCGGCTCAGGCGTAGCGTGGCGCCGTCGAAGCTCAGCGCCGGCAGCGCGCGGGTCTCGTGCAGGGCGGCAAGGTCGGCCTCCCACTGGGCGATGGCGTTCTGGCGGCGCAGCACGGTGCCGAGCTCGCGCTCGCTGGCCTCGCGGCTGCGGACCAGGCCGTCCACGCCCTGCCAGCCCAGGCCGGCCAGCACGGCGAAGATGAACAGCGAGACCAGCAGCTCGACGAGGGTGAAGCCGGCCTGGGCCGGGCGCGGGGCCTGCATCGCGGCGGGACCTCAGTAGCGGCCGAGCACGGTGCTCAGGCTCAGGATGGGCTGGCCCCCGGCGTCGCGCACCTGGGCTTCGAGCCGGCGGAAATTCGGGTTGGGGGTGCCCGCGACCTGCACCGTCAGGCGGTAGATGCGCCCGAGCTGGGGGCATTCGTAGGCCAGCTCGCCGGTGCCGGGAAACTGCTGGCTCAGCCGCAGCTCGGTCAGGCGGTTGTCGGCGCACCACTGCGCGGCCTGCATCTCGGCCAGGCGGTCGGCGTTGTCGAGCAGGGCGGCCGCCGCCCGCACCGCCGCGGCCAGCGCGACGGCGAGGATGGCCAGGGCCACCAGCACCTCGATGAGGGTCAGCCCGGCCGCGCCCGCGGGACGCCGCCGCCCGGCGCGCTCAGTTCGGCGCGGCATGGCGGTCGATCCGGAAGGGGCCCAGGCCGTCGCTGGCCACGACGAGGCGCTGCGCGTCGAGCCGCAGCTCGATGCGCTGGGCCCCGATGACGGGCTCGGGCCCGAGCAGCACCTGCCCCGGCGAGCTGCTGCCGTTCGCGTCCAGGCGGGTGATGCGCACTTCGGGGGGCGGCTGCTCCAGCCAGGCCTGCGCGGGCGGCTTCATGCCGGGCGGCAGGCCGAGGAAGCGGAAGTCGGCCCCCTCGACCCGCGCCGGCAGGGCCTGCCAGCGCAGCGCCAGGCCGAGGGTGCGGGACTCGGCCCGCATGCCTTCGAGCAGGGCGACCAGGCGCTCACCCTCGCGTTCGAGGCGGGCCTCCGCCGGATCGCGCAGCGCCAGGCTGGCCAGGCTGGACGCGATCGCGATGATGGCGACGACGAGGATCAGCTCGATCAGCGTGAAGCCGCGCGCGACCTGGCGCACCGGCGGACGCTTACTGCCAGGAGCCGATGTCGGCATCCTTGCCCTCGCCGCCCGGCTGGCCGTCGGCGCCCAGGCTGAAGACGTCGATTTCGCCGTTCACGCCCGGGTTCAGGTACTGGTAGGGCCGGCCCCAGGGGTCGGCAGGCAGCTTGTCGAGGTTGGGCTTCCAGCTGGGCGGCACGGGTTCCACCGTGGGCCGGCTCACCAGGGCCTGCAGGCCCTGTTCCGCGCTGGGGTAGCGCAGGTTGTCCAGCTTGTAGCGCTTGAGGGCGGTGACGATGCCGTTGACATCGGTTCGCGCCGCGGTCACGCGGGCATCGTCGGCGCGTTCCAGCACGTTGGGCACGATGAGCGCGCCGAGCACGCCGATGATCACCAGCACGACCATCAGCTCAATCAGGGTGAAGCCGCGCACGCGGCGGCGGCGGGCGGGCGGGGACGGGAGGTTCGGCAACATCGGACCATCATAATCACCGCCCATGTCCATGCCGCTTGTCGCCCGTCTCGGGGCCTTCCTTGTCTGGGCCGCCGTGGCGGCTTCCGCGGTGGCTTGGGGGCTGCGCCTGGGGCAGCCCGGCGGCGGCGCCAGCCCGGCGCCTGCCGTGTCGGCCGCGGCCGGCCTGGCCGGGGATCCGCTGCGGCTGCTCGGCCGCGGGCCGGGGCCGGCCGCCGAGGTCGAGGCGGTCGCCGAGTCCGATCCGGACCGCGGCCTGCGCCTGCTGGGCGTGGTCGCGGCGACGCGGGCCGAGGCGGGGGTTGCGCTCATCGAGCAGGCCGACCGGCCGCTGCGCCCGGTGCGGGTCGGCCAGGTGGTCGACGGCGACTGGGTGCTGCTGGCGGTCGAGCGCCGGGCGGTGCAGCTCGGGCCGCGCGGCGGGCCGGTGGCTCGTCGCCTGAGCCTGCCCGATCCGTCCGGGGCGCCGGCCGCCGCCGCCGCGCCCGCGCCGGGCTTCCCGCCGCAGCCCGGGCTGGCGCCGGGGGCGCCGCAGCTGCCCGATCCTTCGCCGGAGGCCGATCCGCCCGTGGGCGTCGACGGGGCGGCCGCCCCGGAAGATCCGGTTGGCATGGCGCGCCGCGCCGCGGCGAACGCGCGCTGAGCCTCCCGGCTCAGGCGAGGGCCGGCGGGTCGACGCGGTCGCTGACCGTCGGCAGCTGACGCAGGTCGGCCGGCGGCAGGCTGCTGCGCAGGCGCGGCAGCCGGTCGGCCGCGGGCGGCGGGCTGATCTCGTCGGTGATGAGCGGCGGCTCGGGGATCCAGCCGGGCACGGTCTCGCTGACTTCGCCGAGCAGGGTGGCCGCCGCCGCCAGCATCGGCCAGGCCAGCACGGCCCCGGTGCCGTCGGGAGCGTCCAGATCCAGCTCGAGCAGCGCGTTGGCGTGGAAGACGCTGAAGGCCTGGTCCAGGCCCGGGTGCGGGCTGCTGCGCGCGAAGAAGGCGTAGTCGACCACCGCCGGCGCCAGCCGTGCGGCGATGGCCAGGGCGGCGCAGGCCGGCACGCCGTCGATGAGCAGGGTGCGGCGCTGGCCAGCGGCGGCCAGCATGGCGCCGGCCAGCACGGCGATCTCGTGGCCGCCGTAGGCGCACAGCACCTCGATCGGCCCGCGCGCGCCGAGGTGGCGCTTCTGCGCGCTCTGCAGCACGACCAGCAGGCGGGACAGCCGGTCGGCGGTCATGTGCGGATCGATCAGCAGCTCGCGCAGGGGCAGCCGGCCCAGCTCCGACAGGATCAGCGCGGCAGCCTCCAGGCTGCCGACGCCCAGGCCGGCGCAGGCCAGCAGGTTGCCGGGCAGGCCGTCGACGATCTCCAGGCCGGCGCGCAGGCCGGCCTCGGCCTGGGCCGCGCTCATGGCCTGGCCGAGCCGTGCGTTGTGCGATCCGTAGGCGATCTTGCGGCTCAGCAGGGTGGGGTTCGGCGGCAGGTCCTCGGCCAGGCCCGCATCGACGACGGTCAGCCCCAGCCGCTGCTGGAAGGCGAAGGCGGCCATCGGCACCCGGCCGCCGAGCAGGTGGCTGACCTGCTCGCCGCTGCCCGGCAGGCCGCTGCGGCCGAGGTCGACGGCTAGGCCGTGATCGCCGGCCGCCACCAGCAGCTGGGGCGCGCGCAGGCGCGGCTTGACGGTGTTCTGGATCAGCCCCAGGCGGATCGCGACCGCCTCCAGCTCCCCGTGGTAGCCGGTGACGCCGTGCCGGCGGCGCAGCTTGGCCTGCAGCGCATCGCGCAGCCAGGGCTGGCTGTGGATGGGGGCGATCGGCGCAAACCCGGCCGCCCGGCGGCGTTGCGCGGAGGCCGGGCGGGGCGGGAGTTCGGGGACAGCCATGGCGGTGTGCAGCAGGTGGGCCGGTCAGCGCAGGAAGAGCCGGTAGACCGGATTGTCGGTCTCCTCGACACAGGGCAGGTCGAGCTGCTTGAGGAAGCGCTTGAGCTCGCCACCCTGTCCGCGGGGGATCTGCAGGCCGACCAGGATGCGGCCGTAGTCGGCCCCCTGGTTGCGGTAGTGGAAGAGGCTGATGTTCCAGGCCGGGTGCATGCTCGACAGGAAGGCCATCAGCGCCCCGGGCCGCTCGGGAAAGACGAAGCGGAACAGGCGCTCGTCCTGGGCCAGCTCGGAGCGTCCGCCGACCATGTGGCGGATGTGGGTCTGGGCCAGCTCGTCGTGGCTGAGGTCGACGGTGGCGAAGCCCTGGGCACCGAACTCGGCGGCGATGCGCGCCGACTCGCCCGGCTTCGAGAGGCTCAGGCCGACGAAGACCTGGGCGGTGGCGGCATCCGAGATGCGGTAGTTGAACTCGGTCACGCTGCGCGGGCCGATCAGCTCGCAGAAGCGGCGGAAGCTGCCGCGCTCCTCGGGAATGGTCACGGCGAACAGCGCCTCGCGCTGCTCGCCGAGCTCGGCCCGCTCGGCGACGAAGCGCAGCCGGTCGAAGTTCATGTTGGCGCCGCAGGCGATCGCGATCAGCGCGCCGCGCTCGCCCACGGGCGCCTTGCCGCGCCGCGCCTCGGCCGCGCGCTGGCGGGCCACGTACTGCTTGAGTCCGGCCAGGCCCAGGGCCCCGGCCGGCTCGACGAGGGCCCGGGTCGTCTGGAAGACGTCCTTGATCGCCGCGCAGACCGCGTCGGTGTCCACCACCTCGTAGCCGTCGACCAGGGTGCGTGCGATGCGGAAGGTCTCCTCTCCGACCTGCTTGACCGCGGTGCCGTCCGAGAACAGGCCCACGTCGTGCAGCATCACGCGCTTGCCGGCCTCGACCGAGCGGACCATCGCGTCCGAGTCCGTCGTCTGCACGCCGATCACCTTGATTTCCGGCCGCACCGCCTTGATGCAGGCGGCGATGCCGGCGATCAGGCCGCCGCCGCCGATGGCGACGAAGACCGCCTCGATCGGGCCCTGGTGCTGGCGCAGGATCTCCATCGCCACCGTGCCCTGGCCGGCGATCACGTCCGGATCGTCAAAAGGGTGGACGAAGGTGGCGCCGGTCGACTTCTCCAGCGTCAGCGCATGCGCGTAGGCGTCGGAGTAGCTGGTGCCGTGCAGGACGATGTTCACCGCATCGCCGCCGTGGCGGCGCACCGCGTCGATCTTCAGCTGCGGCGTGGTCACCGGCATCACGATGGTGGCCTTGCAGCCCATGCGCCGCGCCGACAGCGCGACGCCCTGGGCATGGTTGCCGGCCGAGGCGCAGATCACGCCGCGCTCGCGCTGGGCCGGCCGCAGCTTCGCCATCTTGTTGTAGGCCCCGCGCAGCTTGAAGCTGAAGACCGGCTGCGTGTCCTCGCGCTTGAGGAAGACCGGGGCGCCCAGGCGCTCGCTGAGCTGGGGGGCCGGATCGAGGGCGGACTCGATGGCGACGTCATACACCCGCGCCGTCAGGATGCGCTGCAGGTAGTCAGCGAGCAGCGAGGGCTCGGCGCCGGCGGCGCGGCGTGCAGGGGGTCGGGAAACGCGGGAGGGCATGCCGGGAGGGGGCCGAAAAAGTCGCCGGATCATAGGCGAGCCCCCGACGCATCTCCGTGGGGCCGCGCCTGCGGACCGACCAGAAAAAAGGCCCCGTGTCGCGAGACCCGGGGCCCAATCCACCAATCGAGGAGGGGTGGAGGAGACAAACGATGAAAACGCTCAGCGGCTCAGGTGGGGAACGTGACGCCTTGCGCTTTCGATAGTTTGCATTCTAGGGGCTAACCCTAGGGCTTGCAAGCGTTGTGAAAGCCCGACGACCGGCCGCCTTGCGAAATCTCCGCCCAAGCATGGCAGGAAGCCGCACTTCCCCGGCGGAGGGGCCGCGCGCGAGAATCCGCGGCCCCGGCGGAGGCGGCCCGCCCGGACCGCCACGCCCCTCCCTGCCGCCGAGGAAAGCTCATCGATGGAATGCACCGTGCGCTGGCAGCCCGAGGCCGGCATGGCCTTCGTGGCCGAAACCGGCAGTGGCCACCTGCTGACGATGGACGGCGCGCCCGAGGGCGGCGGCCGCAACCTGGCGCCCCGGCCGATGGAGACCGTGCTGGCCGGCACGGCGGCCTGCAGCGCCTACGACGTGGTGCTGATCCTCAAGCGCGGCCGGCATGCCGTCAGCGGCTGCGAGGTCAAGGTGCAGGCCGAGCGCGCCAGCAGCGACCCGAAGGTCTTCACCCGCCTGAGCCTGCACTACCGCGTAAGCGGCAAGGGCCTGGCGCTGGCGGCGGTCGAGCGGGCCGTGCAGCTCTCGCACGAAAAGTACTGCTCGGCGAGCGCCATGCTCGCCAAGACGGCCGAGATCGGCCACAGCGTCGAGCTGGTCGAGGCCTGAGGACGGCGCCGCCGCGCCGCCGACTTCAGATCCGGTGCGCGGTCGCCGTCATCACGCGGGCCGCGCCGCGCATCGCCCAGCGCAGCGGCGCAGGCAGCCGGCGCGCCCCGGCGGCTTCGGCTTCGCGTGCGTGGCGGATCTCGTCCTCGCGCATCTGGGCGACCACCGCCCGCGAGGCGGCGTCCCCGGCGGGCAGACGCTCCAGGTGGCTGTCGAGGTGCTGTTCGACCTGACGCTCGGTCTCCGCCACGAAGCCCAGGCTCAGCCGGTCTCCGGCCCGCCCGGCGAGCAGGCCCAGCCCGAAGGCGCCGGCGTACCAGAGCGGATTCAGCAGGCTGGGGCGGCCCCCCAGGGCCGCGAGGCGCTGCTCGCACCAGGCGAGGTGGTCGGTCTCGTCCCGGGCGGCGGCTTCGAAGTGACCGCGCAGCGCGGGGTCTCGGGCGGCCAGGGCCTGGGCCTGGTACAGGGCTTGGGCGCAGACCTCGCCCACATGGTTGACGCGCATCAGCGCGGCGGCCTCGCGCCGCTCGGCTTCGCTGAGCGGGGTTTCGGGCTCCGGTGCGGCCGGGCAGGGGCGTTGGGCGGCATGGCGCGCCCAGACCGTCCGCAGCGCGTGGTCGAGCGCATCGATGCAGCGGTCGAGAGAGGAGTCGACGGGCATGGCAAGTCGGAGAAGTCCGTGACGCAGTGTGCCGTCAGCCGGCCCCCGCAGCACGGCCGGGGGCGTTCCACCCTGGCACTGTGTCCCGTTGATGACGCGGTCGGTGTGTCAGGGATAGTTGTGGCTTGACAACGCTTGCTTCGCCGATGTGGTTTGCCACCGTGGAAGCGTCATGGAAAGTCTGGTGGAATGAATCGGCTTCCAAGACCGGGAGTAGCTTTGCGTGAGCCCCGTCAGCCTTGACGGAGGGGGTTCACCCGGTACAAACACAGGAGATCGTTCATGAAGAAGTCTTTGATTGCGCTGGCCGTGCTGGGCGCGTTTGCGGGCGCCGCTTCGGCGCAGTCGTCGGTGACCCTGTACGGTCGCGCCGACCTGAATGTGACGAATGAAAAGACCGGTGACGGTGTTGCCACCGCCGCGCTGCGCGGCGAGTCGGCCACCAAGCTGAACGACGGCGGCGGTACCACCGGCATCGGCGGCTCGCGCTGGGGTCTGCGTGGCGTGGAGGACCTGGGCAACGGCGTGAAGGCCGTGTTCCAGCTGGAATCCGGCTTCTCGGCGGACACCGGCGCCCAGGGCCAGAACAACCGTCTCTTTGGTCGGCAGGCCTGGGTCGGCCTGTCGTCGGCCACGCTGGGTGAAGTGCGCTTTGGCCGTCAGGAAACCTACTCGCGCCTGAACGCGTTGTACTGGGATCCCTCGTTCAACGGTCAGACCAAGCTGAACGAGAACGTCAGCAGCTCGGGTGTCGGCAGCATTGGCAACAACAACCGGATGTTCCACAACTTCGGTGACCGCCAAGACAACGTTATCTCCTACACCTCGCCGAGCTTCTCGGGCTTCCGCTTCGGTGCCCAGGTCGGTCTGTCTGAGCAGGTGGATGACAACACCCCCGACCTGGCTGGCCGCTACCAGGGCGTGACGGCTTCGTACGCGAACGGCCCCCTCGCCGTCGGCCTGTCCTACGAGTCGATCAAGGTCACTGATGTCGCTGCGGGTGCTCCGAACAACCTCAACAAGACCTTCTCGATTGGTGGCAACTACAACTTCGGTGTGGCGAAGGTGTTTGCCGGCTACCAGAAGGTCAGCGATGTTGCTTCGGGCGATCAGGTGATCTCGAACCAGATCGTCACTGCATCTACGATCGGTGCGAGCGCTACGGTTGAGGACCAAGACGCCTACACCATCGGCGTCAGTGTTCCCCTGGGCAAGTTCACGATCGTCAGCAACTACACGGTCGCCAACTACGAAACCAAGCTGGCTGGTCGCCCGGAGCTTGAGCTGAAGAAGTTCGCCATCGGCTGGAACTACGCCTTCTCGAAGCGCACCGTGGCCTACGGTACCTTCGCGACCCGTAGCGGTGATCTGGACGACACCCTGGCCATCAAGCGCGAGATCACGCTCTTCGGTCTGGGTCACAGC
>CAYSQO010000060.1:0-11953 GCA_964433315.1 uncultured Rubrivivax sp.
GGCGGGGGGCGGTCGGGGTAGGGGTCGACGCGGCGCTCAAAGGCCTGCATCAGGCGGGTCATCCCGCGGGGTCCGGTCTCGGGCATCCCGCCTTTGTAGCCGGCTTTCACGACGCCGCGGCCGGCACGGTCATCGGCCGGCGGACGGGGGGCCGGCCGCGGCGGGGGCTCACTGCACGAGCTGCAGCACCTCGATCTGCTCGGGCACGGTCTCGAAGGTGCCGGCGCCGGCCGGCATCTGCATCAGCGGCTGGCCCCGGGCGTCGAGCAGCCAGACGCTGGGGTAGACGAGCTGGCGCGCACGTTCGTCGCCGATGGCCTTCTGGTAGTCGGCATAGGGCAGGCTGCCGAGGGCCGGGGTCTTGAAGCGCAGCTCGCGCACCGGCACGCGCAGCGAGCTGCGCAGGTCGACCAGCAGGTAGGGCGCGAAGTGCGGCTTCAGCGCCGCGTGGTGCGCGGCGAGGAAGGCTTCGTAGCGGCGGCAGTAGGCGCAGTCATCGGCGTTGAGGTAGACGTAGAGCCGCTTGCCCTCGGCCTGGGCGCGGGCCAGGGCGGGGCCGAGGTCGAACTCGGCGCTGCGCGGCAGGGTGGCCGGCTGCAGCACCATCGCGCCGTAGGCCGGCGGCAGGCCGTGCGGGCCGGCCGGCGGGGCCGCCCGAAGGGCCGCGGGGGCCCCGAGGCCCAGCGCGGCGGCGGCAGCCAGCAGATGCCGGCGGCGGCGGGAAAGGGCTGGGTCGGTCATGGGGACTCCTGCCGGTCTCGGCCCGGGGGCGGGCGCTTGGGGAAGGCGGCTCAGGCCAGGGCCAGCTGGCCGCGGAATCGGCCGTCCTTGGTGTCTTCCACCTCGGCATTCAGCCGGCCGCCGGGCCGGGCCATCAGCTTGAAGCGCAGGCTGGGGTTCTCGCTGAGCGAGAAGCCGACCTCGGCCTGGAAGAGCGGCTCGCCGTCGTAGCTGACCTTGATCAGGCGCACGTAGTGCGGCGGGATGTACATCACCGTGATGTGGTTGAGCTCGAAGCCGGTGTCGTTCGGGTGCACGACCGAGACTTCCGCCGGCGTCGGCCCGTCGGTCTTCAGGCCTTCGGGCAGGCGGAAGACGGTCTTGCCGATGTTGTGGAGCTGGTCGCGGTTGGGCGGGGCCGAGCAGCCGCCCGAGACCTTGCAGTAGCGGGAGTCCATGTGCAGGCTGCCGTCGGACCACTCGGTGATGACGCGCACGTGGCCGTATTCATCGACACGCAGGCGGGTCTCCAGATCGGCCTGGCCCATGCGCGGGCTCAGGTCGAGCACGGCGGCGATGGGGGCCGGGTTCTTGTCGACCAGCAGGGTCATGCGCCGCACGTGCAAGGCCTCGGTCTGCGGCAGCCTGGAGACCACCTTGACCGGCACCGAGGCCCCGAAGGCCGCGCGCAGGGGCACGATGATCTGCACCCGGCTGGCCTCGCCGGTGACGATGGACTCGCGGCCCCAGAGCTTGGCACGCAGGTCCTCCCACTGCGGCGAGCTGTCGCCGTGGCCCACCTGGCTCGGCAGACCGCCGGGCGCGGCACGCACAGCCCCGGACGGGGCCAGGCCGAGCGCACCAAGGCCGGCGAGGGCCAGTCGGCGCGAGAAACCGGCGGAACGGGCGGTCGGGGGCAGATCGGGCTTCATGACGGATCCTCGGAGGCAGGGGCGGGCGACTCAGCGCAAGAGCTGCGCGTGTTCCAGCCGCAGGAAGAGCAGGGCCGCATTGCGACGGTGGATGACTTCGTACTGGTCCCAGTCGGCATAGGCGGGCAGCTCGGCCCGCTCGGCCACCTCGCTGAGGGGCACGCCGGCGTCCAGCAGCTGGCTCAGGCGCTGCTCGAGGGCACGCAGGTAATCCTCGACCCCATCGATCACGGTGGCGTCGCCGACCGGCCCGTGACCGGGCACCACCTGCAGCGGGCGCAAGGCGCGCAGGGCGGCCAGGGCGTCGCGCCAGCCCTGCAGGCGACTGTCCTGCAGGTCGGGAATGCGCAGGCGGTCGCACAGGCCGCCGGTGAAGACGGTGCGGCTGCGCTCGTCGAGCACGGCCAGGTCGCCGGGGCCGCTGGCATGGCCCCAGCTCAGCAGCTGCAGGGGCCGGCCGATCAGGTCCAGCCGGGTCGGGCCGTCAAGCAGGCGATCGGGCTGGAACATCTCGGTGCCGGCCAAGGCTTCGGGGCCCAGCAGCTCGCGCAGGGTCTGCAGACAGCCCTCGCAGCGGGAGGTCATCAGGCCGGCGGTGGCGCGCTGCATCGCCACCGGGATGCCACGCGCCCGGAAGGCCGCGGCGCCGAAGAGGAACTCCTGCCGGGCGTGGGTCACCAGCAGCAGCCGGACCGGCCGATCCGTCACGGCAGCGATGCCGGCCAGCAGGGCCTCGCCATGGCGGCGCGACACCCCGGCATCGATGGCGACGACACCCTCCGGGCCAACCACGAAGCCCGTGTTGCCGGTACGCCCGGTGTTGCGGCCGTCGAGCTCGCCGGGCAGACCGGGAACCCAGTACACCCCCTCGGCCAGCGCCTGCGGAGCCGGCTGCGGCAGGGGGTCGAGGGTGAGGGCCTCGACCACGGTGCGCGCGGCCCAGGCCGGCGTGGCGCAGGCCGCCAGGAGGGCCGCGGTGCGGGTGAGACATGCCCGCCGACCCGGTTCGACCGGCAGCACGGCCTGGAGGTGGAGGGCGGGATGGGGGGCAGACATCGGGGATGGGCGCGGGATCCGCATGGGTGTAGCGAATCGGTCCCTCATTTTTTGCAGCCTCCCATCGCCCGGCAATATGTCCGATGGCCTAGGGCGGGACCCGAGGCGGCAGCCGCTGCGTTCTCCCATCCCCAGGACGGGGAACGACGTCAAGTCGACGCGACCTGGACAAACCCGGGAATTATTCCCTTTTCCGCTCGTTTCCCACGGGATTCACTCCCGTTTATGATGAAGTGAGGGTCAACCCTGATCCATCCATCCACGCAAGACACTAGGAGCTCCGCATGAACAAGACCCCTCTCCTCCTCGCCCTGGGGACCGCGGCGCTGCTGTCCGCGACCTTCGTCCAAGCAGACGGTGCGGCCAAGGCGCCCAAGGTCAAGTTCGGCCTGGAGGCCTGCCTGCCGGCCGTGCTGGCCAAGCATCCCGGCGAGGCCCTGCAGGCCGTGCTGAAGGCTGAAGGCAAGGAAGCCGTCTGGGAGATCGAGGTCGAGGCGGCCGGCGGCAAGTTCTTCGACGTCGAGTGCAGCGGCAAGACCGGCAAGATCATCGAAGTCGAGGAGCGCGTGGCCTCGGCCGACGCCGCCGGCTTCAAGGACAAGGCCAAGGTCAGCGAGGCGGCCGCCCGCGCCACGGTGCTGGCCAAGTACCCGGGCGAGGTCGAGCGCGTCGAGTTCGAGATCGAATCCGACGGCAAGGTCTCCTACGAGTACGACGTGAAGACCAAGGCCGGCGACATGCGCGTCGAGGTCGATGCGGTCAGCGGCGAGATCGTCGAGGCCAGCAAGGAGCTGCTGGAAGTCGGCCGTCTGAAGTGACCCGGCGCGGCCACCAAGCCGCCCCTGCCCAAGCCCGCACCCCGCGACGGCCCCACGGCCTCGCGGGGTGTGTTTCTTTGGGCACCCATCACAGGAAAACCCACCCCGCGACCAAGGGGTCTCGTTCGAAACCGTTGGGTCACTTGTGACGTAGTGTGGGGGTGCCCTCGGAGACGAACATGCCGTCGGGGGCCATACCCAGAACTTCAGGAGTCCACATGAACCGTTACGTCGTCAAGGCGCTTGCCGCCGCCGCATTGACTGCCGTCGGCTTCGGCGCCCAGGCGCAGAGCCAAACCCTGGTCGCGCTGACCACCACCAACGAGATCGTCAAGTTCAACAGCGCAGGCTCGACGCAGACGGTCGCGATCAGCGGACTGGCCTCGGGCGAGACCCTGCTGGGCCTGGACACCCGTCCCACCAACGGCCTGACCTACGCGATCTCGAACCAGAACAACCTGTACACGATCAACACCACCAGCGGTGCGCTCAGTCTGGTCACGGCCCTTTCCGGCGCCAGCTTCGCCGCCACCGGCGGGATCGGCATGGACTTCAACCCGCAGGCTGACTTCGCCGGCGGCCCCTCGCTGCGCGTGACCACCGCGGGCGGCAACAACTACGCGGTCAACGTCAGCACCGGCGTGGTCGGCAACACCGCCAGCAACATCGGCGCCGGCTTCACCGCCGTGGCCTACACCAACTCCTTCCCCGGCACGCCCCCGGGCAACTTCCCGGGCACCGTGCCGGGCGACCTGACCGACCTCTACTACATCAACACCAGCACCGACACGCTGCAGTTCGCTCCCGGGGCCTTCAACGCCCCGACGATCAGTACCGTGGGTTCGCTCAACCTGCCCTTCGACGTGCTGAGCGCCAACGGCTTCGAGATCGTCGGCGGCGGCCCGGCCCTGGCCGTGCTGAACCTCGACGACGGCACGGGTGCCAGCGGCCTGTACAGCATCAACCTCGCCACCGGTGGGGCGGTGCTGCGCAGCAGCTTCGCCGGCACGGTCAACGGCCTGGCCTTCACCACCGCCCCCGTGCCGGAGCCCGAGACCTACGCCCTGATGCTCGCCGGCCTCGGGGTCGTCGGCTACATCACCCGCCGCCGCCAGACCAAGAAGGCCTGATCTCCTCCGCCCCCGTTCGGGGATGCAGGACAAACCGCCCTCCGGGGCGGTTTTTTATTGCCCCCGGCGCCCAGGGAACCTCTTGCAGCGGCTGTGGTCCACTTGCGTCGATGGCCCGCGCCTGCTGCCGGCCACCTTGCCCGAGAGGACCTGATGAACACGCCCCTGCCGCTGCCTTCGACCCGCTGGATCGCTGCCCTGCGCCAGCTGCGCACCCTGCTCCACACCGGCCTCCTGAGCCTGGCCCTGCTGCTGGTCGGCAGCTTGAGCATGCTGCCGGGCGAAGTCGAGGCCAAGCGACTGGGTGGCAAGCGCTCGGTGGGCATGCAGCGGGACGCCAGCCCCAATCCGCCGCCGGCCACGCCGCCCAAGCAGGCCGACGCCAGTCCGGGGGCCGCCGCGCCGGCCGCGGGCACGGCCGCGGCGGCGGCTGCCGGCAAGCGCTCGTGGATGGGCCCGCTGGCCGGCCTGGCGGCCGGTCTGGGCATCGCGGCGCTGCTGAGCCACTTCGGTCTGGGCGAAGGCTTCGCCGACCTGATGATGATGGTGCTGCTGGCCGTGGCCCTCTTCTTCGTCGTGCGCCTGGTGATGCGCCGCTTCGCAGGCGCTGCGCCGCGCCTGCAAGCGGCGGGTGCCGGCGCCGGGCTGAGCCCGGTGAGCACGCCGCGCCAGGCCCAGCCCCAGGCTGAGACGGGCGGCATCCAGGTGCGCGAGGCGTTCCAGGCCGTGGGGGGCAGCGCAGCGGCGGCCCCTGCCGCCCTGCCGGTGGACTTCGACGCCGAGGGCTTCGTCCGCCTCGCCAAGATGATCTTCATCCGCCTGCAGGCCGCCAACGACGCCGGGCAGGTGGAAGACCTGCGCCGCTTCACCACGCCCGAACTGTTCGCGGCCCTGCGGCTGGACCTGCACGAGCGCGGCACGGCGTCGCAGCAGACGGATGTCGTGCAGCTCGACGCCGAGATCCTCGAGGTCGCGCAAGACGCCGGCCAGCGGGTGGTCAGCGTGCGCTTCCATGGCCTGATCCGCGAGGAGGCCGAGCACGGCGCCGAGCGTTTCGACGAGATCTGGCACCTGGTCCGCCCCGCGGACGAGAGCCGGGACTGGGCCATTGCCGGCATCCAGCAACGCGGCTGAGCCGGTGGCGGGCGGCCCGCCGGCCGACTTGCCCGCCCAGGCGGCCAGCGACCCCAGCCGTGAGCAGGTGCTCGCTTTCGATGCGGACTGGATCCTGGTCCGCAAGCCGGCGGGCCTACTGGCCGTGCCGGGCCGCGGCGAGGACAAGGCCGACTGCCTGATCCATCGCCTGCAGCAGCATTGGCCGGATGCGCTGACCGTGCACCGGCTCGACCAGCCCACCTCCGGGCTGATGGTCTACGCCCGGGGCGCCGAGGCCCAGCGCCGCCTGAGCCAGGCCTTCGCCGAACGGCGGGTGGCCAAGCGCTACGAGGCCGTGGTGGCCGGTCGGCTGGACGGACCGGGGCCCGAGGAGCCGCCCGGCCGCATCGAACTGCCCCTGTGCGTCGACTGGCCGCGACGGCCGCGTCAGAAGGTCGACCCGGTCAACGGCAAGCCGTCCCTGACGCTGTGGTGGCGGCTGGGGCCGGGGCCGGGCCTCCAGGTCACCACCCGGGTCGGGCTGAGCCCCGCAACCGGTCGCAGCCACCAGCTGCGCCTGCACCTGGCCGCCCTCGGGCACCCCATCCTGGGCGACGCGCTCTACGGCGATCCAGCGACCTCGCCGCGCCTGCTGTTGCATGCGACGCGACTCGAACTGGAGCACCCGCGCAGCGGAGAGCGCTGCATCTGGGACGACGCAGCCCCCTTCTGAGCCGAGCTGGGGCAGGAACGGCATTTGCAGGGCTTACCCTGCCGAGCTGACGCGAGTGTGAAGACCGCCCTTCGGGATCCTGTCGACATCCTCCGCCCGCCCGATTCCGCCCGACCCCGACGACGAAGAAACCGGCGGCCACGACCGACCGGATGCGCGCTCCCCGAGGACCTCCATGGATCCCACCCCCCTGCAGCCGGGCCGCCGCCCGCATGTCCTGATCATCGGCGGCGGCTTTGGCGGCATCTGGGCCGCCAAGGCCCTGCACAAGACCCCGGTCGACATCACCGTCATCGACCGGACCAACCACCACCTGTTCCAGCCGCTGCTGTACCAGGTGGCCACGGCCGGCCTGCCCGCGCCCTCGATCGCCGCGCCGATCCGGCAGATGTTCCGTGGCGACGACCAGGTCACCACCCTGATGGCCGAGGTCTGCGGCTTCGACCTGGCCGCCCGCCAGGTGCAGCTGGCCGATGGCGGGCGCATCGCCTACGACCACCTGATCGTGGCGGCCGGCGCGACGCACAGCTACTTCGGCAACGACGCCTGGGCCGAGCATGCGCCGGGCCTCAAGACGCTGAGCGACGCCTTCAGCATCCGGCGGCGTGCGCTGCTGGCCTTCGAGGCGGCCGAGCGGGCCGACGACCCGGTGCGCCAGCGCGACCTGATGACCTTCGTCGTGATCGGCGCTGGCCCCACCGGCGTCGAGATGGCCGGCACCCTGGTCGAGATCGCCCGCCACACCCTGCCCGGCGAGTTCCGCCGCATCCAGCCGGCCCAGGCCCGGGTGCTGCTGGTCGAAGGGGGCAACCGGGTCCTGCAGGCCATGCCGCCCAGCCTGAGCGTGACGGCGCGCCAGCAGCTGGAGCGACTGGGCGTGGAGGTGATGCTGGAGACCAAGGTCACCGCCATCGATGCCGACGGGCTGTGGGTGGAGCGTGGCGGCCAGCGCGAGCGCATCGACAGCCACAGCATCATCTGGGCGGCCGGGGTGGCCGCCTCGCCGCTGGCCCGCATGCTCGGCGACGCCGCCGGCGTGGCCTGCGACCGCGCAGGGCGCGTGCCGGTGGAGCCCGACCTCAGCCTGCGCGGCTTCCCCGAGGTCAGCGTGATCGGCGACATGGCCGCCGCCCGCAGCCACCCGAGGAAGGGGGCCCCGACCCCGGTACCCGGGGTCTCGCCAGCCGCCAAGCAGATGGGCCAGTGCGCGGCGCGCAACCTGCAGCGGCGCCTGGCCGGCCAGCCGACCGAGGCCTTCGTCTACCGCGACTATGGCAACCTGGCGACCATCGGCCGCCGCGCGGCCGTCGTCGACCTCAGCTCGCCCCTGGGGCCGATCCGCTTTTCCGGCTTCTTCGCCTGGCTGTTCTGGCTGATCGCCCACGTCTACTTCCTGATCGGCTTCCGCAACCGCATCGCCGTGCTGATGGACTGGGCCTGGGCCTACTTCACCTACGAGCGGCATGCGCGCGTGGTGGCCGGGGCGGCGGACGCCCAGGGGCCGGCCGGCGCGCCGGCACAGCCGAGCGCGGCCGTCGAGGGCTAGCCGCCCCGCCCCCGCCCTTCCCCGAGGACCATGCCGTCTTGAGCCCCCTGCCCCCGCCCGCCGACCCGGCGGATCGCCCCGCCGATGGCGGCTTGCGCGCGCTGCTGGCCGAGCGCGCCTTCGTCCGCTTCTGGTTCGCGCGGGTGGCCGGCACCTCGGGCAACCAGATGATGATGGTGGCCATCGGCTGGCAGATGTACGCCCTGACCGGCAGCGCCTGGGACCTGGGCCTGGTGGGCCTGCTGCAGTTCCTGCCCTCGCTGGTGCTGATGCTGGTGGCCGGCCACCTGGCCGACCGCCACCACCGCGGCCGCATCCTGGCGGCGGCGCTGACCGTGCAGACCGGCATCAGCGCCGTGCTGATGCTGGGCAGTGCCGGGGGCTGGGCCGGCCGCGAGACCCTGCTCGGCCTTTCGCTGCTGATTGGCGCGGCCAAGGCCTTCCAGATGCCGGTGCAGCAGTCGCTGCTGCCGCTGCTGGTGCCCGCGGCCAAGCTGCCGCGGGCCATCGCGCTCAGTTCGGCCGGCATGCAGACGGCCATCATCGGCGGGCCGGCCCTCGGCGGCTTCGTCTACGTGGCCGGGGCGGAGGTCGTCTACGGGGTCTGCGGCCTGCTGTTCACCCTGGGGATCGTGCTGGCCCTGGGCCTGCGCTACGTGCAGCCGCCGCTGCCCAAGGAGCCGGTCAGCCTGAAGACCGTCTTCGCCGGCCTGGCCTTCATCCGCAGCCGGCCGGCGGTGCTGGGCGCCATCTCGATGGACCTGTTCGCGGTGCTGCTGGGGGGCGCCACCGCGCTGCTGCCGATCTTCGCCAAGGACATCCTGCACGTCGGGCCCTGGGGCCTGGGCCTGCTGCGGGCGGCGCCTGCGGTGGGGGCGCTGACGCTCTCGGTCTGGCTCAGCCGCCGGCCGATCGAGCGGCAGGTCGGGCCCAAGATGTTCCGCGCCGTCGCCGTCTACGGCCTGGCCACCCTGGTCTTCGGCCTGTCGACCAGCTTCTGGCTCTCGCTGGCCGCGCTCTTCGTGGCCGGTGCGGCCGACATGGTCAGCGTCGTCATCCGCCAGTCGCTGGTGCAGCTGGAGACGCCGGACGCGATGCGCGGCCGGGTCAGCGCCGTCAACGGCATCTTCATCGGCGCGAGCAACCAGCTCGGCGAGTTCGAGTCCGGCGCGACGGCCGCCGCGCTGGGCCCGGTCGGCTCGGTGCTGCTCGGCGGCTTCGGCACGCTGGCCGTGGTGGCGCTGTGGCGCCGCCACTTCCCGGCCCTGGCCCGGCGCGACCGCATGAGCGACGAGCCCGTGGCCGGCTGAAGGCCCGGCGCACCGGGGCTCGCCACATCCCGCGGCCCCGGCCCGCCCGCCGTGGCGCGCGCGGGCTGCACGACGGCGCGCCTGCAGGATCCGCCGCCGGCTGGCAGCATCCCCACCATGCCTGCCCTCCCCCCCGTCCCCGAGCTGCTGCGCAGCGCCCCCGGCGCATGCGCCGCCTCCACCCTGATCGTGCTGACCGGCGCCTCGCGCGGACTCGGCGCCGCCCTGGCCCGCCAGCTGCTGCAGCCCGGCCATGCGCTGCTGACCCTCTCGCGTCGCCCCGACCAGGGCCTGGACACCGCGGCGCAGGCCGCGGGCTGCCCCTGCACGCAGTGGTCGGTCGACCTGGCCGAGCCCGATGCCGCAGTCGACCGCCTGCGCACCGCCCTGCTGCCCCTGGCCGCCGCACCGCCCGCCCGCCTGGTGCTGCTGCACAACGCCGCCCGGCTGCCCGAGCCGGCCGGGCTGCAGGTCCAGGACGACACCGATCTGCGCGCCGCCCTGCGCCTGGGCCTGGAAGCGCCGCTGCGCCTGAGCGCCGCCGCGCTGGCCGCCAGCGCCGGCTGGGGTGCGCGCCGGCAGGTCCTGTTCATCTCCTCCGGCCTCGGCCGCCGCGCCCTGGCCGGCAGCACCGCCTACTGCGCGGTCAAGGCCGGGCTGGACCATGCCGCCCGCGCGCTGGCCCTGGAGCATGCAGACGATCCGCGGACCGGCATCGTCTCGCTCGCCCCCGGCGTCATCGCGACCGACATGCAGCGCCAGCTGCGCGGCGCCGACCCGGCCCGCTTCGCCGCCCAGGGCCGCTTCGAGGCGCTGCACCGCGACGGCCTGCTCGACACCCCGGAGCAGGCCGCCGCCAAGGTGCTGGCCTGGCTGGCGCGGCCGGATTTCGGCGCGCTCCCCGTGGCCGACGTGCGCGAGGCCTGAGCCCGCCCCGGACTTGCCCGGGGCCCGGACCGATCGGGCAAAAGTCCCAGCCGGGCATCGTGGGGCGCAGGGGATGATCCGCGGCTTCCCGCCGCCCCGTCCTCCCCTGCCCTGCCCCGATGAATGCCGACTGGCTCGGTCCGGCCCGATCGCTGCGGCGATTCCAGAGCCGCATCTCCCTCGGCTACCTGCTGCTGATCGTCTTCAGCGGCGTGCTCGGCCTGCTCGGCACCCGCCCCTGGGAGGCGGTTTCCAGCGAGATCAGCCGCCTGGCCGCGCTGGAGTCCGAGGTCTACGCCATCCGCGGCATCCTCTACCGCCAAGTCAAGGAGGTCTTCGACGACATCCTGCTCGGCGACCCCAGCGCGCGCAGCGAGTACAGCGCCTTCACGCGCCGCATCGGCGAGCGCTTCGACCTGCTCGAAAGCCGGCTGCAGCACCCCGAGGAGCAGCGCATGGCGCGCGCCCTGCGCGACGCCTACGGCGAGGTGCTGCGCATCAGCGAGACCCTGATGCGCAATGCCCGCCCGGGCAGCACCGTGCCCAACCCCGCCGAGACCGAGGCCGTGCTGCGGCTGATGCACACCGAGATCGAGTCCGGCGCCTTCCAGCGCTACGAGGAGAGCCTGGCCCGCTTCGAGGATCTGCTGCAGCGCGAGCATGCCGAGCAGACCGCCCAGCTCGCCTTCCTCACCCGCTGGGTGCCGGTGGTGCTGGGGCTGACCGTCGCCCTGGCGGCCCTGCTGATGGTCTATGCCAGCGCCCACCTGCGGCGGCACTTCAGCCGGCCCCTGCATGACGTGCTGGAGGCCACCCGCCGCATCCGCGAGGGCGACCTGGGCCACCGCGTGCCGGCCCGCGGCATCACCGAGCTGCAGACCCTGGCCCAGGGCATCAACGCCATGGCGGCCGAGCTGGACGCCAGCCGAAAGGCCCTGGTGCAGTCCGAACGGCAGGCGGTGCTGGGCGCGCTGATCCCGGTGGTCGCGCACAACATCCGCAACCCGCTGGCTAGCATCCGGGCGACCGCGCAGATTGCCGATGCCCCCGGCCTGCCGGCCGAGACCCGCGAGGCTCTGGACGACATCATCGGCGCCAGCGACCGCCTGGCTGCCTGGACCCACGCCCTGCTGTCCTACCTGCACCCGCTGCAGCCCCAGCCGCAGCGCTGCGACCTGCGGCAGATCGTCGACCGCGCCCTGGCCCTGCACGCCGCCGTGCTGGATGGCCGCCGGCTGCAGATCGAGCGCCAGGGCTGGAGCCAGGCGCTGTGGCTGCATGTCGACCCCGACCTGCTGGAGCAGGCCGTCAGCGCGCTGCTCGTCAATGCCGCGGAAGCCTCGCCCGCGGGGGCCACCATCACCCTGGCCCTCGGCGGCAGCCGGGACGAAGCATGGCTGGGGGTGCGCGACCGCGGCCCCGGCTGGTACGGCCCGCCCGCCCTGCACGGGCTGCCGCCCCTGCCCAGCAGCAAGCCCGGCGGCAGCGGCCTGGGCCTGCCCTTCTGCACCAAGGTCTGCGAAAGCCACGGCGGCCGGCTGGAGTTCGCCAGCCCGGCCCAGGGCGGCACCGAGGCCCGCATCCGCCTGCCGCGCGATCTCCGCCCGCCCGCCCCCGAGGCCGCCCCCCCCGCGGGGGGGGCGCCCCCCCCCCCGGACCCCCCCCTTCCCGCCCGGGGGCAGCACC
>CAYSQO010000061.1:0-11839 GCA_964433315.1 uncultured Rubrivivax sp.
GCGGCGGGTGCGGGGGCAGGGGAGCGGGCCATGGTCGTCCTCCAAAACGGGTGGGCCGCAGTCTAGGCAGACCGGACGGGCGCGGCGGGCCGGGGCCGGTCCCGACCCCGCGTGGCGCTCAGGCCGGGCGCTCGGCGTAGCGGATCAGCTCGGCCACGTCCTCGGCGAACATCTCGCCGGGGATCACCTCGCGCAGGCGGCCGCTGCGGTCGATCACCACCGTCAGCGGCAGCACGTCGCGCGAGCTGAACCGCGGCGCCAGGCGCTTGGCCTCCAGGGTGACCGGGAAGTCGTACTGGTTCTGGCGCAGGTAGGCGCGGGCGGCCTCGGGCCGGTCGAAGCTGGCTGTCAGCACCCGCAGCGGCTTGCCGGCCGCGGCCCGGTGCAGGGCCTGCACGTTGGGGTTGTGGCGCCGGCAGAAGGGGCAGTAGCTGGCCCAGAAGACCAGCACGAGGGCCTGGTCGCGCAGGGCGCCCGGCTCCAGCGGGGCGGCGTCCAGCAGCGGCAGGGGCTCGGGCCAGGTCACCAGCGCGCCGCGCGCCAGCGGCGCGGGCCGGTCGGCCGCGACGCCGTGGGCGACGGCCGGGCCCAGCAGGCCGGCCAGGCCGGCCTGCAGCAGGCGGCGGCGGGTCTCACTCATCCTCGCGCTCCATCTGCAGGTAGGTGTTGTAGGCGTTCATGCGATGGGCGGCCTGGAACAGCGGCAGCTCGCGGTAGCGCGACCAGTCGGCCTGGGCATAGGCCTCGTCGAAGGGCTGCAGCGCACGGGCCGCGCGGCCCATCTGCAGGCGCAGGTCGGCCAGGTAGTCGCGGGTGAGCTGAAGGTCGGCACGGGCCTGGGTGGTGTGCGGGCCGTGGCCGGGCACCAGCAGGTCCAGGGGCCGGGCCAGCAGGCGGTCGAGCGCGCCGATCCAGGCCCGGCTGTCGGCCTGGCCGACGAAGGGGATGCGGCCGCGGAAGGCCAGGTCGCCGACGAAGCTCACGCCCAGCCCGGGCAGGTGCACGGCCAGGTCGTCGGCGGTGTGGGCCGGGCCCAGGGCCTCCAGCTCGAAGCGGCGGCCGCCGATCTCCAGCGTCAGCCGGTCCTCGACCCAGCGGTCCGCGGCCACCAGGCGGGTGTGCTCGTCCACCCAAGGCGCCAGGGTCAGCCGGCTTTCCTCCAGGCGGCGGCGGGCGGTGTCGGACTGCAGGTAGTCGCGGCCGCGCGCCTGGGCGATCACCTCCGCGCCGCGGTCCTGGAAGTACTGCAGGCCATAGACATGGTCGGCGTGGTAGTGGGTGACGATCACATGCCGGATCGGCAGCGGCGTGATGCGCGCAATCGCCGCATGCAGCAGCTCGGCCAGCGGCGGCGAGCCCAGCGCGTCGATCAGCACCACGCTCGTTTCGGTGATGACGAAGCCGGCGTTCGAGATGAAGTTGCCATTGGCCACCGAGCCCAGGGCCGAGACGCCGCGCACGTAGTACACGCCCGGGGCGACCTCGATGGGCTCGATCTCGACCGCGGGCAGGAACCCGGCGGCCGAGCCGGCGGGCCGGTCCGCGGCCGCTGCCGACTGGGCCCGGGCGGGCGGGTGGATCGCGGCCAGGCCCAGCGCCAGCGCCAGCATCAGGCCCGGCATGCCTCCGCAGGCCCGGCCGCGCATCCGGCCGCCCGGTAGCGCGCCAGGCCGGTCACCCGGCCGGCCGGCCCGGGGCCGGCCCGTCGTCGGGCATGGGGAGGCGGCGGGCAGGGGCATCGGCGGGGTCGACGGAAGCGGCTGGGGCGCGGGCGCGGCCGGGGTCGGGGGCAGGCCCAGCCTCAGAAGGCCAGGGCGTCCTCGATGGCCTTCAGGCCCGCGCGGGCACAGGCCTCGTCGGCCTCGCCGCCGGGGGCGCCGGAGACGCCGATGGCACCGACCAGGCTGCCGCCCGCCTCGATGGGCAGGCCGCCGCCGATGGCCGCCACCCGGTCGTGCGCCGTGCGGATGCCGCTCATGGGCTTGCCGGCCTGGGTCTCGGCGGCCAGGGCCAGGGTCGGGATCTTGAAGCTGGCTGCGGTCCAGGCCTTGTCGGCCGCGACCTCGACGGTGTGCGCGCCGGCGTAGCGGTCGCGCAGGAAGACCTGCAGCACGCCGCTGCGGTCCACCACGGCGATGCCGGTCTGGTAGCCGGCCTTGCGGCAGCTCTCCAGCGCGGCCTGGGCGGCGCGCAGCGCGGTCTCGGGCGTCAGGCTGGGGGTGGCGAAGGTGGCAGGCGCCTCGGCCGCGCGGCCGGCCCCGGCGCCCAGGCCGAGCCCCAGGGCCAGCAGCAGGGCCGCGGCCGCGCGGGCGGCGAGGCCGCCAGGCTCAGGGCTTGATGTAGGCATAGCCTTCCTTCTGGAGCTTGGTCAGGCGCACGACGCCGGAGGGGGTGAAGTCGGCCTCCTGGATGAACTGCTCGCGCTTGAGGTTGCGGTTCTTCAGCGTGATCTCGCAGACCTCGAACTTCACGCCGCGCGCCTTCAGCGCGGCCACCGTGGCATCGAAGGGCGATTCGTTGCGGTCCTTCATGCCGTCCATCAGGAAGTCGACCCCGAAGGCGTGGGTGACCACGGTGATCTCGGCCGAGGGGTCGGTGTCGAGGTGGTTGCGGATGTTGCGCAGCGTGGCCAGTGCCTGGCTGGCGGTGTCGTTGACGTGGTAGACCACCTTGTCGCCGGCCCAGACCGGCAGCGCGCAGGCGGCCGCCAGCAGCAGGGTGGCAAGGGGACGGGCGAGGGCGAAGGTCATGCGCGGCTCCGGGAGGGGCGTGAGGGGAGGGCCAGGAACAAGGGGCTTGAGCCTAAGGCCTGCGCCGATGCCCTGCTCAGGCCAGGCCCGGGTTGCCGTCCACGCCGATCAGGCGCGGGGTGTTGAGCCGGCGCGGGGTGACGACCTTCTGCGCCTTGAGCCAGCGCTCGACCAGCTCCCAGACCGGCGGCAGCCCGGCCTTGGCCGCCTCCTCCGACACCGGGGCCCAGCCGGCCACCTTGTAGGTCTTGCCGGCCTCGAGGGGCTGGCCGTGCAGGCGCATGTCCTGGATGCGGCGGCCCATGGTGGCGCTGGGCTCGATGGCGTAGCTCAGGCCGCCGACGCGCACCATGTCACCGCCCTGCTGGTAGTAGGGGTCGGCGTTGAAGAGGTTGTCGGCCACGTCCTCCAGCACGGTCTTGATCGTCTCGCCCGTCATGGGCGTGACCGTGGCGTGGGAGTAGGTGGTGGCCAGCTGGTCCATCATCAGCTCGCGGGTGATGGCCTGGCCGGGCAGCAGGCTGGTGCCCCAGCGGAAGCCCGGCGAGAAGGCGATCTGCGCGTCCTGGGTGTCGATCAGCGCGTCGCAGATCAGCTGGTCCCAGCTGCCGTTGAAGTTGCCGCGGCGGTAGAGCGTGCCCTCGGTGGTGGCCAGCACCTCGCCGAGCTTGGCTTCGTAAGGGGCGCGGATCCTGGCGATCTGCGCCGCCATGGCCGCATCGGCCGGCAGCATCTTCGAGAACACCGGCAGCAGGCGGTACTTGAAGTCGCTGACCTTGCCGTCCACGACCTTGAAGTCCATCACGCCCAGGAACTTGCCGTTGCTGCCGGCATTGGTCACCAGCGTCGTGCCGCCGGGGTTCTTCACCGGCACCGCCACCGGCACGCCGTCGTGGGTGTGGCCGCCGAAGATGGCGTCCACGCCGCGCACGCGGCTGGCCATCTTCAGGTCCACGTCCATGCCGTTGTGGCTGATCACCACCACCACCTTGGCACCCTTGCCACGGGCTTCGTCCACCATGGCCTGCAGGTTCTCGTCCTGGATGCCGAAGCTCCAGTCGGCCACCATGTAGCGCGGGTTGGCGATGGGGGTGTAGGGGAAGGCCTGGCCGATGATGGCGCAGGCCACGCCGTTGATCTCGCGGATCACGTAGGGCTTGAAGACCGGGTCGCCGAAGTCGGTGGTCTTGACGTTCTGCGCGACGAAGTCGACCTTGCCGGCGAAGTCCTTCTCGACGATTTCCTTGACCCGCTCCATGCCATAGGTGAACTCCCAGTGGCCGGTCATCACGTCCACGCCCAGCAGCTTGCAGGCGTCGACCATGTCCTGGGCGTTGGTCCACAGGCTGGTGGCGCTGCCCTGCCAGGTGTCGCCGCCGTCGAGCAGCAGGGCGCCCGGCCGGCTGGCCTTCATGCGCTTGACCAGGGTGGCGAGGTGGGCGAAGCCGCCGACCTGGCCGTACTGGCGCGCCGCCTTCTCGAAGTCGTTGAAGGCCAGGGCGTGCGCCTCGGCCGTGCCGGGGCGGAGGCCGGCCTGCTTCAGCAGGTGCTCGCCGACCAGGTGGGGCACCTGGCCGCGCATGCTGCCCACGCCCAGGTTGACGCTGGGCTCGCGGAAGTAGATGGGCAGCAGCTGCGCATGGCAGTCGGTCATGTGCAGGAAGGACACCGCCCCCGGGCCCTTGAAGGCGGGCGGCAGGTCGTAGAGGTCGGCGGCAGGGCCGGCCGAGGCCTGGCGCGCCAGGGGCAGGCCGGCGGCGGCGGCAAGGCCCAGCAGGCGGACGAAATCGCGTTTGGACAGATTCATGGCAGCGGCCTGACGCCCTGGCGGGGCGAACGAAAAAAGAAGGGCCCGGGCAGGGCCCCGAATCACGAGGAGAAGGGGGGCGGCGGGTTCTGCCGCGGCCCGCGTCCGCCGACCGCGGGACGGCCGGCGGCGGGGCTCACTGGTTCACCGGCGACTTCGGATCCAGCAGCAGCGCCATCACGTGCTTGATCTGCTGCTCGGTCAGGATGCCGGCATGGCCGGCGCGGGGCATGGCGGAGCAGGCGTTGTAGGCCTTGGCGTTCCACAGCTTGCCCCAGGTGTACTCGACGATGGCCTTGGACGCCGGGTCCGCCGGGTCGGCCACGCCACGCAGCTTGCCGTACTGGTAGAGGCTGGGGCCGATGGTGCCGAAGGACAGCTCGGCCTTGCTGATCTGGTGGCAGTTGTAGCAATTGCCACCGTTGGCTTCGCCGGCCTTGTCGGTCCAGGTGTTGCCGCGGCCGCTCTGGGCGATCTTCTCGCCCTCCTTCCAGTCGCCGAGGAACTTGCCGTCCTGGGGCCAGACGATGGTCTTGAGGTTGGCCTCTTCGATGGCCCGGGCGCGCTCGGCAGCCAGGGGCTTGCCGCTGGCGTCGGCCTGGGAGCAGGCGGCGTTGGCGGCATCCTGCTGCAGGCGGTCGGTCTTGGCGATGCCCTTGTCGCTGAAGGAGGCCTGCATCATGGCGGTGGCCTGGGTGTCGAGCTCGGCCGGGCTCGGCCCGGTGGCGCAGGCCGCCAGCAGCAGGGCGGCGGGGAAGGCGAGGACGGGGGACTTCATCGGGACGCTCCTCAACGCTTGATGGCCGGGGCGATCGACTCGGCGCCCTTGGCATTCATGCCCATGTAGCTGGCCAGGGCGATGGTCACCTCCGAGCCGAAGCCCGGGTAGGGAAAGCGCTGCTGGCGGAAGCAGTCGTTCAGCCGCCGCTGCATGCCCCAGAGCTGGCCCGCCGACACGCGGTAGGCCGGCCAGGCGGCGAAGCCCACGCCGTCCCCCGGGTTGCCGCGCAGGTCGGGCAGGTCCTGCAGGCGGATGCGCTTGCCCGACTCGCCGTGGCAGGTGGCGCAGGCGAAGTCGTAGGGCCCGCCGCGGTAGAAGAAGGCGCGCTTGCCCAGCTCGTACATGCGCTGCTCCTCGGGGTGGGCGGAGGGCAGGTTCATCTTCAGGCCGCGCGATTCGGCGCTGATCCAGGCCACCAGGGCCTCCAGCGTCTTCTGCTCGCCCTTGCCGAAATCGGTCTTGGCGATCTCGGCGGCGCTGAAGCCCTGCAGGGTCTCCATGCAGCTCAGCAGGCGGGACTCCAGGTCCTGCACCCGGCCGGTGTCGGCGAAGTAGCGCGGCAGGGTCACGAAGGCGCCCTTGACCACGCCCTTGCCCTGGCCCAGGTCGCAGCCTTCCAGGCTGGCCTTCTTCGGGCCGCGGGCTTCCTTCCAGAGCGACTCGCCCTTGAGCTCGAAGAGCTCGGCGGGGTTGCCGTCCTCCAGCATCTTGCGGTACTCGGCGATGCCGTCGGCCGTCGACTTGGCCGGGGCCGACTGGGCGCCGGCCGGGGGGGCGCCGGCCAGCAGCGCGGCGCTGCCGGCCAGGGCCAGCCCGGTGGCAATCAAGCGCAGCCGCGGGGCGCGCGGCTTGGATGTGTCCGCCATGCAATGTCTCCTCGTGCAGCCCCGGTCGGTCGGGGCGGGATGGGCCGTCGTCGTGGCGACGGCGCTCGGGATCGGTCGTCCCCCCTGCGAAACGGAGCGGGGCCGGCGCGGGCCGGCCCCGGTGGTCCGGGTCAGGACACGGTGGCTTCGTCGGTGCGGGTGTCGCCCTTGTTGTCGACCCAGGTCACGGCCACCTTGTCGCCCGCCTTGGCGCCCTTGACGGCGAACTGCAGGTAGGGGTTCTTCGAGATCGCCGGGCCCCACTGGGCCTCCATCACGACCTTGCCGTTGTGCTTGGCGGTGACCTGCTGGATGAACCAGGCGGGCACGAGGGCGCCGGACGCGTCCTTGCGCTGACCGGTTTCCATCTCGTGGCTCATGAGGACGCGGACGGTTGCCTTGTCGCCAGCCATCTGCGCGCGGATCTTCATCGGATCGGCCATGGGGTATCTCCTTGAATCGGTGAAAGGGTCGGGGGTCGTCGGGGGGAGCGAGGCTCAGGGCCTGAGCCGGAGGCCTGGGGCGCAGGGCCGGTTCGGAGGGGGCCGCTGCATGCACGCGGGTCCGAGGTGTTCTTCACGTGGTCCCACGCGTTCTTCATGCGGTTCCCACGTGCTCGCGGAGCTCGCGCGCTTCGCCAGGCACGCGGGCGTCCGCAGGGACGCCCGCGTGTCCGGGCTCAGCCCCCGCAGCCGCCGAGGGTGACCTTGACTTCCTTCTGCGCGAACAGCACCTTGCCGTCGGCCATCAGGGCCACGGCATACACATTGGACGACTGGCCCATCTTGGCGCGGGTCTGCACCGCAGCTTCCACGCTGTCGCTGACGTCGAACTTGGCGGTCAGGATCGAGGGGTTCTTCTCGACCAGGATCAGCATGCTCTTCACGCCGGCCAGGCCGGTGGAGGCGCCCAGCGGCACCACGGCACCGTTCTCGGCGATGTCCGGACCGGTGATCGTCACGTCCTTGCTCTCGACCGGGGCGCCGGCGCCCAGGGCCTTCATCAGGTCGGCCAGGGTCTTGGCGTCGAAGGCGGCCTTGTTGTAGTCGGCGGCCAGGGCCAGGCCGGGCAGGCCCATCAGGCCGGCACTGGCCAGCAGGCCGGCCACGGTGGCGCTGCGCTGCAGCATCTGTCGACGGTTTTGCATCGTTGCTCCTTGGAATCCTTGGATGTCAGGCGGCTGCGGGTGGGCCGCGGTCGGGGCCGGGGTGCGGCGGGTTTCGGGTCAGGGCTTGGCGGCACCGGCGGCGAGCCAGGTGGCGATCTGCCGGGCCTCCTCGTCGCCGAGCGTCTGCGGCGGCATCGGGATGTTGCCCCAAACGCCGGCGCCGCCCTGCTTGATCTTGCCGGTCAGGTAGGCCACCGCGTCGGCGCGGCTGCCGTGCTTCTTCGCGATCTCCTGGAAGCCGGGGCCGACGAGCTTGTGCTCCATGCCGTGGCAGGCCGTGCAGCTGTTCTTCTGGGCCAGGGCGACGGCCGCTGCCGCGCCGGCATCGGCCGCGGGCTTGGCCGGCGCCGGGGCGCTCCCCGGGCGGCTGGTGTTGAGGCCCTTCTGGGCCCCGACGGCACGCTGCTGTTCGGCCAGGTTGCCGTGCGCGTCCATGGCGTGGGCCGGCAGGAAGGAGGCGATCTTGGCCTCGGCCGGGCAGTCCTTCATGCAGGCCGAGCCCTGCACATCGGGCTTGCCGTGGCCGCCGAACTCCTTGCCCGGCCACAGGCCGTGGACGGTGGTGGTGCCGGCGCGGTTGGGCAGGCGCTGCTGCACCTCGGCGATGTTCCTGTCGGACAGCACGAAGTCGTCCGGCAGCACGCCCCCCATGTTGAGCAGGTAGGCGGTGACGGCGTAGACCTCGTCGGGCTTGAGCGACTTGGGGTTGTTCCAGGGCATGGCCCGGTGGATGTAGTCCCAGATCGTCGACAGGCTCGACGCCTTCATCAACGTGGTGCGGCCGGGGAAGCCGGCGTCGGTCAGGCGGGCGACACGGCCGGTCTTCACGTCCTCGGCGGTGGTGCCGCCGATCAGGGGCGAGAAGACCTCGTTGCTCTCGCCGAAGACGCCGTGACAGGCGGCGCACTTGCCTTCCCACACGTCCATGCCCTGGGCGACCGAGCCCTGGCCGGGCGGCAGGCCCTTGAAGTCCGGGCGCACGTCGATGTCCCAGGCCTGGATCTCCTTGGCCGTGGCGGTGCGGCCGATGCCGGCGAACTCGGCACTGGCCTTGGCCCGGGGCGTCTGGGTGGACTGGGCCAGCACCGGGCCGGCGAACAGGGCGGCCGCCAGCGTGGCCAGCAGGGCCCGGGGCAGCACGGACTTAAGCGAGCTGGACATTCTTCACCTCCCCGCTCTCCTGCACATGCCAGGTCTGGATCGCGTTGTTGTGGTAGATCGAGCGCGAGCCGCGCACCGCGCGCAGCGCGGTGTAGGTGGGCTGCACATGGCCGGTGTCGTCGGTGGCGCGGCTCATCACCAGCGCCGGCCGGCCGTCCCAGACCCAGTCGGCATTGAAGCGGGTCAGGCACTTGCTCATCACCGGGCCCTGGAGGCGGGCGGGCTTCCAGTTGCGGCCGCCGTCGACGGAGACGTCGACCCGGGTGATCTTGCCGCGCCCCGACCAGGCCAGGCCCGAGACGTTGTAGTAGCCCTTGTCCAGCAGCACCTGGCCGCCGGAGGGCGTGGTCACCACGCTCTTGACCTCCTGGATCGAGGTGTACTGGCGGTGGATGCCGTTGGGCATGAGGTCGATGTAGTGCATCACCTCGTCCTTGGCGCCATAGGGCTGGTCGCCCAGCTCGATGCGGCGCAGGTACTTCACCCAGCTCACGCCCTGCACGCCCGGCACCACCAGGCGCAGGGGGTAGCCGTTCTCGGGGCGCAGCATCTCGCCGTTCTGGCCGTAGGCGACCAGCACCTCGCCGCTCTCGATCAGCGACATGGGGATGGTGCGGGTCATCGAGGAGCCGTCGGCGCCCTCGGCCAGCACGAAGCGGCCGCGCTTGAGGTCGGCGCCGCAGAGGTTCAGCAGCTCGATCAGCGGCACGCCGGTGAACTCGCTGCAGCTGATCATGCCGTGGCTGTACTGGCAGGTCGGCACGGCGACATTGCCCCACTCCATGCCGGTGTTGGCGCCGCACTCGATGAAGTGGAAGCGGCTGACGCTGGGCAGCCGCATGATCTCGTCGAGCGTGAAGACCATCGGACGCTTGAGCATCTTCTCGTCCGAGCCATTGACCATCAGGCGGTGCTTGGACGGGTCGATGTCCCACCAGCCCTGGTGATGGCGCTCGAAGTGCAGGCCGCTGGGCGTGACGATGCCGAACAGGCTCTGCAGCGGCGCGAAGCTGACCGAGGCCTGGGCCGTCTGCGTCAGGCCCGGGCTGGGGCGGCGCTGGACATTGGCCTCGTACTTCGAGGGCTTGCCGTAGCCGTCGGTGACCACCGGCTGACCCAGGCCAGTGGTGTGGGCCGGCAGGTTCAGGATGTTCGGGTCCCCGCCCTCGGGCGGCACCGGGTTGGCGGCCGCCCGGGCCGACGTCGCCGCGGCGGCACCGCCACCGGCCAGGGCCGCGGCAAAGGCGTTGCGGATGAAGTCGCGTCGGCCGTCGCGGGCCTCGGCCTTCACGCGCTCGATGCCCTGCGCGTCCAGGAAGTTCTCGGGGGCCTTGATCAGCCGGCCCGAGGAGGACTTGTCCATCAGCGGTCTCCTCGATGCTGCTCGCGCAGCAATTCAACATATAAGCAAGTACGAATGTTATGGGATCGAGCCGCCTTCCCGGATGAGGGACATCCCGGCCGCCCGGATCCTGGGGACGTCAGGCCGAGGTCAGCGCCGTCCGGCAAGGCGCTTCATGCCTGCATCGTTATGATTCGATGGACGGGCACCCTGCCCGGTGCAGCGCGGGCCCGGGTCGGGCGCCATCACGGAGCCGTGGAGTACGAAACGATGAGTGCAGCCCTCGAAGCGGACCAGGTCTTCGAATCCGCGGCCGAGCTGTTCTCGCTGCTCGCCACCCCGATCCGCCTGAAGCTCATCAGCGCGCTGTGCCGCGAGGAGAAGAACGTCTCCCAGCTGCTGGCCGAGATCGAGACCACCCAGCCCAATCTGTCGCAGCACCTCGCGACGCTCTACCGCACCGGCATCCTCGGCCGGCGCCGCGAGGGCACCCAGGTCTTCTACCGCCTGGTCAACGAGCAGGCCGCGACGATCTGCCGCGCCGTCTGCACGCAGATCGCGATGGACCTGGCCGAGCCGGCGGAGCCTCCCGCCGCCCCCGCTGAAGCTGCCGAACCCGCCGCCCCTGCCCGGCGCAGCCGCCGCAAGGCCTGAGCTGCCGCAGGGCCTGGGCGCCCCGCCCGCCGTCCGGCGGCGGGGGCCTTGACGGTCCCCGCGGCCGGCCAGCCTGGAGCCGGCGTCGATGGCCTTTGGGGCCGAAGCGCAGCGCGGGGTGCGTAGGCGTTTTCACGGGTTTCGTCCACCACCCTTCGGGTGGATTTCCCGACGGGGGCTCCGCGAAGATCGGCGGCCGCTCGGCAGGCCCGGCTCGGCGTCGCAAACGCGCGCCGTGCCGGAGCCTGCCAGGCTCAGTCCCTGATCCCCCGCCTTCCATGACTCCTAGCGTGACGCGAGCCCAGCCTGCCCTGCTTCGCGCCGGCCGCTCCCTGAGCCTGCTGCTGCTGGCGCTGCCGGCGGCCCTGGCCGCGGCGCAGCGCCTGGAGGTGCACCGCTCGCACTCGCGCCTGGTCGACGTGCCCTTCGACGTGGCCAGCATCGCGGTCGGCAGCCCGGGCGTGCTGCGGGCCACGGCCATCACGCCGCGCCGCGTGCTCATCAACGGCGGGCGCACCGGCGCCACCTCGCTGATGTTCTTCGGCAAGCAGGGCCAGTTCGAGGAGCACCGGGTCTTCGTCACCCACGACGTCAGCGCCCTGCGCGAGCAGCTGCTGCGGCTCGACCCGCGCATCCGCATCGACACCGACCCCAACCGCAACGCCCTGGTGCTGAGCGGCACCGTCCGCACCGAGCAACTGCGGCGGCGCGCCCTCGACGCGGCGCTGAGCTTCGTCGGCGACGCGGCCTACCAGATCCGCGAGACCCGCCAGACCCTGAGCCGCAGCGCCAGCGGCCCCGCGGCGTCCGCGGCCCCCGGCGACCCGCCCCTGCCCGAGCTGGACGAGGACGGCGAGCCCCCGGGCGACGCCGCGGGCGGCATCGCCCCCCAGCCCGTGGCCCCGCGGCCGGGCATCGGCGAGGCCAGCCGCGACACCACCACCTCCATCACCCGCGTGCGCGAGCTGGCCGAGGGGGCGCCGCAGATCATCGACCTGCTGCATTCCGAGGAGGTGCTGGCCACCCGGGCCAGCCAGCTTGAAGGCCTGCTGGCTGCGATCGATCCCAGCCTCAAGGTCAGCGAAGTCAACACCGTGCTGCACGTCAAGGGCACGGTGGCCAATCCCACCGTGCATGCGCGGGCCCTGGCGCTCATCGAGAGCTTCGTCACCGAGGGCGCCCCCGCGCCCGACGGCCTGCAGGCCATCGCCGACCGCGGCGGCATCCTGGTCGCCGGCCAGGATGCCTACGCCGCGGGCTTCGGCTTCGGCGCCGGCGGCGCGCGCGGCCTCGGCGCCACGGGGGCCGGT
>CAYSQO010000062.1:0-11836 GCA_964433315.1 uncultured Rubrivivax sp.
TTCGGCAGGTGGCGCGAAAAACCCAGTCCCACTGGAGTCCGGAGGAGGTCCCATGAGTCCCGCGAGCACCCTGTTCAAGCTCTTCCTGCTGGCCGCAGCTTTGGCCGCGGCGCCGGCTGTCCGGGCCGATACCTGCATCGGCAATTGTGGTCAGAGTGGGCCCGACGGGGTGGTCAGCGCCCCGCCCGGCGGCAGCAACTACACCTGGATTTCGACTTCCGGCGGCCAGGCAGGCGTCGGGCAGATTCCCAGCGTCGGCGGCACGAACGGATCGGAACTGATCTCGGATCCCTTCTACGCTGCCTCCGGTTCGGTGGTGCAGTTCAATTTCAACTACATCACCTCGGATGGCTCTGGTTTCGCGGATTACGGCTGGGCCGAGTTGCGCGGGACCACCTCCAGCATTTACCTCTTCACTGCACGCACCCAACCCGATGGAACGATTGCCCCGGGTTTCGGCCTGCCGGGGGTCAATGCGACGCTGAACCCCTCGGCCGTGCCCATCCGGCCCGGCGAAACCACCTGGGCACCCCTTGGAGGCTCCAGCGGCAGCTGCTTTGCCGCCGGCTGTGGCCAGACCGGCTGGGTGGGCTCGTCCTACACCGTCTCCCAGGCCGATACCTACCAGCTTGTCTTCGGCGTGACGAACTGGGCCGACACGGCCTTTGACAGCGGCATGGCGTTTTCGGGCCTGCTGCTGGACGGCCTGGTGATCGGTGACGGGTCTTCCGCCGAATCCCCCCTGCTGCCGAGCGACCTCGGCAGTGGCGGTGAATTCGTCTTCGAGTTCGTGGCGACCCCCGGCACGCCGGTCTTCATCGATCCCTTCATCGCGGTGGGTTACGACTACGCGCTGACGACGCCCGGGAATGCCTTTGATAGCCTGATCCTGCCGAATGTCGGCGACGGTGTCTTTACGGTATCCGGCCTGGATGGCATGGGCGGCGCTTTCAGCGATATCGTGAATGCCGGGGTGCCCTACAGTTTCGCGGCTGGCGTCACGGCCTTCTCGGTCACCGACATCGAGGTTTCCGCCGGGCTCGACCCCAGCGATCCCTCGGCCTTCGTCACCGGCCTGACCTTCGTCAACCCGGGCGCGGTGTCGGTGTCGCAGACGCCGGTGTCGGTCTTCGTGTCTGCCCCGATTCCCGAGCCCTCGACCTATGCCTTGATGGCGCTGGGCCTTCTCGGTGTCGCGGCGGTGTCGCGGCGCCGGTCGGTGCAGGTGGCCTGAGTCGGCCTGAATCTCAGCGAGCGCCTGCAAACGCCCGGTCGGGGTCTCCCGGCCGGGCGTTCTTGCGTCGGTCCGACGAGCAGGCAGGCCTTGGGGTGCTTGATCAGGGTTTACCCTTGGCATCAAGCTTGCAATGCCGACTCCGTGCGGACCGCGGCCCTTCTGGCGGCGGCCGCTCCGCCGGAGGTGCGAGATGGCGACAGGGCATGCGGGGCGCGGCGGCAGCCGCTGGGGCCGGGGGGCCGAGGGGCTCGCTTTGCGGGCCGTTCTGGGGATGCTGCTGGGGCTGGCCGTTCAGACGACGCGGCCGGTGCAGGCTGCCGAGGCCAGTGCAGGCCGCCCCCCCGAGACCTTCCACGCCGAGGCGCCCGGGACGCTGAGCGGCATCTCCGAGGTGCTGGACCGTTCGCAGCGCCTGCGACTGGCCGCGCTGCGCGAGGCCGAGCCCGCCCCCGAGGCGGTCGAGGTGATCCGTGCCAGCTTCGTCGCCGTGATGGCGGCCTGGCCGCGCGCAGCGCAGGCGCCGCAGGTCAGCCTGCTGGTCACCCGCGCGCCGGTGATTGCAGAAAGCCTGCTGGGCCGGATCATCGTCGCCAGCGAAGCCCTGGCGGGCCTGCCCGAGGCGCAGCGCCGCTTCGTGCTCGCACACGAGCTGGGCCATGTGATCGAGGGCCACTGGGAGCGCATGGGCCTGCTCTATCGCAAGCACGTGCCGGGCGTGGTCGACGCCGAACGCACGAATGCCGTGGCCCACCAGCTCGGCCGGGAGGCTTCCGGCCTGGCCCACGAGCAGGAGCTGGCGGCCGATGCCTTCGGCCTGCGGCTGATCCTGAGCATGGGCCACGAGGTGGGCGATGCGCTGGGGGCTTTCCGCTGCTTCGGTGCGCTGCCCGACACCGCCACCCATCCCGGTACGCGCAAGCGGGTGGCGCACCTGCATGCGCTGATCGCCGATCCGCTGCGCCTGTCGATCGGCGCCGCCAGGTCGGCGGACTGAGGTCGTCGCGCGGCCGCGGCTTCAGCGCCTGGCGATCCGCGCGTCCAGTGCGTCCCAGACCGCGTCCAGGTCGCCCGGCAGCCAGGGCAGGGCGCCCAGCTCGGTGCGGCTCTCGCCCGGGGCGTGGAAATCCGAGCCGCGCGAGGCCAGCAGGCCGAACTCCCGGGCCGTGTCGGCGTACTTCACGGCCTCGGCCGCGCTGTGGCTGCCGGTGACCACCTCGATGCCTCGCCCGCCATGGGCCATGAACTCGGTGATCAGCGCGTACTCGGCCGTCGGCGAGAAGCGGTAGCGCCCGGGATGGGCGATCACCGCGATGCCGCCGGCCTGGGTGATCCAGCGCACCGTGTCGCCCAGGCTGGCCCAGCGATGGGGCACGTAGCCCGGCTTGCCTTCGGTCAGGTAGCGGCGGAAGACTTCGTGCGTGCTCTCGCAGGCCCCGGTTTCGACCAGCCAGCGCGCGAAATGGGTGCGTGACACCAGATTGGGGTTGTGCACGTAGCGCAGCGCGCCCTCGTAGGCCCCGCGCAGGCCGACGCGCGCGAGGTCCTCGCCCATGGCACGGGCGCGGTCGGTGCGCCCGGCGCGCACGCTGGCCAGACCGGCCAGCAGGCCCGGGTCCTGCGGGTCGACGCCCAGGCCGACGATGTGGACCGTCTCGCCCGCGAAGCTGACCGACACCTCCACCCCGGCCAGCCAGGCCAGGCCGAGGTCGAGCGCCGCCTCGCGGGCTTCGTCCTGACCGCCCAGCTCGTCATGGTCGGTCAGGGCCCACAGGCCGACCCCGGCGGCAGCCGCCCGCGCGGCCAGCGCGGCGGGGCTGAGCTGGCCATCCGACACGCGGGAGTGGCAGTGCAGGTCGGCGTTGAGCAGGGCTTCTTCGGCGGGCATGGCCCATTGTCCGGGATGCCTGCCGGTCCCGCGCGGGTCCGCGCCGCCCGGTACCTTGAACAGCGGGGGCGTCCGCGGGCTTCTCGCGCGATGGCGGCCGCCAGCCCTTAAGGCCCCACTAATGCGGGGGGGTGACCATGCGATCTATGCAAGCCGCCTCCCGCCCCTGCCGTCCCGTCGCCGCACCGGCGGATGTCCTGCTGTGCGAACACGGCCCGGACGATCCCCTGCGTGCCGAGGTGGAGGCCTACATCCGCCGCGTCTACGCGGCCCGCTTCGGAGCCCGCGTCGAGGGCTTCGCACCCATGCTGCTGGCGCTGCGCGATGCGAGCGACGGCCGCCTGCGCGGCGCGGCCGGCTACCGCTTCGCCACGCAGCCGCTCTACCTGGAGCGCTACCTCGACGCCCCGGTGGACCAGTTGCTTGGCGAGCACGGTCCGCTGCGGCCGCCGCGCGCCGAGATCGCCGAGATCGGCCATCTCTGCGCCGAGCGTCCGGGCGATGGCCGCCTCCTGATTCCCGCGGTCGCGGCCCACCTGCACGCCGTCGGCGTGCGCTGGGCGGCCTGCACGCTCACCGAGGAGCTGCGCCGGCTCTTCCTGCGGCTCGGCCTGGCGCCGGTCGCCCTGGGTCCGGCCGATCCGGCCCGGCTGCAGCCGGAGGAACTGGCCGCCTGGGGCAGCTACTACGAGCACCGGCCGGTCGTCATCGCCGGACGCCTGCAACCCGCCTTCGAGCGGCTGCAAGCCGGCGCGACCCGATCGGGCGCGGGCGCATGAAGGCCACCTCGCCGCTGCCGGCCGCCCTGCTGACCCCGGCGGGCCGCTGGTCGGCCGCCGCCCTGGCCGAGGGGGCGGGGCAGATCGCAGACCAGCTCCGTGCGCACGGGGTGCGGGTGCTGGCCACCCAGCTCGACAACGGTGCGGCCTGGCTGCTGGCCGAGGCCGCAGCGGCCGAGGCCGGCATCGTCCACGTGCCCCTGCCGGCCTTCTTCACCGCCGCCCAGCGCCAGCACGCCCTGGCGGCCGCCGGCGTCGACACGCTCTGGCTGCCGGCCGGCAGCCCGACCCCGCCCCCGCCCGGCCTGCCGCGCTTCGAGCTGCAGCTCACCCCGCCCGGTGCGCCCGAGGCCATCGAAGGCGTCTGGCTGCAGGGCCTGCGCCCGCAGGCCGCCCCCGGGGCGGTGATGCCCCCGGGCACCGGCATCGTCACCTTCACCTCCGGCACCACCGGCCAGCCCAAGGGCGTCTGCCTGGCCCGCGAGCGCCTGGCCGCCGTGGCCGCCGGCCTGGCCCAGGCCACCGCCGCGCTGCCCTTGCAGCGCCACCTGGCCGTGCTGCCGCTGGCCGTGCTGCTGGAGCAGGTGGCCGGCACCCTGGCCCCGGCCGCGCGCGGGGCCGAGCTGCTGCTGCTGCCCCTGGCCGAGCTGGGCTGGAGCGGATCCTCGCGCTTCGATCCCGCCCGCCTGCAGGCCGCCGTGCTGCGCCACCAGGCCCACAGCCTGATCCTGCTGCCGCAGATGCTGCGCGCCTGGACGGCCTGGCTGGCCGCGGCCGGTCGCCGTGCGCCCGACAGCCTGCGCTTCGTCGCCGTCGGCGGCGCGGCCGTCGGTGCGGCCACGCTGGCGGCCGCCCGCGCCGTCGGCCTGCCGGTCTTCGAGGGCTACGGCCTGTCGGAGGGCGGTTCGGTCCAGACCCTCAACCTGCCCGGGGCCGACGCCCCCGGCAGCGCCGGCCGCCCGCTGCCGCATGCCCGCCTGCGCCTGGCCGCGGACGGCGAGGTCGAGGTGGCCGGCACCGGCCTGCTCGGCTACCTGGGCGATGCCCGGGCCCGCCCGGCCGAGGCCTGGTGGCCGACCGGCGACCTGGGCCGCCTCGATGCCGCGGGTCATCTGTGGATCGCCGGCCGCAAGAAGCAGCTGCTGATCACCGCCTACGGCCGCAACGTCTCGCCCGAATGGATCGAGTGCGCGCTGCAGGAGGCCGCCCCCGGCGGCCGGCCGGTCATCGCCCAGGCCGTGGTCTTCGGCGACGGCCAGCCCGAACTCTCGGCCGTGCTGTGGCCCCTGCCCGGGGCAGCCGCGGACGAGGTGGCGCTCCACCGCGAGCTCGCCGCCGCCGTGGCCCAGGCCAACGCCGGCCTGCCCGACTACGCCCGCATCGCCCGCTGGGTGCGGGCCCGCGAACCTTTCGACGCGGCCAGCGGCCTGGCGACCGACAACGGTCGCCCGCGCCGCGCCGCCATCGCCGCGTGCTACGGCCCGGTCCTGGGGCTGCCCGCCCCGGAGCCGACCGCTGCGCGTCCTGCGGCCGAGACGGCCGCCTTCCCCGGCGCCACGGCCTGAGCCGCTGGCCGGCCCGCCCCGTGCCTCTCCCGGTCCCCACCGCCATGTCCTACCGCTTCCACGACATCCTGCTGGCCGCCACCGCGGCCGAGCGCCAGGCCCTGTTCAGCCAGCCCCTCATCCTGCGTGCCCTGCACGGCCAGGTCAGCCGGCCGGCCTACCGCGAGTTCCTGCAGCAGGCCTACCACCACGTGCGCCACACCGTGCCGCTGCTGCAGGCCTGCCGCGCCCGCATCGCGGCCCGCGACGACGACCGTCTCGCCTGGCTGCTGCCGGCCCTGGACGAGTACATCGAGGAGGAAGCCGGCCACGAGCAGTGGATCCTCGACGACATCGTCGCCGCCGGCGGCCATCGCGCCCTGGCCGAGGCCAGCACCCCGGGCCACGCCGCCGAGGTGATGGTGGCCTATGCCTACGACCAGATCGCCCGCGGCAACCCGCTGGGCTTCTTCGGCATGGTGCTGGTGCTCGAAGGCAGCAGCGTCGCGCTGGCCCTCAACGCCGCCGACCGCATCCAGCAGGCCCTCGGCCTGCCGGACGCCGCCTTCAGCTACCTCCGCTCGCACGGCACCCTGGACCAGGAGCACACCGCCCACTTCCAGCTGCTGATGGACGACATCCAGGATCCGGTCGACCAGGCCGCCATCGTCCACGCCGCCCGGCGCTTCTACCGCCTGTACGGCGAGGTCTTCGCCGACATCGCCGCGACCGCCGACGCCCTGGAGGCCGCATGAAGCTCGACCAAGCCCGCGTGCTGCTGACCGGCGCGGCCGGTGGCATCGGCCGCGAGGCCGCCGAGGCCCTGGCCCGGCGCGGCGCGCGCCTGCTGCTGGTCGGCCGCCAGGCCGGCCCGCTCGATGCGCTGGCGCGCGACCTGGGTCAGCGCCTGGGCCGCCGCTTCGGGGCCTGGTCTGCGGAGCAGGCCCCGCCCGACATCGCCTGGCTCGCCGCCGACATCACCCGCAGCGCCGACCAGGCGCTGTGCGCACGGGCCGCCGAGGCCTGCGCGGTCGACGTGCTGGTCCACAACGCCGGCCTGCCGTCCTTCGGCCGCTTCGACAGCCTGGACGCCGCGCACCTGGAGGCCCTGATCGCCGTCAACCTGCTGGCCCCCATGCAGCTCAGCCTGGCCCTGCTGCCGGGCCTGCGGCGCCAGCCGCAGGCCGCCATCGTCGCCATCGGCTCGGCCCTGGGGCGCCTGGGCCTGCCCGGCCACGTGGCCTACGGCGCCAGCAAGGCCGGCCTGCGCGGCTTCTGCGAAGGCCTGCGCCGCGAGCTGGCCGACACCGGCGTGCGCGTGCAATACCTCGGCCCCCGGGCCGTGGCCACCGGCTTCAACAGCCCCGAGGCCGAGGCCCACCGCCAGGCCAGCGGCAGCCGGGCCGACCCGCCGCAGCGGGTGGCCCGCGCCCTGGTGGAGCTGATCGAACGCGGCGAGGCCGAGCGCCACCTCGGCTTCCCCGAGCGCCTGGCCGGCCCGATCAACGCCTGCCTGCCGACCCTGCTCGACGGCCCGCTCGGCCGGCAGGCCCGCAGCCTGCCGGCCGCCTGAGACACCCCATCCCCGTCCACTTCCAGGAAAGCCTCTCCATGCAACGCCGCAGCGCCCTGCGCCATGCCCTGGCCGCCAGCCTCTTCGCCCTCGGTCTCGGCCTGGGCCTTGTCCCGGGCCTGGCCCGGGCCGCCGACACCCTGTCCGACATCCAGCAGAGCTGGGAGGTCATCCGCTACCAGACGCCGGCCCGCCAGCGCGAGAAGGCCTTCGAGCAGCTGGCCGAGCGAGCCCACCAGCTGCGCGAGGCCCAGCCGGGTCGCCCCGAGCCCATGATCTGGGAAGGCATCGTGCTCAGCAGCTGGGCCGGCGAGAAGGGCGGCCTGGGGGCGCTCGGCCTGGTCAAGCAGGCCCGCGGCCTCTACGAGCAGGCCATCGCCATCGACGCCCGCGCGCTCGAAGGTTCGGCCCTGGCCAGCCTCGGCGTGCTCTATGCCAAGGTGCCGGGCTGGCCGATCGGCTTCGGTGACAAGGCCCGTGCCAAGGACCTGCTGCAGCAGGCGCTCAAGATCAATCCGCAGGGCATCGACCCCAACTTCTTCTACGCCGAGCTGCTGGCCGACCAGGGCCAGAACGCCGAGGCCCTGAGCCACCTGGAGAAGGCCCTGCAGGCCGCGCCGCGGCCCGCTCGCCAGATCGCCGACACCGGCCGTCGCGAGGAGATCAAGGCCCTGATGGCCAAGCTGCAGGCCGCGCGCTGAGGCGCGGGGCGCTTCGCGGCGGCGCTCAGGCGCGGCGGATCGCCACGGCAAAGCCCGAGCCGTCGGCCCGCGGTCCCCATTGCACGGCCAGGCCGTGCAGGCCGGCGATGCGCCGCACGATCGACAGGCCCAGCCCGCTGCCGCTGCCGGACTGGCCCTCGGGTCGGTAGAAGCGGTCGCCCAGGCGGGCGAGCTGCTCGGGCGTCACGCCCGGGCCGCGGTCCAGCACCTGCAGCGCGTCGGGGCCACCCTGCAGGGTGACGGTGCTGCCCCGCGGGGCGTGGCGCAGGGCGTTGTCGACCAGATTGCGCAGCAGCACGCCGAGCAGGGCGGCATCGCCCTGCAGCGGCAGGGTGTCGGCGCCCAGGTCCAGCACCTCGATGTCCACGCCGGCGGCCTCGGCCTGGGGCCACAGGCCGTCGATCACCGTGGCCGCCAGGCCGGGCCAGTCGATGGCCTGCACCGGGCCCAGGGCGTCCAGGTGTTCCACCCGCGCCAGCGCCAGCATCTGCTGCACCAGCCGGGCCAGGCGGTCCAGGCCCTGGCCGATCTTGTCCAGGCCCGGGCCGGCGGCGCCGCCCTGCAGCCGCGCGGCATCCCACTGCGCGCGCAGGCCGGCCAGCGGCGTGCGCAGCTCGTGCGCGGCATCGGCGGTGAAGCGCCGCTCGCGTGCCAGCGTGCTGTCGATGCGGGCGAACAGGCCGTTCATGGCCTCCACCAGCGGCCGCAGGTCGGGCGGCAGCTCGGCGGCGGGCAGGGGGTCGAGGCCCTGCGGGTCGCGATGGGCCAGGGCCTGGCACAGGCTGTCGAGCGGCCGGAGGGCACTGCGCAGCGCCGCCCCCATCGCCAGCAGCAGCAGCGGCAGCATCAGCAGCCAGGGCAGGATCTGCGCAAGCAGCAGTCCGGCGACCAGCTCGTCGCGCTCGTGCAGGCTCTGGCCCACGGCCACCAGCCAGTGGCCGTGGCTGGATTGCAGGTAGTACACGCGCCACAGGTCCTCGTGCACCCGCAGGTCGCGGAAGCCGGCGGCATCGCCCAGGTGGGGCAGGTCCACGCCCTCCCGGTCGGCCAGCACCATCTGGCCCTGGGCGTTCCACACCCCCACCGACAGGTCCTCCAGCTCCGCCGCGCCGGCGGCGGAGCCGGCCGGGTGCTCCGGATCGGCGCCCGCGGGCAGATCCAGCGGGCCCAGGGTGGCAGCGGGCAGCAGGGTCTGCACCTGGCGGGCGATCCGCACCAGCTGGCTGTCGAAAAGCTCGTCGATCTCGGTGTAGGCGCTGTGCACGGTCAGGGCCACGGCCAGCACCCAGACCAGCGGGGTCGCCACCATCGTGTAGGCCAGGGCCCGCGCCCGCAGGCTCAGGCCGGCATGCCAGCGTCGCAGGCCCTTCATGCCAGTTCCTCGACCGGGCCCAGGGCGTAGCCCAGGCCGCGCACGGTCTTCACCAGCTTCGGATGCAGCTTCTTGCGCAGGTGGTGGATGTGCACTTCGAGCACATTGCTCTCCACCGCCTGGTCCCAGCTGTAGAGCTTCTCCAGCAGCACCTCCTTGCTCAGCACGCGCTGCGGATGGCTCAGGAAGAGTTCGAGCAGCGCCGTCTCGCGCGCCGTCAGCTCCACCGGCTGGCCCTGCCACTGGGTGGCCTTGGCCTCGGGCCGGTAGCTCAGCGGCCCGTGCGACCAGACGGGCTCGCTGCGCCCGGCCAGCCGCCGCCGCACCGCCCGCAGGCGCGCGGCCAGCTCGGCGGCATCGATGGGCTTGATCAGGTAGTCGTCGGCGCCGCGGTCCAGGCCGGCGATGCGCTGCTCCAGCGCATCGCGCGCCGTCAGCACCAGCACCGGCGTGTGCTGGCCGGCCTCGCGCCAGCGGCCCAGCCAGTGCAGACCGTCCGGGCCGGGCAGGCCCAGGTCCAGCACCACCGCGTCGTAGGGGGCGGCGGCCAGCGCCGCGTCGGCCTGCTGGCCGTCCGTGAACCAGTCCACGACAAAGCCCTGGGCCCCGAGGGCAGCGGCCAGGCCGTCACCGAGCAGGGGATCATCTTCGACCAGCAGGATGCGCATGGGCGCGCAGCATAGCGAGCCCGCCGCACTATCCTTGCCGCCACGGACCGGCCCACCCGCCCGGAAGGATCTCCGCATGACGCGTGCCCCCGCCCTCCCGATCGCCCCTGCCGCCGCGCCCCGCGGCCTGCCTGGGCTGCCCGCGCTGGTCTTGCTGCTGGCCAGCCTGGCCGCGCCCCTGCCGGGCCAGGCCGCCGAGCCCACCGCCCGCGCCGAAGCCACGATGGTGCTGAACCTGCACTTCCGCAACGAGCGCCTGGCCGACGACCCCGGCAACTGCGCCGAAGTCCACCCCGCCCAGCGCGTGCTGCCCGCCACCCGCGGCGTCGGCCGGGCGGCGCTGAACCAGCTCTTCGCCGGCCCCAGCGAGCCCGAGCACGCCGCCGGCTTCCGCTCGCTGTTCTCGCCCGCCACGGCCGGCCTGCTGCGCGACATCCGCATCGATGCCCAGGGCACGATCTACGTCGACCTGCACGACCTGCGCGCCCAGCTGCCGGAGGTGGACACCGCCTGCGGCCGCGCCCAGTTCATGGCCGAGGTGGAGGGCACGCTGCGGCAGTTCCGCACCGTGCGCCGCGTGGTGCTGGCGCTGGAGGGCGAACCGCGCCGCTTCAACGACTGGCTGCAGCTGCCCTGCGAGCCCGAGAAGGGCGCCTGCGAAGAGCCGCCCTTTCCGCCGCCCGCCCCCAGGCCGTGAGGCCCGCAGGCCGCGGGGGCGCCACCCGGTCCGCCTACAGCGTCTCCACCCGCAGTAGCCGGCCCGTGTCCGGCTCGTCGGTCAGCAGGTAGAGCCAGCCGTCCGGCGCGGCACGCACGTCGCGGATGCGCGTGCCGGCCTCCAGCCGCAGCTCGCGCAGCGCGCGCGGCGCCGAGGCCGGCGCCTGCGGATCCAGCACCAGCCGCACCAGCAGCTGGCCGCGCAGGGCGCCCAGCACCGGCTGGCCGGTGGCGCCCGGGTAGCGCTCCGGCCCGCCCGCGCCGCCCACGAAGGCCAGGCCGCTCGGCGCGATCGACGGCACCCAGGTGCGCAGTGCCGGCACCACGTCGTCCCGCGTCTCCGCCTGGCCGATGACCAGGCCGCTGCCGTACTCGCGCCCGTAGGTCACCACCGGCCAGCCGTGGTTGCGGCCGGGACGCACCACGTTCAGCTCGTCCCCGCCCTGCGGGCCGTGCTCATGCGCCCACAGCTCGCCCGTCAGCGGGTGCAGGGCCGCGCCCTGCACATTGCGGTGGCCGTAGCTCCACAGCTCGGGCACCGCGCCCGCCTGCGCGAAGCGCGGGTTGCCCGGCGCCGGCCGGCCCTGCTCGTCCAGCCGCAGGATCTTGCCCAGGTGATGCCCCAGCACCTGGGCCTGCTTGCGGAAGCCGCCCCGGTCGCCCAGGGTCATGAAGAGCATGCCCTGCCGATCCCACACCAGCCGCCCGCCGAAGTGATTGCCGCCCTGCACCTTGGGCGCCTGGCGGAACAGCACCGCCACCTCATTCAGCCTGCCCGCCGCCCGGTCCAGCCGCCCGCGCGCCAGGGCCGTGCCCACCCGGCGCGTGTCCGCGCCGTCCGCCTCGGAGAAAGTCCAGTAGACCCAGCCGTTCTCGGCGAAGCGCGGATGCAGCACCACGTCCAGCAGGCCGCCCTGGCCCTGGGCCACCACCGGCGGCAGCCCGCCGATCGGCGCGGAGCGCGTGCCCCCCGGCCCCACCACCCGCATCGTCCCCGAACGCTCCGTCACCAGGAAGTGCCCCCCGAAGCCCCCGCCCGCCTCCGGCAGCGGCGCCAGCCCCCAGGGCTGGTCCAGCCCCTCAGCCACCGTCTGCACCGCCAAGGCGCCGCGCGCCTCCATCGGCAGGTTCAGCGCCGGCTCCGCCCGCGCACGGCGCCCGGGCGCCAAGGTGAGGAAACCGGCACCCAGCCCGGTGAGGCTGGCGAGACCGGCGGCGAGTGCGAGGCGGCGGGTGGGGCGGGTGAGGCGGGCCATGGGGGCAATGTAGCGATGCCCACTTGGCCAATCGGTGGGTGCGGTTTAAGGCTGCTGGGTATCCCCCCGCCCCGCCACCCCCT
>CAYSQO010000063.1:0-11658 GCA_964433315.1 uncultured Rubrivivax sp.
CCGCCCGCGCCCGGCTCGCCGCCGGGGCCGATCCGGCCGAGGCCCTGGCCGGGCCGAACCTCCTCGTCGTCGAGCGCCAGACCGCCGGCCGCGGCCGCCAGGGCCGGCCCTGGCAGGCCGCCGCCGGCCTGGACGCCGAGGCGGCGCGCCGCCAGGCCCTGAGCTTCTCGCTCGGCCTGCGCCTGCCCGAGGCTGGCCTGGGCGCGCTGGCGCCGGTCGTCGGCCTGGCGGTGGCCGAGGCCCTGCATCCGGCCCTGCGGCTCAAGTGGCCCAACGACCTCTGGCTGGACGGCGCCAAGCTCGGCGGGGTGCTGATCGAGACCCTGCCGGCGGGCCCCGGCTGGCGCTATGGGGTGATCGGCATCGGCCTGAACCTGCGGGCCCCCGCCATGCTGCCCGAGGGGGCCTGGCCGGCGACCGGCCTGGATGCGCTGCCCGACGGCCCCTGGGTCGGCGGCGCGGCCCGGGCCCCGGCCGTCTGGGCGGCGCTGGTGCCGGGCCTGCTGACGGCGCTGCGCCGCTTCCAGGCCGAAGGCTGGCCGGCTTTCGCGGCCGCCTGGGCCGGGCGCGACGCGCTGCACGGCCAGACCGTGCGGGTGCTCGACGGCCTGGGCCGCGAGCAGCTGCGGGGCGTGGCCGCCGGCCTGGACCGGCAGGGGGTCTTCCTTGTGCATACTGCGGCCGGTCTGCAAGCCTTCCCCTCGGCCGAAATCGTGAGCGTGCGTCCATGCTGAAGCCCCTGCTGATCGCCCTGCTGGCCGGCAATGCCGCCGTGGCCCTGTGGGGCTATGTCGCGAGTGCCCACGGGCCCAAGCTGCGGCTGGGCGACAGCGCGCAGCCGGCGGCCGAAGGCGGCCCGCAGTGGCCCGAGCGCATCGTGCTGGTGCCGCTGCCTGCGGCCTCCGCGGCGCCCGTCGCGCCCGCGGCCGTGCCGGCCCGTCCCGCCACCCCGCCCGCCAGCCCCGAGGCCCAGGCCGCCCCCGGCCCGGTCTGCCTGGAGGCGGGCCCCTACGGCGAGGGCGCGCGGGCCGCGGTCGACGGGCGGCTGGCCGCCCTGGGCGGGCCGGGTCTGGAGGGCTTGCGCTGGGTGCGTCGCGAGGCCGGCGGCTGGTGGGTGGCCATGGGCCCCTACACCGAGGCCGCCCAGCGCGCCAAGCAGGCCGAACTGCGCAAGCTGGGCCTCGATGCGGCCCTGCAGGTCCAGGCAGGCGAGCGCTGGCTGGTGCTTGCGCGGGCCCCGGACGCCGCGGCCGCCGAGCGCGCGCTGCAGGCCCTGAGACCGCGCGGCGTGCGTACCGCCCGCGTGCTGGAGGCGCGCGATGCCGCCGCGGCCTGGATGCTGCGTCTGCCCCAGGCGACGCCCGCGCAGGCCCAGGCCCTGGGGGCGGTGCGCCTGCCGGGCCCGGGCTTCGGCGCCTGCGCCGGCTGAGGCCCGATCCGCCTCAGCGCCGCAGGCGCGCGCCGCGCGCTGCGGCCACCACGGCCAGGGCCAGGGCGAACAGCCCCAGCCGGCCCGGCGCGCCGCCGCCGCCCCCACTGCCGCCACCCGGCGAGGTGGTGCTGGCCCGCTGGACCGCGGCGGCCATGTCGAGCATGCCGGCGCCGCAGGTGCTCGTGGTGCAGCGGCACTGCAGCTGGTCGACCGCGCCCGGCGCCCGGCAGGCCGGCTCGCTGCTGGCGGGGAAGCTGCGGGCGCTGCGCTGCAGCACCTGCCGCACCTGGTCGGGCGAGAGACCCGGCTGCACGCTCAGCACCAGGCCGGCCGTGGCCGCCACCAGGGGGGTGGCGAAGCTGGTGCCGAGGCTGGCATCAGCACCGTCGCCGGTGTAGGTGGCTCCGGCCGGCACCGTGCTGCCGCGGTCGCTGGTGGTGCTGATCGGGTACAGGCAGGGGCCGGTGTCGCTGGCGCAGTTGCCGGCCGGGGCCGACAGGCTGATCTCGGGGCCCACGTCGGAGTAGCCGACCTTCAGCCCGTCGTGCCGCAGGCCGCCGACCGCGATCACGCCGGCGCAGTTGGCCGGGGCCGTGACCGCCCGGCCGTTGGAGTTGCCGACCGAGGCGACCACCACCACGCCGCGCGCACGCACCTCGTCGATGGCCGCTTGATAGACGCGGTCGCAGGCCCCCTCGCCGCCGAGGCTGAGGTTCAGCACCCGGGCCGGATGGGGATTGGGCGGCAGGCCGGCCACGTCCAGTCCGGCCGCCCAGCGCATGGCCGCGACGATGTCCGACTGGTAGCCCACGCAGCGGCCCAGCACGCGCAGCGGCAGCACGCGCAGGTGCCAGCCGGCCCCGGCCATGCCCAGGCCGTTGTCGGTGGCCGCGCCGATCAGGCCGGCCACCTGGGTGCCGTGCCAGGAGCTGGGCGCGTTGCCGCAGCCGAAGGGGTCGCCCAGGACGGTGGCGTCGCCCGGGTCGCTGGGGTCGTCGTCGCGGCCGTCGCCGTCGATCGACAGGCTGGGGTCGTTGACGAAGTCGTAGCCCGGCAGCAGCTTGCCGGCCAGGTCGGGGTGATCCGGCCGGATGCCCGAGTCCAGCACGGCCACGACCAGGCCGGCGGACGGGCTGCCGCCCTTGCTGAGGTCCCAGGCCCGGAGGGCGTCGACCGCGCTGGGCCGCGCTGCGTCCGGCGTGGCCAGGTACCACTGGCCGACGGCCGGGCCCACGCTGTCGCCGCGGCTCAGGCGCGGGTCATTCGGCAGGGCGTGGCGGCGCACCGTGCGGTCGATCTGCACGCTGGCCACGGCCGGGTCGGCGGCCAGGGCCTGCATCAGCGCCCCGGCATCCTGCCCGGGCCGGCCGCGCAGGACGAGCTGGCCCGCCCCGGCCTCGCCCAGGGCCTGCAGTCCGCTGCGCCGCTGCAGGCCGGCCTGTGCCGTGGCGACGGTCTGGCCCTGGGCGCTGGCGCTGGCCGCGAGGCCGGCGGCGGTGCGCAGGGTCACGATGAAGCGCGGGGGCGCTTCGGCCGCCAGGCCGGCGGTGGGCAGCTGGGTCAGCAGCAGGGCGGCCGCTGCGGCGCCCCGGATCTTTTTGTGCATCTTGTCCTCCTGAGGCGGCGCAGTGTAGGCAGGCCATGTTGCCGCCGCCTTGCAGCGGCCCGGCGGCCCCGCCGGCGCGCGCCGGACAAGAAAAAGGCCCGCCGAAGCGGGCCTGGGGCGTCGGGGCGGCACGGGGCCGCCGCCGTCGGGATCAGCCGGCGATGACGCGGGCCATCTCCAGGACCTTGTTCGAGTAGCCCCACTCGTTGTCGTACCAGGCGACGACCTTGACGAAGGTCTTGTCCAGCGCGATGCCGGCTTCGGCGTCGAAGACCGAGGTGCAGACTTCGCCGCGGAAGTCGGTGGCCACGACCTTCTCGTCGGTGAAGCCCAGCACGCCCTTGAGCGCGCCTTCGCTCTGCGCCTTCATCTCGGCGACGATCTCGGCGTAGCTGGCTTCGCTGTTGAGCTCGACGGTCAGGTCGACGACCGACACGTCGCTGGTCGGCACGCGGAAGGCCATGCCGGTCAGCTTGCCCTTGAGCTCGGGCAGCACCACGCCGACGGCCTTGGCCGCGCCGGTGCTCGACGGGATGATGTTCTCGAGGATGCCGCGGCCGCCGCGCCAGTCCTTGTTGCTCGGGCCGTCGACGGTCTTCTGGGTGGCGGTGGCGGCGTGCACGGTGGTCATCAGGCCGCGCTTGATGCCCCACTTGTCATTGAGCACCTTGGCCACCGGGGCCAGGCAGTTGGTGGTGCAGCTGGCGTTGGAGATGATGGCCTGGCCGGCGTAGCTCTGGTGGTTCACGCCATAGACGAACATCGGGGTGTCGTCCTTCGACGGGGCCGACTGGATGACCTTCTTCGCGCCGGCCTTGAGGTGGGCCTCGCAGCTTTCCTTGGTCAGGAACAGGCCGGTGGACTCGACGACGATGTCGGCGCCGACCTCGCCCCAGGCCAGCTCGGCCGGGTTCTTGACGGCGGTCAGGCGGATCTTCTTGCCGTTGACGACCAGGGTGTTGCCGTCGACCGAGACCTCGCCGTCAAAGCGGCCGTGCACGCTGTCGTACTTCAGCATGTAGGCCAGGTAGTCGGGTTCGAGCAGGTCGTTGATCGCGACGACTTCGATGTCCTTGTGGTTCGCGATGGCGGCACGGAACACCATGCGGCCGATGCGGCCGAAGCCGTTGATGCCGATCTTGAGGGTCATGGAGAGTCTCCAGGGAGGTTGCGTTCAGGGAAACCGGGGGGATCGGCATCGCGGCGCCGGCGGGCGCCGCATGCCAGCGGAGGCAGCGCCCGGGCTTACTGGTCGAGGACCTTGCGCACGGTGGCGACCAGGTTCTCGGGCGTGAAGCCGAAGTGCTTGAAGAGCGCACCGGCCGGGGCCGATTCGCCGAAGGTGTCGATGCCGATGACGGCCGCGCAGCCGTACTTCCACCAGAAGTCGCTGACGCCGGCCTCGATGGCGATGCGCGGCAGCTTGGGCGGCAGCACCTCGCTCTTGTAGGCGGCGTCCTGGCGGTCGAAGACGGTGGTGCTGGGCAGGCTGACCACGCGCACCGGGATCTTCAGCTCGGCCAGCTGGGCCTGGGCGTGCAGGGCGATCTGGACTTCGGAGCCGGTGGCCAGGATCACGGCCTTGGGGGCCTTGTCCAGGCCGACCTCGGCCGGCTCGGCCAGCACGTAGCCGCCGCGGGTGATGACGTCGGCGTCGGTGCGCGGCGCGTAGGGCAGGTTCTGGCGCGACAGCAGCAGCGCGCTGGGGCGGTGCTTGTTGGCCAGGGCCAGGGTCCAGGCCACCGCGGTCTCGCAGGTGTCGGCCGGGCGCCAGACGTCCAGGCCCGGGATCAGGCGCAGGCTGGCGGCGTGCTCGACCGACTGGTGGGTCGGGCCGTCCTCGCCCAGGCCGATGGAGTCGTGGGTGAAGACGTGGATGACCCGCGTCTTCATCAGCGCGGCCATGCGGATGGCGTTGCGGCTGTAGTCGCTGAAGGTCAGGAAGGTGCCGCCGTAGGGGATGTAGCCGCCGTGCAGGGCCACGCCGTTCATGATGGCGGCCATGCCGAACTCGCGCACGCCGTAGTTGATGTGGCGGCCGATCGCGCCGTCCTCGGTCCGCACGACCGCCCCCGCGGCATCGACCCGGAAGGCCGGGGTGCTCTTGGTGTGGGTCAGGTTGGAGCCGGTCAGGTCGGCGCTGCCGCCCAGCAGCTCGGGCAGCCGGGCCGTAAAGTGCTCCAGGGCGATCTGGCTGGCCTTGCGGGTGGCGACGGTCTCGGCCTTCTCGTGGGCGGCGCCGACGGCCTCGACGGCGATCTCGGCGAAGTCCGCCGGCAGCTCGCCGGCCATGCGGCGCTGGAAGGCGGCGGCCAGCTCGGGATGGGCGGCGGCGTAGGCCTCGAAGCCCTGCTGCCAGGCGGCCTGCAGCGCGCCGCCGCGGGCCTTGGCATCCCAGGCGGCGTAGACCTCGGCCGGCACCTCGAAGGGCGCATGCGGCCAGCCGATGGCCTCGCGGGTCTTGGCGATCTCCTCGGCGCCGAGCGGCTCGCCGTGGGCCTTGGCGGTGTTGGCGCGATTGGGCGAGCCCTTGCCGATGTGGGTCTTGGCGACGATCAGCACCGGCTTGTCGGCGCTGGTCTTGGCCTGGGCGAGGGCGGCGTCCACGGCGTCCACGTCATGGCCGTCGACCGGGCCGATGACTTGCCAGCCGTAGGCCTTGAATCGGGCCGGGGTGTCGTCGCCGAACCAGGGCGTGACCTGGCCGTCGATGGAGATGCCGTTGTCGTCGTAGAGGGCGACCAGCTTGTTGAGCTTCCAGGCGCCGGCCAGGGCGCAGGCCTCGTGGCTGATGCCCTCCATCAGGCAGCCGTCGCCCAGGAAGACGTAGGTGCGGTGGTCGACGAGGGCGTGGCCGGGGCGGTTGAACTCGGCCGCCAGCAGCTTCTCGGCCAGCGCCATGCCCACCGCGTTGGTGATGCCCTGGCCCAGCGGGCCGGTGGTGGTCTCCACGCCCGGGGTGATGCCCACCTCGGGGTGGCCCGGCGTCTTGCTGTGCAGCTGGCGGAAGGCGCGCAGCTCGTCCATGGGCAGCGCGTAGCCGCTGAGGTGCAGCAGCGCGTAGATCAGCATCGAGCCGTGGCCGTTGCTGAGCACGAAGCGGTCGCGGTCGGCCCAGGACGGATCGGCCGGGTTGTGCCGCAGGTGGCGGCTCCAGAGAGCCACGGCGATGTCGGCCATGCCCATCGGGGCGCCGGGGTGGCCGGAGTTCGCAGCCTGGACCGCGTCCATGGCCAGGGCCCGGATCGCTGCGGCCATGAGGGAGGGGCTGGCCGCCGGGGTGGCCTGGGGTCGGGTCGAAGCCATGGAGAGAAGACGCTCCGGTTGAATCAAGGGCAAACCCACATTTTAGGTGCCGGCCGCTGCGCTTCCGCCGCCGGGCCGCGACGCGGCGCCGGATGCTGCGCCGGCCGGCTTACAGTGGGCTGTGATGTCTGCCTCGAACCCCCTGCCTGCCTTCATCCTGGCCGCCGGTCGCGGCGAGCGCCTGCGCCCCTGGACCGACCGCGTGCCCAAGCCCCTGCTGCCGGTGCAGGGCCGGCCCTTGATCGAATGGCATCTGGCCGCCCTGGCCCGCGACGGCGTGCGTCGCGTGGTGATCAACACCGCCTGGCTGGCCGGGCAGTTCCCGGCCGCGCTGGGCGACGGCCGCCGCTGGGGCCTGGACCTGCGCTACAGCGACGAGCAGGCGGCCTACGGCGGGGCGCTGGAGACGGCCGGCGGCCTGGCCACGGCCTGGCCGCTGATCGACGCGCCGGCCTGCTGGCTGCTGGCCGGCGACGCCTGGGTGCCGGGCTTCCGCTTCGATCCGGCGCGGGCTCAGGCCTTCCTCGACAGCGGGGATCGGGCCTGGCTGTGGATGGTGCCCAACCCCGAGCACCGGCCGCGCGGCGACTTCATGCTGGACGCGGCCGGCCGCCTTCAGCACCTGCCGGCCGGTGGGGGCCTGCCGCCGGGCGCCGAGGCGCGGACCTACTCCACGCTGGCGCTGCTGCGGCCAGCCCTGATCGAGGGCCTGGCGCCGGGGCAGCGCGCGCCGCTCAAGCCCTGGCTCGACCGGGCCATCGACGCCGGGCGCCTGGGCGGCCTGCGGCTGGACGGGCCCTGGGTCGACGTGGGCACGCCCGAACGCTGGCGCGCCCTCGGCTAGGCGCCGTGGCGCCGCCGCCGCAGGGGTCGGGCGGCAGGCTGGTCCGCGGCGGTCCGGGCATGCGAACATGGCCCGTCATGCGCCTTCGACCCACGCCCGCTGTCTCGCCCGCCCGCCTGCCCCGGCGCGGTGGCCGGCCGGTCGCCTCGGGGCTGGCCCTGGCGGCGCTGGCCCTGGCCGGCTGCTCGCCGGCGCTGGACTGGCGCAGCGTGCGACCGGCCGAGGGCGCGGTCGCGGTGTGGATGCCCTGCAAGCCGGAGCGCCACGAGCGCCCGGTCAAGCTGGACGGGGGCGTATCGCGCGTCGTGGAGATGCAGGTCTGCGACGCCGAGGGCACGACCTGGGCCGTCAGCACGCTGGAGGTGGCCGGGGCCGCCGAGGTCGGGCCGGCCCTGGAGGCGCTGCGCGCGGCGCGGCGCGTGCAGCTCGGCGGCGTCGAGCGCTCCGCCGAGCCCTATGTCCCCTCGGGGGCGGCCGCGCGGCCCGAAGCCCGGCGCATCGTCGTCGACGGGCAGCGGCCCGATGGCCGGCCGGTGCGCGAGCTGTCGGCGGCCTTCGCGGTGGAGCGGCAGGTCTATCAGCTGATCGCGCTCGACGGCCGGCCCGGCCCCGAGGCGACCGAGATGTTCTTCGAGCGCCTGGAGCTGGCCCGGCCATGACCGGCGCCCTGCCCCCGGAGGCGCATGCCCTGGATGGATCTCGATGGCCAAGCTGCTGATCCTTGCCCACGCGCCGCTGGCGAGCGCCCTGAAGGCGGTCGGCGCGCATGCCTTCCCTGAACAGGCCGAGGCCCTGCTGGCCCTGGATGTGCCGCCCGAGGCGGCGCCCGAGCAGACCGAGCAGCGGGCCCGCGCCCTGGTCGAGGCGCTGCCGCGCGAGGCGCAGGGCCTGGAGCTGCTGATCCTGACCGATGCCTTCGGCGCGACGCCGGCCAACATCGCCCAGCGTCTGACGGACCTGGGCCAGGTCAAGGTCGTCACCGGGGTGAACCTGCCCATGCTCTGGCGGGCGATGAACTACGCGGGCGAGCCGCTGGACCGTCTGGTGACCCGCGCCGTGGCCGGCGCGACCCAGGGGGTCATGCAGGTCGCCAATGCCCGGCCGCAGAATCAGGCCCAATCCGTCGGACCCCGTTCACGCGATGATCTCCAGGCGCATCACCATCAGCAATAAGCTCGGGCTGCATGCCCGGGCCTCGGCCAAGCTGACGAAGCTGGCCGCCAGCTTCCCCTGCGAGGTCTTCCTCAGCCGCAACGGCCGGCGCATCAACGCCAAGAGCATCATGGGCGTGATGATGCTGGCCGCGGGCCTGGGCAGCGAGGTGGAGCTGGAGACCGACGGGCCGCGCGAGGCGGAGGCCGCTGACGCGATCACTGCCCTCTTCGACGCCAAGTTCGGCGAGGGCGAGTGAGCGGCGGCGGCGTGTTGCCGCCACGTTCGTCGTTCAGAGCGAGGCGACCGGCTCCTGCCCCAGGAAGTGCCGGCGGTACTTGGCCGGCAGGTCCTCGATGCGCATCAGCAGCGGCAGGTCGGCCGTGTTGAAGTCCGGATCCCAGGCCGGCGCGCCCAGCACGCGGGCGCCGCAGCGCAGATAGCCCTTGATCAGCGGCGGCGCGTCGACCGTTAGGTCGCTGCGCAGCTCGGCCACCGGCAGCGGCAGCCGCGGGCGCACCCGCCACTCGATCGGCGCGAGGTGGGTGTGGCGCAGCTGCTCCCACAGGCTGGCGGCCAGGTGGCCGCCGTCGCGCATGCTGATGCTGGCGCAGCCGACCATGGTGTCGAGCTGGTTGCGGTGCATGAACTCGGCCAGCGCCCCCCAGAGCGCAAGGATCGCGCCGCCGTGGCGGTGCTCTGGGTGCACGCAGGAGCGGCCGAGCTCGACCATGGTCGGGCGCAGGCTGCGCAGGCGCACGAGGTCGAACTCGGTTTCGCTGTAGAGCCCGCCGACGCGGCGGGCCGCGTCCGGCGTCAGCACCCGGTAGGTGCCGATCACCGGGGCGGACTCGTCATCCAGCACGGCACGCACCAGCAGGTGCTCGCAATAGGCGTCGAACACGTCCACGTCCAGGCCGGCCGGGGTGCCGGCGGGGGGATTCAGGCGGGCCCCCATTTCTTCGGCGAAGACCTGGTACCTCAGGTGCTGGGCCTCCCGGACTTCGGCTTCATCGCGCGCCCAAGCCACGACCAGACGCGCGCGCCCGCCCGCAGCGGCGGTCTCCCGGCCTGGAAGCGACCTCCGGGAGGCGCGCATCTCGCGGCCCGTGAGGTCATGCAGCGGCTGGGTCGGCAGTGGCAGATCCCGCATCGTCGGTCCCTTGATCGTGAAGTCAGCGTGTGGGCGGCAAGCTTCGGGTGCCGGGGTGACGCGGCCGTGTCGGCTTGGTGATCGCTTCGTGACAGCGCGGGCGGCCGGCCAGGCCCGCGCGACGTCGATGCAACAAGGGGTGAGGCCGGATCGGCGCGGTAGGCCCTGCCGGCTAGCATCGGCTGCATGAGTTTTCAGCTCTTCGGATTGCCGGTGGCGCGGGGGGTGGCGATCGGTCGCGCCCTGCTGGTGTCGTCCAGCCGCGTCGACGTCGCGCACTACTACATCGAGCCCGCGCAGATCGAGGCCGAGGTCCGCCGCCTGCGGACCGCCCGCGATGTCGTGGTCGCCGAACTGGAGGCCCTGCAGCGCGAACTGCCCGTCGATGCCCCGGCCGAGCTCTCGGCCCTGCTCGACGTGCACGTGATGCTGCTGCAGGACGAACTGCTGAGCGCCGCGACCAAGCAGTGGATCGCCGAGCGCCGCTACAACGCCGAATGGGCCCTGTCAGCCCAGCTGGAGGTGCTGGCCCGGCAGTTCGACGAGATGGAGGACGAGTACCTGCGCGAACGCAAGGCTGACCTGGAGCAGGTCGTCGAGCGCCTGCTGCTGGCCCTGTCCGACGGGGGCGCCGGCGTGGCCCGTGCCGCCGCGCTGGCCCAGGCGGCCGACCTGTCCGGGGGCAATCCGCTCATCCTGGTGGCCAACGACATCTCGCCAGCCGACATGCTGGGCTTCCGGCGCAGCGTCTTCAGCGGCTTCGTGACCGATGTCGGCGGGCCCACGTCGCACACCGCCATCGTCGCGCGCAGCCTCAACATCCCGGCGGTCGTCGGCGCCCGCGAGGCCAGCCGCCTGATCCGCCAGGACGACTGGATCGTCGTCGATGGCGACGCCGGCCTGGTCATCGTCGACCCCTCGCCCATCGTGCTGGAGGAGTACCGTTTCCGACAGCGCAGCGGGGAGCTCGAGCGCGAGCGCCTCGCCCGGCTGCGCCACACGCCTGCCGTCACCCTGGACGGAGAGCCCGTCGAGCTGCTGGCCAACATCGAGCTGGAGTCGGACGCCGAGGCCGCGATCGCTGCCGGCGCACAGGGCGTGGGCCTGTTCCGCACCGAGTTCCTCTTCATGAACCGCAACGGAGAACTTCCCGGCGAGGAGGAGCAGTACGAGGCTTACCGCGACGCCGTGCTGGCGATGAAGGGCCTGCCGGTCACCATCCGGACCGTCGATGTCGGCGCGGACAAGCCGCTCGACCGCCTGTCCATCCATGAGCTGCGGCACGAACAGGGGCTGAACCCCGCGCTCGGCTTGCGCGCCATCCGCTGGAGCCTGTCCGAGCCCAGCATGTTCCGCCAGCAGCTGCGGGCCATCCTGCGTGCCAGCGCCCATGGTCCGGTGCGGCTCCTGATCCCGATGCTCGCGCATGAGTCCGAGATCCGCCTCACCTTGGAGATGATCGAGCGCGCGAAGCAGCAGCTCATCGATGGCGGCCGTCCCCAGGGCGACGTGAAGGTCGGCGCCATGATCGAGGTGCCCGCGGCTGCGCTGATGGTCGAGACCTTCCTCGACCGCTTCGACTTCCTTGCGATCGGCACCAACGACCTGGTCCAGTACACGCTGGCCATCGACCGTGCCGACGAGTCGGTCTCCCATCTCTACGACCCCTGGCATCCCGCGGTGCTTCAGCTGCTGAGGCTCACCATCCAGGCGGCCCGCGCCAGAGGGAAGTCCGTCTGCGTCTGCGGGGAGATCGCCGGCGACACCGACTTCACGGAGGTGCTGCTGGGCATGGGGCTGAGGAGCTTCTCCCTGCACCCCAGTCAGATCCCTGCGCTGAAGCAGAAGATCCTCCGGACAGATGCCCGTCGCTGCAGTTCAGACAAGCCCGAGGCGCACCGTCCCATGGATCGCAGTGAGGCCATGTCCAAATAAAAAACCGCCCAGCTTTGCAAAACGCAAAAAGCTCTGCTACAGTAGCGGGCTTCGCTGATCACGGCTGCTGCGAACGCAGCAGCCAAGACAAGCGAAGCGAGGTGAAAGCAGCAAAAACCAAGCGCTTGACAAGGTTTTTAAAGCAGACAATAATTCACCTCTTCTGCAGAAAACGCAGACGCCGCAAGGCAACCGCTCTTTAACAAACAACAGCCGATAAGCGTGGGCGT
>CAYSQO010000064.1:0-10985 GCA_964433315.1 uncultured Rubrivivax sp.
CCGCCGCGCCCGCCGACGTAGGCGGTGAAGAAGTCCAGGCCGCGGGCGCCGACGGCGTCGCCGACCCGGGACGACCAGACGTCGTGCATCGCGACCGGTTCGAGCGCGTCGCGCAGCCGGCGGGCCGGTGCGCCGCCGGCGGGTCTATTACCTGCCCGGCTTCGACACCCGCGGGGCGCGCAGCTACCACGCGCTCTACCGCGACGAGGCCGCGCGCCAGCAGGCCCTGCAGCCGGAGCGGCGCTACCGGGTCGGCACCCTGGAGCCGGCCGGCGAGACCGTGTCGGGCTGGCAGGTCGAGGCGGAGCACGCCGGCCAGACCACCCAGGCCGAGCTGCGCTTCCTGGGCTGGAACGACCTGCTGCGGGCCTGGTGGCCCGAGCGCCTCGGGCCGGTGCTGGCGCGCATGCCCGGCTTCTACCTGCGCTTCGCGGCCTGCGGGGCCCTGGCGGGCAGCTGGCGCCTGGCCCGGCCCTTCACCTGGATGATCCTGCTGCCCCTGCTCTACACCCTGGCGGCCGCGCTGCTGGGGGCCGGGCTGGCTGCCGGCGCGCATGCCGCGCTGGGGGCGGCCGGCCCGCTGGGGGCCTGGCCCGCGGTGGGCCTGGGCCTGGCGGCGACGGCCGCCCTGCTGCGCCTGGGCGAGGCGCAGCGGGTGTACTGGCTCATGCGGGCCTGGCCCTTCCTGTGGGCCTGGTCCGGCCGCCGGATCCCGGCCCTGGAGGACCGGCTGGAGGCCTTCGCCGCCCGCCTATCCGCCGACTTCGAAGCCGAGGCCCGCGCCGGCACGCCGGTCGACGAGGTGCTGCTGGTGGGCCACAGCGCGGGGGCGCTGAGCGCCGTCTCGGTCGCGGCGCGCTGGCTGGCGCGGCAGAAGCCGGGGGCTCCCCGACCGCCGCTCAAGCTGCTCACCCTGGGCGCCGTCCACCCCTTCCTGGCCCTGATCCCCCAGGCCGGCTGGTACCGCGGGCAGCTGGCGGCGGTGGCCGCCTCGGGCCTGCCCTGGCTGGACCTGTCGGCCCCCGGCGATCCCCTGTGCTACGCCCTGGTCGACCCGCTGGCCGCCAGCGGCCTGGGGCCGGCGCCACCCTCGCTGCGCCTGAAGTCGGCGCGCTTCGACCGCATGCTGGGCGCCGCCCGCTACGCGCGGCTGCGGCGCGACATCTTCCGCATCCACTTCCAGTACCTGATGGCCAGCGAGCAGCCGGTCGACAACGACTACTTCCTGCTCAGCGCCGGCCCGCGGACGCTGGAAAGCCTCATGGGCCGGCCCCCCGGCCCGGCCGCCGCGCCCGCCCCGGCCGCGGCCCGGCGCCCTCGCCTGGCCCTGCTCGGCGGGCTGCTGCGGCGCGACGGCCGCTCCATGCTCAACCTGCTGCCGCCGCGGGCCTACCGCATGCAGATGGGCAGCGGCCGCCTCGCCGGGCAGACCCTCCACCTGGTCAATGCCCCGGAGACGGTGCGGGAGCTGCTCGTCGAGCAGGCCGAGGCCTACCCCAAGCACCCCTACCTGGCGGACATCCTGCAGCCGCTGATCGGCCTGAGCCTGTTCAACGCCACCGGGACGGCCTGGCAGCGCCAGCGCCGCCTGGTCGACCAGGCCTTCGTGCAGGCCGGCCTGCGCCTGGCCTTCCCGCGCATGCTGGAGAGCGTGGACGCCCTGCTGCGGCGCTGCGATCTGCTGGCCGACGGCCAGCAGCCCTGGGACGCCGATGCGGCCATGAGCCACGTGACGGCGGACATCATCTTCCGCACCCTGCTCTCGCAGCCGCTCTCGGCCGAGGCGGCGCGGGACGTGCACGAGGCCTTCCGGCGCTACCAGGAGAACGCCCAGCGCGTCATGGGCCTGAGCGCCCTGCACCTGCCCACGGGCCTGCACCGGGCCCGCTGCCGCCGCCAGGGGGCCGCCATCCGGGCCGCCTTCGCCGGCCCCATCCAGGCCCGCCACCAGGCCCTGCTGCGCGGCGAAGCCGGGCTGCCGGACGACATGCTGGCCGCCCTCTTCCGCGCCGAGGACCCGGCGGATGGCAGCCGGCTTGGCGTCGACGAGGTGGTCGACCAGGTCGGCACCCTGTTCCTGGCCGGCCACGAGACCTCGGCCTCCACCCTGGCCTGGGCCCTGCACCTGCTGGCCGAGCGGCCGGCCCTGCAGGACGAGCTGCACGCCAGCATCCAGGCCCTGTGGGCCGGGCGCGAACCGGCCTTCGGCGACACCCGCCGCCTGGAGGGGGTGCATGCGGTCTTCCGCGAGACGCTGCGGCTCTACCCGCCGATCGCCTTCTACCTGCGCCAGGCGCAGGGCCCCGGCAGCCTGCGCGGCAAGCCGGTGGCCGCGGGCGACATGGTGGTCGTCTCGCCCTGGCTGGTGCAGCGCCACCAGGGCCTGTGGCCGGCCCCCGAGCACTTCGACCCGGGCCGCTTCGCGCCCGAGACCGCGGCCGCCCTGCCGCGCGGGGCCTACCTGCCCTTCGGCCTGGGGCCCCGCGCCTGCCCCGGGGCGGCCTTTGCCACGCAGGAAAGCGTGCTCATCCTGGCCCGCCTGCTGCAGCGCTACCGCCTGCTGCCCCTGCCCGGCCACCAGCCCCGGCCGACCGCCCGGCTCACGCTGCGTTCGGCCAACGGGGTGCGGCTGAGGCTGGCGCGGCGCTGAGTCCGCCGGACCCGACCGTCATCGGGCCGGCACAGGCCTTGCGATACAGTGCCTGCGCCCCAAGCAACAGGCTCCCGCCTTCTTTCCCACACCATGACCGAAACCCGATCCCGCCGACTGCGCAGCATGGCCATGGGGGCCATTGCCTTGTTGTTTATCGTCGGCGGCTTGATGCGGCTGTTTCCGCTCGCAGATTGGCCGGACCGGATTTACTGGCAGTTTCTGTCCGAGGACGGATACCTGATGCAAACCGTGGCGCGCAATTTCGCGCTCGGTCTGGGCCTTTCGACGGCCGAGGGCACGATGCCCACCAACGGTGTACAGCCGCTGGCCACCTTCCTGTTTGCCGCCCTGCATGCCCTGGTCGGCGGTGACAAGATGTTGGCGATCGCTGGCGTGGCGCTGCTGTCCGCGCTGCAGGCTCTGCTCGCGGCCTGGGCCATGGCCAAGCTGATCCGCCATCTGGCGGGCGACCTGCCGCAGGCTCCGCTGATCGCCGGCCTGGGCGCCGGCCTGTGGCTCTGCGGTTACGCGATCACGGCCCACAGCAGCAACGGCCTGGAGACCGGCCTCTACCACCTCGCGGTGCTGGTGGCCCTGCTGGTCTACCTGCGCCAGACCGCCGCCCAGGCCACGCGGCCGGCCAGCACCGGCGAGAGCGTCGTGCTCGGGCTGGTGCTGGGCCTGGTCTTCCTGGCCCGCAATGACGCGGTCTTCTTCATCGGTGGCCTGCTGGCCGCACATGTGCTGATCGGCGGCGCGGCCGGCGGCGGCCTGCTGCGCCGGTTGCGCGATGCGGTGATCGCCGGTACGGCCTCGCTGCTGACGGCCTCGCCCTGGCTGATTCACAACAAGCTGTACTTCGGCTCGATCGTCCCGATCAGCGGCAGTGCCCAGTCGCACAACGCCGCCCTGGGGCAGAACCTGCCGGTGGTGCCGGCCAATCTGCTGGAGGCGCTGATCGCCGTGCTGCCGGTGCCCGGCTCGATCGAGCGCAACCTGGCCGTCTGGGTGCTCGGGCCCCTGCTGGTGGCGGGCGTGCTGCTGGCCTTCGAGCGCTGGTCGCGCGGCCGCAGCCTGGGCGCGCGCCGCGTGTTGCTGGGCGGCACGCTCTTCCTGGGCGGCGTGGTCGGCTACTACGGTCTCTTCTTTGGTGCGGCGCACTTCATCCCGCGCTACTTCTCGGTGCTGAGCGTGCTGCTTTGGCCAATGCTGGTGGTGGTGCTCAGCGCGCTGGGCGGCCGCATCCTGTCGCATCGCCCGGCCCTGCAGCCGCTCCTCGGCCTGGGGCTGCTGCTGGCCTGTGGCCTCGCGCTGAACAATGCCCGACTGCATTGGCAGCACGGCGAGCAGCATATGCACCGCCAGGTCGCCGAGTGGGTGGGCGAGCATGTGCCGCCCGAGGTCTGGGTCGGTGCGGTGCAGACCGGCACCCTGGGCTATTTCCACGACCGAACGATCAACCTGGACGGCAAGGTCAACCCCGAGGCGCTGAAGGTGCTGCGGAGCTCCGGCGACGTGCGCGACGACTACATCGTCGGCTCGCCGATCCAGTATGTGATCGACTGGGCCTCGGTGGCCGACTGGGTGGCACGCCCCGGCGCACCGGCCTTCAGCGCAAGTTTCCGCGTGCGGGTGCAAGACCCCGTGCGCAACCTGGGCGTGATGGAACGGGTGTCGGCCGAAGGTCGGACCACCGCCGCGCCCTGACGATCCCTTTCACCTCCGAGGCACCTCACGATGTTGCAACGTCGATCGGCCCTGCTGGGCCTGCTGGGCGGACTGGCCAGTCTGGCCTTCTGGCGCGCCGCCTTCTTCCGGGAAAAGGGCCTGGTTCTGCGCGATGGCTGGCTGCTGAAATCGGACGACCAATGATCTACAACGATTTCAAGGCCTACCAGGCTTCCGGCTTCCAGCCCAAGGTCTGCATCGTCGGCGGCGGCCCGGCCGGTATCTCCCTGGCCCTGCGCCTGGCAGCCAAGCGCATTCCCTGCGTGCTGCTGGAGGCTGGCGGCCGGACGTATGACGCGGATGTGCAAGCGGCCTACAACGGCAAGGTCGTCGGGGACAACTACTTCGAGCTCGGCAGTTCCCGTCTGCGTTACCTGGGTGGCAGCAGCGGTCACTGGCAGGGCTGGTGTCGAGCGCTCGACGCGATCGACTTCGAGGCCCGTCCGGGTGTGCCGAACTCCGGCTGGCCGATCCGCAAGACCGACCTGGATCCCTATGGCAGCGAAGCCGACCGCCTGCTCGGCCTGCCGGCCGCGAAGCCGGACCAGGCCCTGTCGGCCGACCTGCAGGAAATCGAGTTCCGCTTCAGCAAGCCCATCGTGCGCTTTGGCGACAAGTACGCGGCCGAGCTGGAGAAATCGGCGCTGATTGCCGTCGCGCTCAACAGCCCCGTGGTCGACCTCGTGCCGGTACGTGGCCGCATCGCCGAGGCACGCATCGGCCAGGCCGGCGCGACGCCGGTCAGCCTGAAGGCCCCGGCCTATGCGCTGTGCACCGGCGGCATCGAGAACAGCCGCCTGCTGCTCTGGGCCAACCAGCAGCACCAGGGCGGCGTGGTGCCCGACGCCCGCAGCCTGGGCCGGTACTGGATGGAGCATCCGCACTACACCCTGGGCGAGGCCGCGCTGTTCACCTTCACCGGCTTCCGCACCCCGGGCGGCATGCACTTCTATGCGCCGACGGCCGACTACCTGCGCAAGCATGCCATCGGCGGCTTCGGCGTGCGCCTGCTCAGCGGCGAGAACCTGATCAAGGCCCTGATCAAGGACGGCCTCTGCGTGGCCCCGGACATCTTCACCGAATTCGCAAAGAAGGCCAGCAAGGACCTGGCCTGCGCCGCGGCGCTGCATGTGGCCTGGGAACAGCTGCCGCATGAATCCAACCGCATCGAGCTCGGCAGCGACAAGGACGCCTGGGGCATGGCCCGCAGCGTGCTGCACTGGCGCAAGCAGCCGGTCGAGCGCACGACGGCCGACCATGCGGTGCGGCTCGTCGGCAGCTACCTGGCGGGTTCCGACAAGGGCCGCGTCAAGGTCAAGGACTGGCTGCTGAAGAACCAGGCCTATCCGCTCGACGATGAACAGGCTGGCTTCCACCACATGGGCGGCACCCGCATGGCGGCCACGCCCGCGCAGGGCGTGGTCGATGCGAACTGCAAGGTCTTCGGCGTGGACAACCTCTACGTTGGTGGCTCTTCCGTCTTCCCGACCGGCGGTCACACCAACCCGACCTACAGCATCGTGCAGCTCGCGCTGCGGCTGGGCGATCACCTGGCCGGCCGTGCCCTCTAAAGCCCGCCGTCGCGACCGAGCGCGGGAGCCTGCGGCATGTTGAACAGCCTGTTGACCCCCAGGGCTCGCCGGGCCCTGATCCTGTCCATCGTGCTGTCGGTGCTGGGCTACGCCGGCTTCTCGATCTGGGCCGGCTGGCGAGAAGTCACCGCCCTGATCATCCAGCTCGGTCTGGGCGGCATCGGCCTGATGCTGCTGCTTTCGGCGGTGAACTACGGCCTGCGCTTCATGCGCTGGCAGATGCTGCTGTCACGCCTGGGTCACCGCGTGCCGGCCATGCCGAGCGCGCTAATCTACGTGGCGGGCTTCGCCCTCACCACCACGCCGGGAAAGGCCGGCGAGGCCATCCGCAGCATCTTCCTGAAGGACCATGGCGTGGGCTACCACGCCAGCCTGGCGGCCCTATTCAGCGAGCGCCTGTCGGACCTGATCGCCGTGGTGCTGCTCGCCTGCCTGGGCGCGGCCAGCCACCCGGGCAGCCGGCCGGTGGTGGGCGGCGTGCTGCTGCTCATCGTGCTGCTGCTGCTGACCCTGGCCCTGGCCGAGCGACTGCGGCCGCTGCACGCGCGGCTGCAGGCCTCGGGCGGCAGGCTGGGCGCGCTGGGCGCGCGGCTCTGCGAGCTGATGTTCTCGGCCGCGAGCTGCCACCGGCCCGGCATCCTGCTGGCCACCACCGTCATCAGCGTGCTGGCCTGGGGGGCTGAGGCCTGGGCCTTCCACCTCATGCTCGATGGCATGGGCCTTTCGCTGCAGGCCACCTGGGCCTTCTTCGTCTATGCGTTGTCGATGCTGGTCGGCGCCATCAGCTTCCTGCCCGGCGGCCTGGGTTCGGCCGAGGCGACGATGGTCGGCCTGCTGATCGGCGCAGGCCAGGCCGAGGCGTCGGCCGTGGCCGCCACCCTGCTGATCCGCCTGACCACGCTGTGGTTCGCCGTGGCGCTGGGGGCCTGGGCACTGGTGGCGGTAACCCGTGCGCGCCCGGCCGCGGCCCAGGCTGCCGCCCTGGGCGGACAGCCTTGAGGCGCCGCCGCCTGCCCAGCCGATGAAGCACCCGAAGGCATGGGGCCGCCTGCCCGGCCCGGTCGCTGCGCGGCAGCGGGTCTGGAGCGAGCGCACGGCCCTGCTGCCCACCGCGGCCGGCCCGTGCATCGCCCACGGCCTGGGCCGCAGCTACGGTGATGTCGCGCTGAACCCGGGAGGCGAGCTGCTGCTGACCCGCGGCCTCGACCGCTTCATCCACTTCGACCGCGCGCAGGGCGTGCTGCGCGCCGAGGCTGGCGTCAGCCTCGACGAGGTGCTGGCCCTGGTCATGCCGGCCGGCTGGTTCGTCGCGGTGACGCCGGGCACCCGCTACGTCACGCTCGGCGGCTGTGTGGCCAACGACGTGCACGGCAAGAACCACCTGCGGGCCGGCAGCTTCGGCCATCACGTGCGGGCCTTCGAGCTGCTGCGCTCGGACGGCAGCCGCCAGGTCTGCCGCCCGGGCGATGCCGACGGGCGCTTCGAGGCCACCGTCGGCGGCCTGGGCCTGACCGGGCTGATCACCTGGGTCGAGATCCAGCTCATCCCCATCCGTCGGCCCTGGATGGCCGTGGTGCAGCGCCGCTTCGCCTCGCTGGACGCCTACTGGGACCTGGACGAAAGCCTGGCCGCGCACCACGACTACACCGTCGCCTGGGTCGACTGCCTGCGCGGCGGCCGCGGCATTTACAGCGCAGCCGATTTCGCCGGCCACGACGCACCGCAGGCCGAGCCCGGCCCTGGCCGCCGCCGCGTGCCACTGGAGCCGCCGATCTCGCTGGTCAACGGCCTTTCGGTCTCGGCCTTCAACCTGGCTTATTACCACCTGCCGCGGCCGGCCTTCTCGCTGCAGCCGGCGCTGAAGTACTTCTACCCGCTCGACGGCCTGGCCGACTGGAACCGCATCTACGGCCGCCGCGGCTTCTACCAGTACCAGTGCGTGCTGCCGCGGCCGGCCATGAAGGAAGCCTCGCGCGCGCTCTTCGACCGCATCGGCCGGGCCGGCAGCGGCTCCTTCCTCGCCGTCTTCAAGACCTTTGGCGAGCGTCCGCCGGCCGGCCTGCTGTCCTTCCCGCGCGCCGGGGCCACGCTGGCGCTGGACTTCCCCAACCAGGGCGCGGCCTCGCACCGCCTCTTCGCCGAGCTCGACGCCGTCGTGCGCGAAGCCGGCGGCGCGCTCTACCCGGCCAAGGACGCGCGCATGTCGGCCGACATGTTCCGCGCCGGCCACCCGGCCCTGGACGCCTTCCGGGCGCATGTCGACCCGGCCTTCAGCTCGGGCTTCTGGCGGCGCGTCGCCGGAGAGCCCCCTTCCCTCCCGCAGCCCGCATGAACCGCATCCTGATCTTCGGCGCCACCTCGGCCATCGCCGCGGCCGCCGCCCGCCTGTGGGTGGCGCGCGGCGCGCGCGTGCACCTCGTCGGCCGCAGCCCGGCCAAGCTCGAAGCCCTGCAGCAGGACCTGCAGGTCCGCGCCGGGGGCGGGGCCGCCGCCATCAGCGCGCGCAGCGCCGACCTGGACCGGCTGGCCGAGCTGCCGGCCCTGCTCGACGAAGCCTGGGCTGCGCTCGGCGGCGGGGTGGACGTGGTGCTGATCGCCCAGGGCACGCTGCCGGACCAGGCCGCCTGCGAAGCCTCGCTGGACGAGACCCTGGCCCAGCTCCACACCAACGGCGTGGCCGTGGTCGCGCTCTGCACCCTGCTCGCGCAGCGCATGGCGCCGGGCAGCGCGCTGGCGGTGATCACCTCGGTGGCAGGAGACCGCGGCCGCCAGTCCAACTACGTCTACGGGGCGGCCAAGGGCCTGGTCAGCCGCTTCCTGCAGGGCCTGCGCAACCGGCTGGCCCCGCGCGACATCGCGGTGGTCGACATCCGCCCCGGCTTCGTCGACACGCCGATGACGGCTGCCATCGCCAAGAAGGGCGCGCTCTGGGCCCAGCCCACGGCCGTCGCCCGCGGCATCGTCGCGGCGGTGGACCGCCGTGCCGACATCGTCTATCTGCCGGCGATCTGGCGCCTGATCATGGGGATCATCACCAGCATCCCCGAGAAGATCTTCAAGAAGCTCAAGCTCTGAGCCTGGGGGCTGGCCCGGGCAAGCGGCCAGCCTCAGACATCAATGTCGACCGCGTCCCCGCGCAGCTCCATCAGCTCGCGGCGGGCCGCCGCCTCGCCCTTGCCCATCAGGCGGTGCAGGGCCTGCTCGGCGTCGAGGAAGCCGGCGGCGTCGCCCCAGGCCACCGGCAGCAGGCGCCGGGTGTCGGGGTTGAGGGTGGTATCCCAGAGCTGCTCGGCGTTCATCTCGCCCAGGCCCTTGAAGCGGCTGATGGACCAAGCGCCCTCGCGCAGGCCCTCCTTGCGCAGCTTGTCGAGGATGGCCTGCAGCTCGCCCTCGTCCAGGGCGTAGAGCTTGGCGGCCGGGCGCTTGCCGCGCGCCGGCGCGTCGACCCGGTAGAGCGGCGGCCGCGCCACGTGCAGGTGGCCGCGCTCGATGAGCCTGGGGAAGTGGCGGAAGAAGAGCGTGAGCAGCAGCACCTGGATGTGCGAGCCGTCGACGTCCGCGTCGCTGAGGATGCAGACCTTGCCGTAGCGCAGGCCGCTGAAGTCGGGCTCGTCCTGCGGGCCGTGCGGGTCGATGCCCAGGGCCACGGCGATGTCGTGGATCTCGGTGTTCTTGAACAGCAGGTCGCGCTCGACCTCCCAGGCGTTGAGCACCTTGCCGCGCAGCGGCAGGATGGCCTGGGTCTCCTTGTCGCGGCCCATCTTGGCGCTGCCGCCGGCCGAGTCGCCCTCGACGAGGAAGACCTCGTTCAGGCTCAGGTCGCGGCTCTCGCAGTCGGTCAGCTTGCCGGGCAGCACGGCCACGCCCGAGCCCTTGCGCTTCTCCACCTTCTGCCCGGCGCGCTGGCGCGCCTGGGCCTGGCGAATGACCAGCTCGGCCAGCTTCTTGCCGTGCTCGACATGCTGGCTCAGCCACAGCTCGAAGGCCGGCTTGACGAAGGTGGTGACCAGGCGCAGCGCGTCGCGGCTGTTCAGGCGCTCCTTGGTCTGGCCCTGGAACTGCGGGTCCAGCACCTTGGCCGACAGCACGAAGCTGGCGCGGCCGAAGACATCGTCGGGCATCAGCTTGACGCCCTTGGGCAGCAGGGCATGCAGCTCGATGAAGCCCTTGAGCGCCTGGAAGAGCCCGTCCTTGAGGCCGGCCTCATGCGTGCCGCCGGCCACCGTGGGAATGAGGTTGACGTAGCTCTCGCGCACCGCCGCGCCCTCCTCGGTGAAGGCCACGCACCAGGCGGCACCCTCGCCTTCGGCGAAGCTCTCGGTCTCGCTGCGGCCGGCGTGGTGGGCGCCCTCGAACAGCGGGATCAGCGCTTCGGCGTTCAGGGTCTGGGCCAGGTAGTCGCGCAGGCCGCCGGCGTAGTGCCAGGTCTGGACCTCGGGCTCCCCGCCGGTCTTCTCGCGGGTGAGCGTGACCGTCACGCCCGGCATCAGCACCGCCTTGCTGCGCAGCAGGTGGACCAGCTCGGCGCGCGGCAGCTCGGCGCTCTCGAAGTACTTCGGATCGGGCCAGACGCGCACCGTCGTGCCCTGGCGGCGCTCGCCGGCGGCCAGCCTGCGGTGCTGGACGGGTTCGATCACCTCACCGCCGGCGAAGGCCAGGGTCGAGACCTTGCCCTCGCGGTGCACGGCCACCTGCAGCCGGGTCGACAGCGCATTGGTCACGCTGACCCCCACGCCGTGCAGGCCGCCGCTGAAGCTGTAGGCGCCGCCCGAGCCCTTGTCGAACTTGCCGCCCGCATGCAGGCGGGTGAAGACGATCTCCACCACCGGCACGCCCTCCTCGGGGTGCAGGCCGGTGGGGATGCCGCGGCCGTCGTCCTCGACGCCGATCGAGCCGTCGGCATGCAGGGTCACCGCGATGCGGCTGCCGTGGCCGGCCAGGGCCTCGTCGGCGGCGTTGTCGATCACCTCCTGCACGATGTGCAGGGGGTTGTCGGTGCGGGTGTACATGCC